>JBEKSZ010000195.1:0-17128 GCA_049516615.1 Candidatus Acidiferrum sp. | reverse complement strand
CGTTCCTAACGGCCTCGCCGGCACCTGCGGCGGCGGAGCCATCAGCGCCATGCAAAGCACGAACCTCGTCAGCTTGTCTGGTGCGACTCTGGCGCCAAGCGGCTCCTGCACCTTCTCTCTGAATGTCACGGGAGCTTCTGCGGGCCAGCAGAACAACACCACCGGCGCGGTCTCCTCGACGGAGGGCGGAACCGGCGGCACCGCTTCGGCCAGCATCGGTGTCGTCGCTCCACCAGCGATCGCCAAAGTCTTTAACCCCGTCGCGATTTCCGTGAGCGCGAACACTTCTTTGACCTTCACGATCAGCAACCCAGCCGGCAACACCGCGGCGCTCAGCGGGGTGGCGTTTACGGACACTTTCCCGTCGGGACTAGTGCTAGCCACGCCCAACGGTTTGAGCAGCACGTGTGGTGGCACAACCACGGCGCTGGCAGGATCCAACAGTATTTCTCTGTCGGCAGGCACCATCGCGCCGAGCGCCGCGTGCGCCATATCCGTTAACGTGACCGGCAGTGCTTCTGGTAATTACACCAACACGACCGGCGCGGTAAGCGCCAGCAACGGAGGCACTGGGAACACCGCGTCCGCAAATCTCACGGTGGCGACCCCGCCGACGATTACAAAATCATTCGGCGTGGCCAGCGTCGCGGTGGGTGGCTCGACCTCACTCACCTTTACACTGAGCAATCCCGCTGCGAACTCCGGCCCGCTCAACGGCGTGGCCTTCACGGATAACCTCCCGGCCGGTTTGGTGGTCTCGACGCCCAACGCGCTCGCCGGAACTTGCGGCGCAGGGACCATCACGGCCCCCGCGGGATCGTCCTCGGTCAGCCTTGCCGGCGCAACACTCCCCACGAGCAGCTCGTGCAGCTTTTCCGTGAATGTCACGGCCACGACGGGCGGTATCAAAAACAACAGCGTACAAGCGAGCTCGACCAACGGCGGGGTCAGCAACATCTCTCTCGCCACCCTTAATGCCACAGCCCCGCCGGTCATTATCAAAGCGTTTGGCGCGGCCAGCATTCCCCTCAACGCCTCAACTTCACTCAGCTTCACGATTCAGAACAACAATAGCGGTAGCGCGCTGAGCGCCGTCGGCTTCAGCGATGTGCTCCCCGCAGGCCTCGCTATCGCCACGCCCAATGCTCTCTCCGGAAGCTGCGGCGGCGGCGTCATCACCGCAACTGCAGGCGCGGCATCCGTGAGCCTGGCCGGAGCGACTCTGGCACGGAGCAGCTCTTGCAATTTTTCCGTCAACGTCATTGGTGTCGCGGCCGGCACAGAAAACAACAACACCAGCCCCGTAACTTCGAACGAGGGCGGTAGCGGAGGGACCGCCTCGGCCAGCATCGCGGTGGTCGCGCCGCCAACCATCGCCAAGGCCTTTAATCCCACGGCCATCTCGCCAAACGCCAATTCTGCGTTGACCTTCGCCATCAATAGTCCCGCCGCAAACACCGTGCCCCTCACAGGCGTAGCCTTCACGGACATGCTACCTGCTGGAATCACTGTGGCCTCACCGAACGGTGTCACAGGCTCTTGTGGCGGCGGCACGGTCACGGCGGCGGCGGGCTCGGGCGCCGTAAGTCTTTCTGGAGCAACCCTGGCCGCGGGAGGTTCATGCGCTTTTACCGTCAATGTAACGGGCAACGCCGCCGGCAATTTCACCAACGTCACTGGAGCGATCGCGTCCGCCAACGGCGGCACAGGCAACACCGCGTCCGCCACTCTGACCACGGCCATGCCTCCGAGTATCAGCAAATCCTTTGCCGCCGTTTCGCTTGGCTTGGCGGCCGCGACCTCTCTCCACTTCACCATCAGCAATCCTAATGCGGCAATCGCACTGACTGGCGTAGCCTTTACCGACACCCTGCCGTCCGGCCTGGTCGTCTCGACGCCGAACGCTCTGGCCGGCACCTGCGGCAGCGGGACCATCGCCGCACCCGGCGGCTCGGGGAACGTTACGCTATCGGGAGGAACGATCCCTGCCGGCGCCAGCTGCACCTTTTCCGTCAGCGTGAATGCCACAGCCGCAGGCAATCAGGTCAATACTACCGGTGCGGTCAGCTCGAGCAATGGCGGCACTGGCAATACCGCTACCGCTTCCATCAACGTTCTGACGCCGAACTTGACCATTACTTCCACGCACTCCGGCAACTTCTACGAGGGGCAGACCTCGGCCCTGTATGCGCTAACGGTCAGCGATAGCGGCGTCGGTCCGACAGCAGGTGTTGTCACCGTCACTGACACTCTGCCTGCGGGGCTCACCGCTACCGCCATCGGCGGCGCGGGCTGGACCTGCACTCTGGCAACGCTCACCTGCACGCGCACTGACGCCCTGGCCTCGGGCGCGAGCTATCCCGCCATCACACTCACCGTCGCCGTAGCGGCCGACGCTCCGGCCAGCGCCGCAAATTCCGCATCGGTCTCGGGTGGCGGAGCAATCGGCAGCAGCAGTTCGGGCAGCGACACTACTACCATCACTCCCCCGCCCAATTTTGCGGTCTCTTCCAGCCAAATCACGCTGACGGTAAAAGCGGGCCAACAGGCTAACTACGCTCTCACCGTAACTCCGCAAAACAATGTCTTCGCCAGCGCGATCACCTTGACGCTGAGCGGCTTGCCCGGGCGCACTAGCTACATCTTCAATCCGTCGTCGGTGACGCCGGGTGCCAATCCGGCACTCGCTACACTGAATATCCTCACCACTGCCGACGATCCGTACCTCACGCGCAACTGGCCGACGAGTCGCTTCCCGCTCTATGCCCTTTTCCTGCCGCTCGCCGGCCTGGCGCTGTCGAGCTTCAACCCACGCCTGCGCCGCTCCGGCAAACGCTGGACGTGGCTCGCTCTCATCCTCGCCTGCAGCACGCTCACGCTCGTCGGCTGCGCCAGCGCCCGCAATTTCCGCAATCTGGGGACTCCCGCAGGCACCTATTCCCTGACCATCACCGCCAGTTCCGGCGCGTTGCAACATTCCGCGCCGGTAACCCTGATCGTAACGCCCTAAATTCTTGCAGCTAGAAAAAGGAAATCCGCCATGCCCGAGGGAGGCGAGAGAGACCCGATGCCCATAGAGGAAATATATCTTCTGGCACCTCATGCAGGTTCCAGCGCCCTACGAGCGGAACGACCTTCGCCAATCTTGGCCGCCCTGCTTCTGGCGATCTGCGTGCTCTTCCCGTGCGCGACCCGCGCGCAAAACAACGCCGCCTCCGCCTCGCAATTCGACGTCTCCGGCGCTTACTCTTACCTCCGCGCCGGCTCTGCGAACATCGGTGGCGGCTTCAACCTCAACGGCGGCAGCGCCTCGTTGGCCTACAATTTCAGCGCCCGCTTCTCGCTCATCGGCGATTTCGGCGCCTACCGCTTCGGCGATTTGCCAAGCGGACTCTCAAGCAACCTGTACAGTTATCTGTTCGGACCGCGCTATACGCTACGCAAAGCGCACGCCTTGGTCCCCTTTGCACAAGTCCTTCTCGGCGGCGCGCGGGTTACCGCCAACTCGGGCGGCATCAACGCCGGCGAAAACGCTTTCGCTATCTCCGTCGGCGGCGGTGTGGACATGCCCCTGCGCCACGAGATCTCCCTGCGTCTCCTCGAGGTCGACTATCTTCTCACTCGCTTCCGCAACCTCAATGGCAACTCCGCCTCCGAAAACCACGTGCGCATTTCGGCTGGTATCGTCTTTCGTTTCGGCAGTCGGTAGTTCAGCATCTCGAACGCCGAGCACGGCAACCCGCAGGCGGGTGAACGATTTTCAATTCCCGGAATAGCCGATTGGCGTCATCCGTTAATAAATGTATTGACTCTCTCGGCAATCAAAATGATTCTATACTCCCCTTCAAGAATCGGTTCGTCGAGCTGCCGCATTCTCGCCCGAAGCTGCAAAGGTCCCCTGAATCCATTGTGGTTATGTGGCCGTCGCCCGGCGACGCCACCGGCACGCTTCGGCGAGAAAACCATGAAGTTAGGAAGCCATAAACTGCGCCCCGCAATCTCTCCCGGAGACCACTCCAGGCGCCGGATGGGCCAGGTATGCCGAGAACACCGCGGGCGGCAGGGCTGCGTGAGCCGATGAAAATCCTCCTTGCTGACGACGACGGATTTACCAGGCGTCTCCTGCGCAAAATACTCGAGCAGGAGGACTATGCGGTTGAAGCGGTAGAGAACGGAAGTCTGGCTCTCGAGTCCCTGTGCAGCAAGCATGGCCCTCGCTTGGCGCTCCTCGACTGGCTCATGCCCGGGCTGAACGGACTTGAAGTATGTCGCGAAGTTCGCCGGCGCTCGGAATATCCTTACATCTATATCATTCTGCTGACGGCCAGAACCTCCAAAGAGGACATCGTCAAGGGCCTTGAAGCCGGGGCCGACGACTATCTGACCAAACCCTGGGATACCGAAGAACTGAAGGCCCGGTTACGCGCCGGGGCCCGCGTCCTGAAACTCGAAGACAAATTGACGCACAATGCCTTGCACGACCCCCTCACGCAACTGCCCAACCGGGCATTTTTCTTGGAGCGCCTGACGCTCTGCGTGGATTGGGGAGCCCGCCACCCGGATTATAAATTCGCGGTGCTGTCTGTGGACATGGATCGCTTCAGCATCGTGAACGACAGTTTGGGGAACGCCGCTGGCGACTGGCTGCTGGTGCAGATTGCCGACCGGCTGCAAGGCTCGATCCGGCGCGATGACGCCATGCTCCGTTCTCCAAGGGGCGGCGGCACGGCCGGACATGCCGAACAAGACGGCGTACTGGCGCGGCTCGGCGGCGACAAATTCACCATCTTGCTGGATCGCATTCACGATGCCAGCGAGGCCATCCGCGTCGCTGACCGGATTCAACAGAATATTCAATCGCCGTTCTACGTCGCCAATCAGGTGGTGCACGCCACCGCCAGCATCGGGATTGCCTTTAGCGGCAGTGGTTACAGCGCGGCGGAGTATATGCTGGGAGATGCCAACACGGCGATGTCCCGGGCCAAAGCACTGGGCAAAGCGCGCTGCGAAATGTGCGATCCGAACATGCACGACACCGCCAGGGGCCGCTTCAGACTCGAAACCGATTTGCGAAACGCCACGGACCGCAAGGAATTCCGTTTGCACTACCAGCCCATCGTCACGCTGCACGATTTCCGCATTACCGGCTTTGAGGCCCTGGTGCGCTGGCAGCGGCCGGATTTCGGAATGGTAATGCCCGCGGGATTCATTTCCGCGGCCGAAGATACGGGTCTAATTTTAGGGATCGGCCACTGGGTCCTCCTCGAGGCCTGCCGGCAGCTGGCAGCCTGGATTTCGCAATTCCCGGCGGCTTCCCTGTTCACTATGGCCGTCAACATTTCGGCCAAGCAGTTCGCGCAGCCCGACCTGGTCAGCCAGGTCGAACAAGTCCTGCGCGAATCGGGCCTGGCAGCGCGCAGTTTGAAACTGGAGCTCACGGAAAGCGTGACCATGCGCGACGAAGAGCGCACCACGCGGATCCTCAGCGAACTGCGGGGCTTGGGTGTGCGCTTGTGCATCGACGATTTCGGCACGGGATATTCGTCCTTGAGTTACTTGCGCCGTTTCGCGTTGGACGTCCTGAAGATCGACCGTTCCTTCGTCGCCGACATGCTGAACAACGGCGAGAGCCGGGAGATTGTAAAGACGATTCTGAACCTCGGAAATAATCTGGGTATGGATGTGGTGGCCGAAGGCGTCGAAAGCTCCGAACAAGTACAACTGCTGAAATCGTTGGGTTGCCGATATGCCCAAGGTTACTTCTTCTCAAGACCCATGGACGCCAGCAGCGCGGCGGAACTCCTTGCCAGCACAGAAGGTTACCAAGACCTGATGCCCCAGGAAATTTCCGGAACGTTTCTCGCGCCTGCCACCTAGCCGGCCAAGCGGGGCATCTGGCTGGAAACCTCAACGCGCCACATCCGAACGCTTTGATTGATGGCGTGCGGGGACCGCACACCGTGCGCTGCCCGGGCGGCGGTGAATTCATCGTGCTGCTTCCCGAAGTCCGCAAGGCAGAACACCCCGCCATCGCCAGCAGCCAACGCCATCCGCACGTCACCAAAGGCCTCGGCGTGAGCATGTTTCCCGACATATTTCCCGAGGTACACCCGTGCGAGGAAGCGCAGGGTTGCTTGTTCATCCGCGCGAATTTCCCCGAGGACTTCGCCGGACTTCTCAAAATCGGCGTTCCGCGATCGATCGATTGCCGTCCAACAGTAAGCGTAAGCTTGCACACTCGTTCCAAAATGGGCGGCGTGCTTCATGTTGGGACGGTCCTGCCCGTCCTGCCGCGCCTTACGGGAAATCTCGCCGCCAACATGTGCCAGGGCGACAGCCTCGGACCGAAGCCGTGGGGAAAAAGAAACGCGCGGTTGGTAGAAGCCGTGCAGGAATAGTCGGGAAGGAATCCGCCATCCCGCACAAGTGTAGAACCCCATCGGTGAATCGTGCGCCTGTTTCGAGCGAGGAATGTGCATAAGCCGGATGATTCACGAGCGACCGTGCTTCGCACTAATTTCCGGGGCATAGAGCGGCGCGAGTGGTGGTTGTGGGCAGTGTCGGGCGTCATTTCCCTGCTGCTGACCATTGGCCTGGCTTCTTTTCTTCTGCCGGACGCCCACTCGAATATCGAGTTCCACAGCATAGGCGCTATGCCGCCAGTGCTGCGCGGCCTTGTGGGGCTGGTACTCCTCTTCGATCTCTACACCGTCTATCAGCATCTTCTGAATCACCGTATCCGGCGTCGCCTGGTGGAACGCGAGGAGCTCTTTCACCTTATCAGCGAAAACGCCGCGGATATGATCGCGGTTGTGGATATGAAGGGGAATCGCCTGTTCAACAGCCTTTCCTACCAGAAAGTGCTTGGATACACGTCGGAGGAATTACGCGCCTCGTCGGCGTTCGAGCAGATCCACCCCGAGGATCGCGAAACCGTCAAACGCGCCGCCGAGGAAGCGCAGCGCTCGGGATTGGGAAAAACCCTCGAGTATCGTCTCCGCCACAAGGACGGCGCGTGGCTCACGCTGGAGTCTACTTCCAGCGTCATCCTCGACGCCCAGGGAAACCCGGAAAAACTGGTAATCGTCGACCGCAACATCACGGAACGCAAAAACGCACAGGAAGCATTGCGCCGCTCAGAGGCCAATTTTCGTTCGGTGGTGGAAGACGCACCCTACGGCATTTATCGTGCCAGCACCGGTGGACGATTCCTACAGACGAATCCGGCGCTCCGTCAGATGCTCGGCTACGTCTCGGCGGAAGAACTGCACAGCAAAGAGCTGGCCGACGTCTTCCTGCATGACGCCGAACACCGCCGCCTCACCGAACTACTCGTTCATTCCGAAGAAATCAAGGACATCGAAGTGGAGTGGAAGAGGAGCGACGGCGCTCCCATCACCTTGCGGTGTTCGGGACGCCGTATCGACGGCGAAGACGGAGTTCCCGCGTATTTCGAGGTCTTTGCCGAGGATGTAACCGAGAAACGAATCCTCGAAAAGCAACTGAGAACGGCGCAAAAGATGGAAGCCATCGGAAGGCTGTCCGGGGCCATTGCGCACGACTTCAATAACTACCTGGGAGTGATTATCGGGTACGGTGGAGTGCTGCGAAAAGCCCTAGGTGAATCGAGCCCGCTCTGTGAGCACGCCATGGAAATCGAAAGGGCTGGCCAGCGGGCGGCGTCTCTGACCAAGCAGTTGCTGGCCTTCAGCCGTCGCCAGGTCTTGAGCCCCGCGGTGCTCAGCCTCAACACCATGGCCTCTGAAATCGAGAGCATGCTCGCGCGGCTTCTCGGAGAGGATGTCGCTGTGTCCTTGCAACTCGATCCTGGCTTGGACAGCGTCAAAGCCGATCCCAGCCAGATCGAACAGGTCATCATGAACCTGGCGGTGAATGCGCGTGACGCCATGCCCGCCGGCGGAAAGCTCGAAATCCGGACCGCCAACGTGGAACTCGATCAAACTTACGTGCGTGGTCATCCTGGCTCGTGGGCAGGGCACTTCGTGGTTTTGGCGGTGAGCGACACCGGAACGGGCATGGATCCCGTCACGCTCACCCATATTTTCGAGCCGTTCTTCACCACTAAGGAACTCGGCAAAGGCACAGGACTCGGGCTGGCCACCGTCTACGGCATCGTAAAACAGAGCAATGGCTATATTGCGGTGGACAGCGAACCGGGCAAGGGCACAACCTTTGAGATTTTTCTGCCCCGGCACCTTGCTGATCCCCTCGCCCGGGAGATAAAACTCGATTCTGGCGAAAAGCTTTGCGGCTCGGAAAATATTCTTCTCGTCGAAGACGCACAACCGCTGCGAAAGCTGGCGCAAACCTTTCTGGAGGCTGCCGGATTTCGCGTCTTGTCGGCAGGAAGTGGTGAAGAAGCTCTCGCGCTCGCCGCGCGCTGCGGGGTCAATTTCGATCTGTTGCTGACCGATGTGGTGATGCCGGGCATGAACGGCCGCGTCCTCGCCGAGCAGTTGCTGCTGCGGCAACCCGGAATGAAGGTGCTTTATATGTCCGGATACAGCGACAGCTTCATTGCCGGACACGGGATCCTCGAATCGGGAACCTACCTGGTACACAAACCATTTACCGAAGAGGATTTGATTCGCAAGGCCCGCGAGGTGCTCGACGGCGCCCGCGGGCTGGCGAGGGCTGCCGAGGATATCCCCGAGCTTGCGGGAACAAGTTCAAGTCCAGGTGGTCAGAGAGACTAGGAATGCGAAAAATCCTCATTGTGGACGACGATGAAGCGCTGCGCCGTCTCATGCGCGTTGAGCTCAGCGATGATTATGAAGTCATCGATTCCGGCGAACCTGAGCAGGGGCTGGCGTTAGCCCTCGAACACCATCCCGACGTCATCTTGCTCGATCTGCATATGCCCAAATATTCCGGTCACGACCTGCTGAAAACCTTTACCTCATTCGGACGCACTCAGTTAATCCCGGTGATCATCGTAAGCGGCGAGGGAGGCGGACAAACCAAGGAGCAATGCACGCAGCTTGGCGCGGCGGGGTATTTTGCAAAGCCTTTCGACTTTGACGTCTTGCGCGTCCGCCTCCACGAACTGGCTAAAACCCGGCGCTACACCCCGCGCAGCGAAGTCCGCGTGCGTCTGCATGTCCCCCTCAAGCTGCAAGGCAGCGACCTTCAGGGAAGGAAGTTTGAAGAGCTGGTGACTTCTGAAGACGTGAGTCTGAGCGGCTTTCTATGCTCGTGCTCGGCCGCCATCGCGAGCATCTCGGTCGTGGAAGTCTATATGATGACCGCCCGCATCGAGTACGTGGGCAGGGCCAAAATCATTCATGCCAGTCCGAAGGGTACGGTCGTTCCGCAATACGGGTTCCGCTTCATTGAGAAGACCGGACCGTGGGTGTTGCAATAAGGGGCAGACGGAATTCTACGGGCACCGCTCGGGACCGCTCCGCAAGGCGAAAACGCCAGCGAACCAGGGCCCGGGCTTGCCGCGAAAGAAGTACGGGTCTCTGGCGCATGTGACCCAGCGCTAATTGCCGGACGGTCGCCTGGCTGCAGAGTCTCCATAGTTAGCCCGACTCAATAAAGTACTCAATGACGAATTGCCTGGACGAGTACCCCGTACTCCTGTCACGCTCGATGACAGGAGCGCCCCAGAGAACCCTGCCGTGTGCCCCAAAATACTCCTCATTACGCACGATCCTGTTGCTGCCCAAAGGATTCACCACGCCCTGTCCCCGGCGGACACCGGTTCGTTCGATCTTGAATGGGTCAAGACGCTCTCGGGAGGGCTCGAGCTCCTGAGCCAGCGAGGCATCGACGCGGTCCTGGTCGCGTTGTCTTTGCCAGACAGTCAGGGCATGGAAACCTTCGATAAACTATTCGCTATCGCTCCCGACGTCCCCATACTGATTCTCGGCGGAGATTTCCAGGAAGCCCTGGCGAAACAGGCAGTGGCCCGCGGTGCGCAGGATTACCTGCTGCCCGCCCATCTCGATAGCTACTCCCTGCGGCGCGCGCTGCGCAATGCCATCGAGCGCAAGGTCGTCGAGGATGCCTTGTACGTGGAAAAAGAGCGCGCCCTGGTAACCCTCAACTCCATTGGAGACGCCGTTCTGTGCACCGATATTTCCGGCCGGGTCAACTATCTCAATGTGGTCGCGGAGGCCATGACCGGTTGGCCACGCGCGGAAGCCATTGGCAAACCACTGGCGGAAGTCTTTCGCATAATCGACGGCGTCACGCGGCAGGGGGTGCGCGACCCCTTGGCGATGGCAGTGACGCAGAATCAGACCGTGGGNNNNATGGGCTGGAATTTGCCGTGGAAGATTCCGCAGCCCCTGTTCACGATCGTTCCGGACGGGTCATCGGGGCCGTGATCGTTTTCCACGATGTCACCGGTACGCGGGCCATGTCGCAGAAAATGGATCACCTCGCGCAGCACGATGTGCTGACGAATCTGCCCAATCGCCTGCTCTTACACGATCGGATTACGCAGGCCATTTCCGCGGCTCGGCGGCAGCGCGCTTTCCTGGCGGTGATCTTTCTGGACCTCGACGGATTCAAGCACATCAATGATTCCCTCGGTCATGCCGTTGGTGACCAGGTGCTTAAATCCATTTCGTCGCGCTTGGTGGCTGCGGTGCGGCGCACCGACACCGTCAGCCGCCAGGGCGGAGACGAATTCGTTGTTCTGCTACCTGAAATCTCCGCTCCGCACGACGCCGCGGCCAGCGCGAAAAAGATACTTCTTTCGCTCAGTGCCCCGCACAGGCTCGGTGGGCAGGACCTGCATATCGGCGGCAGCGCCGGTATAAGCATCTACCCCACAGATGGCCAGGAGGCCGAAACGCTAATCAGGAATGCCGATACCGCGATGTACCACGCCAAAGGCCAGGGACGGAACAACTTCCAGTTTTACAAGGCGGAAATGAATCTGAAGGCGGTGCAGCGGCAATCGCTGGAAAGCAGCTTGCACCGCGCGCTCGAGGGAGAAGAGTTTCTCTTGCATTACCAACCGAAAGTAAATCTCGAGAACGGGGAAATCACCGGAGTCGAGGCTCTGCTGCGCTGGCAACATCCCCGGCGCGGACTGTTGCCGCCCGCCCAGTTCGTGGCCATCGCCGAAGATTGCGGCCTGATTCGGCGCATTGACAGTTGGGTGATGCGTGAAGCCTGTAAACAGGCGCGCTCCTGGCAAGTCGCGGGGCTGCCGTCAGTACCGGTTTCCGTGAATGTTTCCGCGATCGAGTTTCGCCATGATGGTTTTGTGGACGGCGTGCGTACCATACTTTCCGAAACCGGCTTAGAAGCGCAGTATCTTGAGCTCGAACTGACGGAAAGTGTACTGATGGACGACGCCGCGTCCACGGAATGCGTTTTACAAGAACTGAAGAGCATGGGTGTGTTTCTCGCGGTGGATGACTTCGGGACCGGCTATTCAAGCCTCAGCTATCTTCGCCGGTTTCCCATTAATGTGTTGAAGATCGATCAGTCCTTTGTCCAGCAGATTACAGCGGATCCGAACGACTCAACCCTGGTCAGCGCCATCATCAATATGGGCCAGAGCCTGAGATACCGCGTGATTGCCGAGGGTGTCGAAACACAGCAACAGCGGGCCTATCTTCGTGCCCAGAATTGCGCCGAAGGGCAAGGCTATCTCTTCAGTCGTCCCCTGGCCGCCCCGCAATTTGCCAATTTGCTCGAGGCCGGCGTCGAAGCGCCGAGCGTCCAGTCTCCGAACGCGAGTTAAAGCAACCTGAGCTTTTTGACGCTCGCGAGCTTGGCCTACGGAGGGCCGGGGCTCCATCTGGCCGAATCCCGTGAAATCCTTGCTGGACAACAACATCCCTGACGGAGACGGGTACTTTCGCGGCGCCGACTCTCGGTTCTAGTACCCGGTCTCAGAGGGGGAGGTCTTGTGCTGACCGCCCGGACTACCTTTTGCCGAGTTAAGGCGTAAAATGGGGGTGTCCAGCAAAACTACGATTTTTGAGGATCAGCTATGAAACGTCTCGTGCCAATTCCGATTGAGTTCCAAGCCCAACTGAAGGAAGCCGGAGAAACCGGTTTGGGTTATCAGGTAATTTCCGTGGCCCTTAAAGACGGCCGGCATTTCGATCAGGTTGCCGCCAGCGAGGGGTGCGTTATAGAGGTTCGGGGGTGTGCGGCAATTCCCTTCGCGCCCGGTGATGTGGCTGCGGTGAAAGTCAATCACAAGCGCTGGAATTTTAGGAGCGCATCCGACGCACCAAAGAAGGCCAAAACCGTCGCAGCTTGATCCTGTTGGGATAGCGGTAGCCGGCAGAGGGGGAACAAACTGAAGACTGCCAGCGTCTGTTTCGCAACGATTTGACCGAGAGATCATCAGGACGAGGATTCCGTCAATGCGACTTATCGTTCTTTTTAAGATCCCCACATGTCGGCACAGACAAAATAAGATCTGGCCGCCTGTCGTTTTCAGATATGGGCAGTGTCATCCGTTCGCGAACAAGGCCCGGCAGCGAAAGTCGTTCTTGTTGAATGCCTGTCGTCGAACGCCAATCCGGGTCAGTCCCCGCCGCAGGCGCACCCTGTAGGCAACGGCGGGCATCTTACCCGGGGATCCCGGACCGCGATTAGCCGGTCGATCTTGCCCATCCCGGACGGCACGGTTCGTTGATGGGACACACTCGGAAAGCAGTCGGCCGCCACCCGGCAGCAGCGAGTGGCAACAGAACGCCCAAGAAGCCGAGACCGCTCGAATTTTCATCGAACTGTAACAGAACGTTCAGATAGAATTGTTTATTGGCCTCTTCCCAGCCCCGCGCGGAGGCCGGTGACGCCGGCAGAAGTTGCCGCTGACCAAAAACAGGAAGGCAAGCAGGGGGCAGGCGTTTTGCAAGAAAGCACGATCGATTTTCCGGCCGCTCTCTCTCACCGACCATCATTGCGGCCCGGAAAGGCCACGCGCGCCCTTGGCGGCCAAGCCTATCCGCGTCCGGAGAGCTTTGATTCGCTTGTGCCTGTTCGGGAGTACGGAGACCTGCCGCCGATATTTTTCTTCCACACCCATGGCGGTACGGCTTCCTATTGCCGGAGGTTCCTGCAACACCTCGGCCCCAATCAACCGGTGTACGGGCTGCACTCTCAAGCGCTCGCCGGCAAGCCCGCGCACACCAGCATTGAGGAGATGGCCAGCCACTATGCCGACGAAATGACCCGCGCGCACAAGGGTGGACCTTACCACCTCTTCGGATACTGCTCCGCGGGATTTATCGCCTTTGAAGTGGCCAAGCAACTCGAGTTGCGTGGCGAGAGCGTGGCGTTGCTGGCAATGTTTAATACTCCTACTGCAAACTACTGTGGTGCGCGTTGGTACAGTCTCTTTACCATTCTGTTTCAACGCGGGCGGTTAGAACTTCTCAGACTTCGTTCCGGTCGCACCAGAAAGCGGTTGGTTCCCTGGCTACAGCGGAAAGCCCAGAACTTTAAGGAAAGACTATCGCCGGCACCGCCATCGGCGCTCCTCGCCAAGTTCCCGCTGCAGGCCAACTCCAACGCACTCAAAAGCTATCGCCCGACGGGTCGTCTGTTGGCGCCAATGATTTTTTTTTCTACGCCGGAACTTAACTATTTCTACGCCGCACCGCCCGTCGAGACTTGGCGACCTTTCACCCAAAGCGGAATTGACAATCTCGAGCTTCCCGAGTTTACCGAGGACGGCTTGGCCGATGTACACATACAAGCGGTAGCGAGCCACTTGCGCGAGCGGATGGCTGCCGAGCGCTCCCTAGGGAGCATCGGGGAGGCGACCGCTAGAAATCCAGTGCCGACGAATTACGTTTCGCGTATTTCGACAAGCTCTTTGCTGGCTGTTTGATCCCGTGATCATAGGGATGAGTCTTTCGCAGTCCATTCGTCGCGGCGTTCAGGGAATTCGCAACGCTCCTGCCAGCAATTGAAGCGTCGTTCCCAAATCGAACGATGATATTCCCCTTCATCGAGAAAAGGTACATGGACAGCGGCTGGCGAACGATCTTTGAATCGTTCTGCAGGAAGATGCATGGCGTTCCACTCGACGGAGTGAATCAGCTTGTCCCATGCGGCCCATCAATACAGTTCCGCACTCGACAAGACGCTTCCATTCGATCCCCCCGCGAGCAAGACCATGCCACTTTCGAGCCTTACGGCGACCTGTTGCGCGCGTGGGGTCACCAAGTTTCCGCCCACGGTAAACACTCCAGTCGCCGGATCATAAATCTCGGAGCTGTTTAACGCCATCGTTGGCGAAGCTCCCCCGACCACCAGCACCATTCCACTATTCAGCAAGCTCGCCGTGTGCAGGTCTCGCGCCGTGGTCAAACTTCCCGTTGCCGTAAAGGTTCCCGCAGCTGGATCGTATATTTCGGCACTCGCCAGCGCCGAGGTCGTGTTGTTGACCCCACCGGCAAGTAATACCTTCCCGCCCTGCAGAAGCGTAGCAGTGTGAAATTCGCGGCCAGTGGTCAAATTGCCCGTCAAGCGGAACGCCCCGCTTGCCGGATCGTAGATTTCCGCCTGCAACGGGAATCCTCCGACCCCCAAAGTCTGTCCGCCAGCCAGGAGCACTCGCCCGTCATCGAGCGCGGTAGCCGTGTGCCCCGCTCTGGCTATATTCAAGGTATTCGTCAAGGTAAAAACCTGCGCCACTGGATCGTACAACTCCGCGCTGCTCAGTTCGTTGCTGGCCGAAGTTTGTCCTCCAGCAATCAGCACCATACCGTTCGGCAACAGCGTCGCTGTGTGGTTGTACCTGGCGACATTCAGGCTCCCGACTGGCGTGAAGGTTTGTGTGCTCGGATCATACACTTCCGCGCTGGCGGTGGCTCCCGAACCACTCAACGATCCGCCCGCCAGCAACACCGTTCCGTCGCTCAAGAGCGTAGCCGTGGCTTCCGATCGATTGGCGTTCGGCGCTCCCGCTGTGACGCTGAACGTTCCGGTGGACGGAGAGTATAGCTCCGCCGACGCGCTAGCTGCTCCGTTGACGATCAACGCGGTCCCATCACGCAAGAGAACTCCATTAAAGAAATTACGGGCGAAGTTCATGTTTCCCGCGGCCTGAAACCCGGTAGGATTCACCAACCAGGTTGCCGAACCGGTCGCGCCTCCGTCCGAGGCCGACACCGTCACGAGCTCCGGAACGACCGGGCTTGCCACTGCGATGGCCGCACCTGGGTTGCTGACATCATTGGCAATCGCCGTGTTTGTCGTATCCGAGACACTCCAGGAGACACACGCAAAGGGAATGGAAATAACCCGATTTGATCCGAGCGCCGTGAACTTCTGATAATTTCCCGGAGATATCGTGGGGCTGCTCGGCAGGACAAAGATCTGCTCCAAGTCCGGCGCGGGCGAAAGATCGTATTCATACAATTCGGCGCTCCCCATGGCCGTCTGTGTCGTTCCGTCGCCTCCGACAAGCAATACGCCTCCGTTGGTCAATGTCGTCGCCGTCTGACTGTAGCGCGCAGTGTTCAACATCCCGCCGGAGGCAAAAGTACCCTGTTCCGGATCGAAAATCTCCACACTCGCCGTGGCAACCGCGGGCGCTGCGACCTCTCCGCCCGCCACCAGCACTGTGCCGTCGCTCAACAGCGTAGCGGTTTGCTGTGACCGGGCGGTCATCATGCTTCCTGAGATGGAAAAACTCTTATTGCCAGGGGTGTATATCTCCGCAGTCGCGGTCGCGGTGGCATTTGCGAGCGTTCCCGTGAGCCCTCCGGCCACCAATACATACCCGCCATTCAACAGTGTTGCCGTGAATTGGGCCCGCGCCAAATTCAAATTGCCCGTAAGCGAGAACGCGCTCTTTAGCGGATCGTAAATTTCCCCGCTAGCCAAGAACCCCGTCGTGTCGCTCAACCCTCCAACAACCAGCACCGTGCCATCAGGCAAGATGGTCGCCGCGGCCTCTTCCCGCTGGATATTCAACGACGCCGTCGGAGAGAAGGTTTCCTCCACCGGATTGAAAACCTCGGCGGTGTTGGTGCCATATCCCCCTGCCAGCAACACGCGTCCATCGTTGAGAATCGTGGCTGTATGGCCATAGCGCGGGGTGATCATCCCGCCCAGCAACTGAAATGCTCCGGTCGCTGGATTGAACAATTCTGCGTCCGCCGTCGGCGTAGCAGGCGCGCTTTGGTTTCCCGCGATCAGCACCATGCCGCTATCCAACAGTGTCGCCGTATGCAAAAAGTGGGGCTTGTTCATATTCGATAGGGCTGTAAACGTTCCGGACTTAGGGTTGTACAATTCCGCGCTGGCCAGGGCGCCGTTGCCACTGTTTCCGCCCGCAATCAAGACCTCGCCGTTATTCAGCAGCGTGGCCGTAGCACCATAGCGATTGGTGTTCAGGGTTCCCGTATTTGCAAAGCCCGGGGTTACGGCTATTTGCGCCGGATTACTCGCAAGGTTGTCTGCCGTCGCGATAACAGTTCCGGTGCCGGTTCCTAAGGCTGTGGCGATTCCGCTGGCGGGATCGATGCTGATGACGCTGGACGGAGCGCCGGACCACCGGAAGGTCACTCCCGAGATGGTTTTTCCGCTGCTGTCCTGCGCCATGGCGCTATATTGCGCTGTCGCTCCCACAGCGATTACATCCGTTGCCGGAGTAATGACAATCGTCGCTATGGCGTTCGTGGGCACATTATTTGCTCCCCCGCCAGCCCCGACGCATCCTGCGCTCAACAGCCCGGCGAATGCCAGAACCGATAGGCACCACACACCACACATGCGATCTCCGTAGGAACGTACCATTAGCAAACCATCTCCATGTCAGCGGGTCTGCGTGAACCCCGCGACAGATGTCATTACCACAACCTCGCGCGCCGCTTGTAACAGCTTCGTGAATAAGTTAATTTCACCGTTTCGGACGCCTGAAGAACCCTTTAGTGCCTTCCGAACCGGTGTACTCACGACTCGCGCACAAGTAAGACAGCCCCGAACACGTCGTTAGCAATAACTTGAGGCCTAAGCGATTCATGGTCGCGCTTATCGGCCGGCAGTCTCGTATTGCTTTTTGCGAGCTGCGTCTAGTTGTTCGCGTTGCGCCAAATAACGATTGGTAGAGGAGATGAACTCCTCAAAAGAGCCAGCAATCTCGGAGGTAATTTCCTCGCTGGCTCGGCGA
>JBEKSZ010000194.1:0-10286 GCA_049516615.1 Candidatus Acidiferrum sp. | reverse complement strand
CTGCCAGCGCCCATTCCCCGCCGATACCCACGCCCGCCAGCAACCGGAACAACGCCAGCTGCCACACGGTCTGCGACAACGCCGCCGCCCCGGTGAAAATCGCGTAGACAAAAATCGTCGCCGCCAGCACCCGGCTGCGGCCAAAGCGATCCGCGATCGGTCCCCAAATCAGCGACAGTCCCCAGCCCACCAGGAACAGCGCGAACAAGATGGATCCGGTAAGCCCAATCGTGGCAGGCGTGGCCCGGTATCCGGACTTGGGCAGCAACTCGGAAAGCGCCGGACTGAGCACCAGCGCGTAAATCACCGAATCCATGCCGTCCAGCGTCCATCCGACCCACGCGCCCCAGAATCCGGTAATTTGCTGACGGGAAAGTTTGCTGTGAGTTGCGGGCAACGGGTGGCTCAATGCATCGGTGGCCATGTTTTACCCCTCTTGGCGGTGAGGCGCGGTTCAGCGCGGGCAGGAGGATAGCACGGCCGGGCGATTCCACTAACCTATGCCTGCGCTGGCCTCGCGCGCATCGAACAGCGCCGCCACCGCCGGTTTGGTGACCTTGCCCATGGCATTGCGCGGCAGCGCCTCGAGCACCAGCAGCCGCGATGGCACCTTGTGCGTGGCCAGAAATTCTTTGGCCCATTCGCGCATGACCTCGAGTTCAAGATCCTGGCCGTCGCTGAGCACCACCGCGACAGCCACGCGCTCGCCCCAGTCCGCATCCGGCACGCCGACGACCGCGCACTCGGCCACCGCGGGATGCTTGCGCAGCACTTCTTCGATCTCCAGCGCGGAGACTTTGTGCCCGCCGGTTTTTAGAATGTCGATGTTCGTGCGGCCGAGGATGCGGTATACACCGTTCTCGATGACTGCGGTGTCTCCGGTGCGGAACCAGCCGTCGCGGAAGGCCTCGCGCGTGGCGTCCAGCTGGCCCCAATACTCGGTAAACACGCTCGGGCCGCGCACCTCGATCTCGCCGGGCGTTTCGGGAGGCGCTAAAACGCCGTTGTCGCCGACGATCTGGACTTCCACGCGGGGCAGTGGCTTTCCGACGCTTCCCGGAACGCGTTCCCCGCGCAGCGGATTCGCCAGCGCCATACCGATCTCGGTCATGCCATAGCGCTCAAGCAGGGTGTGCCCGCTGATCTCCCTCCAGCGCTCGAGCGTGCTGACGGGCAGCGCCGCCGAGCCGGAAACCATCAAGCGCAACCTGGCGCACCCCGCGCTCAGCGCCGCGCGTCGTTCGGGTGCAGCCTTTTCCCAGGCGGTGATGAGCTTGGCGTAAATGGTCGGCACAGCCATAAACAGGGTCAGTTCACCGCCCGCCAACTGTTCCGAGACAGCATTGGCGTCAAAGCGCGGCAGCATGTGACAGGTCGCGCCGGCCCACAGCGCGCACGACAACACGTTGATGATGCCGTGCACATGATGCAGGGGAAGACACAGCAAAATGCGGTCGTCCGCCGACCATTCCCAGGCCTCAATAAGCGTTGTGATTTGCGCGGTGATGTTGCCGTGGGTGGTGACCACGCCCTTCGGCCGGCTGGTCGTCCCGCTGGTATACAGGATCATCGCGTGCTGCCCGGCCGCGACCTCCGGCAATTCCGCCCCCCGGACGGCGGACGGCTGCTCGTACGGCAAGACGCGAAGTCCGCGGCTTGCGGCAATGGGTGAAAGAACATCCGCGTTCGCCGCGTCGAAAACCAGGGTCCTGGCCCCCGCATCGCCGATGAAATATTCCATCTCCGCGCGCGGCGCATTCAGGGGCAGAGGAACAGCGACACCGCCCGCACGCCAGATGCCCCATTGCACGGCGACCCAGGAGAATCCCGGCGCCAGGAGAAACGCCACGCGCTCGCACCCTAAGCTTGCGCGGCCCGCGAGCAGCGCTGCCGCCACACGTGCGGAAGCCTCAAGCAAATGTTCATAGGTAAAGGAGCCTTGCGACTCGACGATCGCCACACGCGCGCGGTGCGAATGTGCCTCGGCTATCAGCGGAATCCGCTTCGCGTTGCTGGTCACGCAAAAACTCTACGTCGCTTAGGGCACCTTGTCCACCGTGCGGTCCACCACGCGCGCCGGGCTGGGCAGGGAGGGAAAGCCAAGGTCACGGCATTTTTCAAAACCAGCGGGGGCGGGAATTTCAGGCCGGCTTACCCGGGCGCGGAGCCCGGCAAGGGAAATTCCGCGGCAGCTTGTTCGACCGTCGCAAACATGGGGATGAGCTTGTCCACCTTGGTCAAATGCATGCTGTGCACAATCATGGGATGCGCCGCGGCCATGCGCAGGGCGCCGCCGGCTTTTTTCAGATTCGTCAAACACCGCACAATGGCGCCAATCGCCGCGCTGTCGGCGTGCGTGAGAGCTCCCAAATCAAAAATAACGCGGGTCTCTTTGCCGGCGATCAATGCGTCCACTTCCTTCATCAGCCGGGTGCAATCCGGCCCCGTATGCATGCTGCCCTTGATCTCCAGCGCCACCATGCCGGGCTGCAAGGTTCGTTTGGTGAAGTTGAGAATCACGACGCTTCGCCCTTCTCGCCTTCATACGGAAACTCGCGGATCAGTCGCACGCAGTCTCCCAGCGCGGAAAAAATCGAACTGCCCCAGCCGCAGGGCACAAACGGGGCCGCGCTCTGATTCACGGATTTGTCGGCTTCCGCATAGAAACGCATGCGCTGTCCCGGAGGCGGTACGGCAAATTCTTTCACGGTGATGGCAAACGTCACGTTCCCGCCGGCCTGCTGTTTCACGATGGAAAAATGATGCAGTTGCATCAATTGCTCGCCGGAATGCGCCTGCAAATGGACCCAATCGCTCATGTCTGCCTCGTAATGGTTGGAACATTCTGCCGTTGCGCGCTGCACTTGGACGCGGATAGTAGGCCAGCCCAGAAGCCAAGTCAACCGCCAGGCCTCGGCGGCGAAGTTGCCGGCGCGGTGCCTTTGCGGCTCAGGCCTCGCTGCGGGCTCCGGCCAGGGCCAGGTGCCCAGAATCAAGGAAAATCCGGAAGGAAATTCCGGCAAACGTCCCGGACGCGCCCGCCCAGTCCGCCACCATCCGAGGCCAGCCGCCCCGCCGCCCGGGGTGGCCCGTCGACCCGCAAAAGTTGCCCGTTTCACCCGCCCGGTGCTAGGATGCACTGTCCATGACCCCTCCGATTACTCCTGATGGCATCGACCTGCCCCTGCGCGTCGGCATCCCCTGGCGGACCACCGAGGAAGAACGCGCCGGATCGCGCCAGAAGCTGGACTACTATTTTGCCTGCGTTCGCCGGGCAGGCGCCGAGCCCGCGGCGGTCTCCCTAGAGCAATCGCCAGCGCAACTGGCGGGGCAGCTCAGCCACCTGGACGGCTTCGTGTTACCCGGCAGCCCCTCGGACGTCGACCCTGCTCGCTATGGAGCCGCAAGGCACCCCCAGGCGGACCGCGCCGACAGCCTGCGTGATGCGACCGACGCGGCCATCCTCGAGCACGCCTTTGCACATATAAAACCCGTCCTTGCTATCTGTTACGGTTGTCAGGCCCTGAACGTTTTCCTCGGTGGCACGCTGCTTCAGGACATCCCGTCCGATCGCCCGGGTGGCCTTGTCCACGGCAAGACAGACCTTGCGGCGACCGCGCATTCCGGGGACCTTGAACACGAGGCGCAACTGGCGCCGGGCAGCCGCCTCGCCAGCCTGAACGGTTCCGACCACGCCACAATCAATACCAGCCACCACCAAGCCATCGACCAGCCCGGAAAGAACCTGCGCGTTACCGCCAAGGCTCCCGACGGCATCATCGAGGGCGTCGAGTGGCAAGGCGAGGGCCCCTGGGCGGTAGGCGTTCAGTGGCATCCGGAACGCATGGCCGGCGACCGTTTCTCAGAACGCCTTTTCGCGGATTTTGTGGCCGCCGTCCGCTCCGCTCGCGGCGCCATCGCACACACGCGTTGAAGCTGCGCTCCTGCACACTGTAATTTATATGTTTCTAATTCTCTGGGGGATGGAATGATTTCATTGGCGGGCAAGGCAGCTCTGATTACCGGAGGTTCACGCGGCATCGGCGCCGCGACCGTAAAACTCTTCGCTGAAGCTGGCGCCGACGTAATGTTCAACTACAACAAGGCCAAGGACGCCGCCAAAGAGCTCGAAAAGGAAGCCGGCCGGCACGGCACCCGCGTCGAAGCCTTTAAAGCCGACGTCAGCCGCCACGCCGACAATAAAAAGCTTGTGGACCAGACCATCGCCCGCCTCGGCCGCCTCGACATTCTTGTCGCCAACGCCGGGGTCTGGAACCTGGAAGATCTGCCCATCGAAAAAATGAGCGAAGCGCAGTGGGACGAAATGATTCGCGTCAACCTGAAGAGCGTCTATTCCATCATTCACTTCGCCGTGCCGCACATGATCAAGCAAAGGTCCGGGCGCATCATTCCCATCAGCTCGACCGCGGGCCAGCGCGGGGAGTCCTTTCACACCCACTACGGCGCCTCGAAGGGCGCGATCATCAGCCTCACCAAGGGACTGGCCAGCGAGCTCGCTCCCCACGGCATTCTGATCAACTCCGTTGCCCCCGGCTGGGTGGCTACCGACATGTCCAACCCTGTGCTGGAAACGAAGAACGGCCAGAAAATGGCCGCTGCGGCCATCCCCCTTGGCCGCCCCGCCACCGCGGAAGAAATTGCCGGTCCCATCCTGTTCCTGGCCTCCGAGCTGGCCAACTTCCTGACCGGCGAAATCATCAATGTAAACGGAGGTTCGGTTTTGTGCGGCTGAAGTTTTTTCTCATTGCGGCGCTGTTGCTTCCTCTCTGCGCGGCCCTGCCCGGCAGCGCGGCGGCGCAAAATCCCGACACCATGCTGCCGGAGGATAGCGCCGCCAAAGCCCGCGAAATCCTCGCGCAACTGGTCGATGCTCTCGGCGGGGATTCTTACACCGAAGTGCGTGACCGGGTGTGCGAAGGCCGCCGCGCCAATATCGGTCACGGTGGCGAGTTAGACGGCTACATTTTGTTCAAGGATTACTGGCTGTACCCCGACAAACACCGCATCGACTACTCGAAGAAAGGCAACATCATCGACTCCTTCAGCGGTGATGAGGGCTGGACCATGGATCGCAGCGGCGTCAGCGAAGAGCCGGCCCCTTCCGTGGCCGATTTTCAGGACGCCGTGAAACGCAATGTCGACAATATTCTTCGCGTGTACCTCAAGGACAAAGATCTGAACCTGCGTTACGGGGGCATGGATCTTGTGGACAATCACCAGGTGGACTGGGTCGAATTCAGCGACCCGCAAGCTGAACGCACGCAGCGCCTGGCCATCGAGCACCTCTCGCACTTGCTCGTGCGCAGCGTCATCACCACCGTGAATCACGAATACAATCAGCACACTTCGGAGAGCACCATTTACACCAACTACCAGCGCCTCGGCGGGGTGATGACCCCGCTGCAAGTCTCGCGCGAACGCGACGGTCGCCGCTCCTACCAGGCCTTCTACGCCAGCTGTACCTACAACACCGGCCTGACTCCCGACTTCTTCGGCAAGGCGGCCCTTGAAAAGCGCTACGCCGAAGTCGGCGACAAAAAAGACAAAGACAAGTACAAAAACAGCCGGGAATAGCGCGGCTTCAGAGACTCAACTGCGCGCCGACCGCCCTCGGTCGGGCGTCCGCCCGTTTCCGAATGGCGGCGGGCCGTGCTAGCGTGTTGTGCAATGAGACAGTAAACGGCGGTTATCTTGCTCGGATTAGAACTAAGCTTGACAGTTGCAGCTGACGTCCGCAGAGGAGCTCATGCGTCCACCGCGCGAAACACGCCTTCCGCTTCGCTTGTCCTACGCCTCGCTGCTGACGCTGTTTTGCCTTGTTCTTCCTGCCGCTCTACGCGCGGACACACTTTCCGGCACGGTTAAAGATCCATCCGGCGCAGTAGTCACCGGAGCGCGCATCGAAATCAGCGGCGGCAATCTCGCGCAACCGCTGGTGGTCACCGCCGACGCGTCGGGCAAGTTCAGCGCGCCCAATTTAAATTCCGGAAAATATTCCATCCGCGTCTCTAAAGAGGGTTTCGCCGACCTTACCAGCACGGTCGATCTGCAGGGTTCCGCCGACCTCCAGCTCACTCTAACGATCACCGCGCAGCAAACCACCGTCACGGTCGCTGGGAAGAGCGCGGCCTTCGCCAATTCCGACCCTGCTTACCGCCAGCTTCGCGACACGGGCTTGGGCGATACCTACCGCATCGAAAATTTCACCTTGCCCGTGGATGTGGGAACCTTCGAGCTAAAATCCGGCAGCCTGACGCTCCTGGCCCTGGTCAACAATCTGGAAACCGGCGCAATTTTCATCGGTCAGGGACACTTCACCCTGAAACCTCTGGCGAAAATCGACGTCACCGAACTGACCCGTCGCGCCGGCGGGCCAACCGTTGAGGAAGATTTGAGCGAGGTGGTCTTTCGTTTTACCCCCGGCGAGTATGAAAAGTTGAGGTCAGGGCTGGGAGCCAAGATGGACACTCCGCCCGCAGCCGGCAACGCCTTCCAGCGCTGGAAAGAAAAAGTTCGCCATCGCCACGAGGTGCCCGAGGGCCTGACAGAGGAATTCCTGGAAAGCGAATCCATCGACAACGTCGATGCCGACATTCTCGCGGCCATATACAACCCGCAGCATCCGCCATTTCTGAACGCCTACATGCACGGCTCGCCGCACAAGGACCTGCGTTTTTTCGTGCGCACGCGCGTGGGCGCTCTTCCTCAGATGGATTCTCCGGAAGAAGTTGCGCTTGTGAATTGCAACGGGGGAGGGATGGACGACGGTGTCTGGTATTCCCAGCATTTCAAGTCCGAACTCCTCGACGGTTCCGCCAGCTCGCTCCAGGACCGCCGGCTCTTCGCCACGCGCGGCTACAAGATCGAAACCGTCATCGCCAAGAACGGCCGCTTGTTCAGCCTGGCCACCATCACCTTCGAACCCCTGGTGCCCGGCGAACGCGTTTTGAAATTCGCGCTGCTCCCCAATCTGCGCGTCAATCGCGTCATCGGCGAGACCGGTCACGACCTGCACTTCATTCAGGAAAATAGAAAAGAAGACGGCTCCTTTTACGCCGTTCTTGACGAAGCCCCGGCCATGGGCCGCTCCCACTCCCTGACCGTTGAGTACGGCGGCGACAAAGTTCTCTCCGACGCCGGAGGCGGCAGCTACTACATTGCCGCGCGGGAATCCTGGTATCCCAACCTCAACGGCTTCGGCGAAAAAGCTCTCTACGACCTGACCTTTAAAATTCCGCCATCCAACGTGTTGGTCAGCGTGGGCAAACTGGACGAACAGCACAGTGAAGCAGGTTTCGCCGTGTCCCACTGGATTACTCCCGTGCCCATCGCCGTCGCGGGCTTCAACTATGGCCAGTACAAGAAAATGGATTTTCCGGACACCATCACCCATTACGAAATTTCCGGTTATTACCTGCCCGAGCTGCCCGACAGCCTGCGCCGCTTTCAAAACGGGCCGCTTGGCGGCATGGCGCCCGGCGCCATGACCAAGTACGCGCTGGACCAGGCTCGCGCGCAGATGCAGCTGTGCTCCTTTTATTTTGGCAAAGCTCCCTACGACAATATCAACATCACGGAACAGCCCGATTTCAATTTCGGTCAGTCTTGGCCCGGACTGGTCTATCTGCCCATCTCCGCGTATATCGACTCGACGCAGCGCTGGATGCTGTTTGGCCATATCGATGCAAACTTCACCGGTTTCGTACAAGAGGTCACACCTCATGAAGTGGCCCACCAGTGGTTTGGCCACGCTGTCGGCTGGGCCTCGTACCACGATCAGTGGCTCTCGGAAGGTTTTGCGGAATTTGCCGCTGGCTTATTCCTGCAGCAGGCCGTGGGGCCCAAGTGGCAGAAGGACTACCTCGATTTCTGGGAGCGCCAGCGCAACCGCATCCTGGCAAAAAACAATTTCGGCATCTCTCCGAACGATGCCGGTCCGCTGTGGCTCGGTCTTCGCCTCATCTCTCCGCGCTCCGAGCAAGCCTATCAGGGCGACACCTATTCTAAGGGCGCCTACGTCCTAAACATGCTGCGCTCCATCATGTGGGATGACAACGCTGCGAGCGACAAGCACGATCAGCCGTTCATCGACATGATGCACGATTTCATCTCCGCGCACCGCGACACTCCGGCTTCCATCGAATCCTTCAAAGCCGTGGTGGAAAAACACATCACCAAGCAGATGGACCTGCAGCAAAATGGCCGTCTCGACTGGTTTTTTCGCGAATGGGTCATGGGTACCCAGGTCCCCCGCTACAGTTTCCACTACGAGGTGCAGCCCGTGGATGCCACGCATATCAAAATCCGCGCGGAAATCACGCAAAGTGAAGTGGACCAGAATTTCGCCATGCTCGTTCCCGTCTTTGCCGATTTTGGCAACGGCATGGCGCGTCTCGGCCAGGTAGCCGTCATCGGCAGCTCCACGCGCACGGTCATCTTCAACCTCGACCGCCAACCCAAAAAAGTTGTCCTCAACGCCTATAAAGATATTCTCGAACGCTGAGGGGTCTCCTTTCCGCATGCGCTCCGGACTCGGCAATCGCGCCAAGGCATTGTCCTTTGCGGCCCTGACGTTTCTTCTCCTGCGCGAGATTCAGCGCGAATCTCCCCCGCCTTCCGCGCCCCTTTCTGTCCGCCCCGGTTTCTTGGCCTGTTGCGCGGTAAGAAATCCACGTACTGCCGATCACCCGCCACCTGCCATCTCGTTCCGCAAGATAACAGCACTGGCAGCTTCCACTACTGAGGCGTAGAGGAGCCGAAGATCCTGCGCAGGAAGCCAAGGTGTATGGATGTTGCGGTGGCAAGTCTTCCGGAACAAACCCGCGCATGAAATTCTTTATCTAAAAATTGGTGTTAGCGCCATTAGGCACTGCAAGCTTTTTCCGATGAAAGGATGACATCCCGAATGGTGTGCACGGTCCGGTATTCGCACGTAACACGTACGGTTCGACTCCATCCGAGCCGTGGACTTGTTCGACTGCGTCCCGAATCGTACCGAGGAAAAGAAAGCGGCGGCTTTTTCAGTCGCTGCTTATTTGTCTGGAAACGAATCGATTTAGCAGGAAAGTGGTGCGTCCAAGGGGTCGGTTTTAGAACTTTTCTCTAGCAGCTTTTGACGCAAGCGCCTCAAGGTGAACGCCTTTTTCTGGCTGTAGTGACAAGGAATGTCATTCGTAAAGACCCCGCCGCACGCGGCTCCGGCGCCTGACAAAAGATGCACATCAAGTCCGCAGTTCTGTTAAGAAAAGCCTTACGCCCCTGATTATTCCGGTTTTCTGACTTATAGCGATCCACCAGCCGGCACGAAAGCCACGCCTTGAGCTGGTCGCGAACAGACACAAATTGACCACCTGACCGCCCTGGCGCACCGGATTACTTTAGATGGAGCAGTATATCGCTTTGTTATCACCGCAAGGGCAACAAACATAAGGAGTTAAAAAACATTTAATGCTAACGCGCTTGAGCTTCGATTGGCCTTCGCCGTGCTTCTAGTGTGTCCCGTGCTGGGGCGTTCAGAAACACCTTTAGAAAGAAACCGAACCACACGAAGGAGCAAAAAAGGATTGCCCGAACTCCTTTTCGTTGCTGGCTAACC
Source organism: Candidatus Acidiferrum sp. (assembly GCA_049516615.1). Taxonomy (GTDB): domain Bacteria; phylum Acidobacteriota; class Terriglobia; order Acidiferrales; family UBA7541; genus Acidiferrum. The sequence continues at coordinate 670 of JBEKSZ010000194.1, read as the reverse complement.
TGTCAGGCAGAACCAATGAGCTACAGAACACACTCTCAAGGAGGTCGGAACAATATGAAGAAGCAAAAAGGATTTTCACTTATCGAGCTTTTGATCGTCGTGGCGATCATTTTGATCATCGCGGCGATCGCCATTCCGAACTTGCTCAAGTCCAAGATGGCCGCCAACGAGGCGTCCGCTGTGGGTTCCACGCGCACCATCAACACCGGTGAAGTGACCTACGCAGCGGCTTGCCCGCAGATCGGCTATTCCGCGACGCTGTCGGAATTGAACACTTGGGCCCTCTGCGGCGGCACCACGGGCGTCATTGACAGCGTCCTGGCGGCCGGTTCGAAGAGCGGCTACACCTTCACCTACACGCTCGGCGCAGCGGTCAACGCTCTGAACGTGGCCTACACGATCACCGCCGTACCGCAAAAGATCGCCACCACTGGTCAACGCGGTTTCTGCTCCAGCCAGACGGCGGTCATTCAGTACTCCACCAACGGAACCACCGTCTGCACGTTTAACTTGCAGTAGGCCGTTGCGCGCAGTGTGTAAAACATCGCCCCACAGCCAGCGGCGGAAATTTGAAATCGGCGCCGCACCCGGTAGGATAAGAAGGTGCGGCGCATAGCTGGCTTTTACGCTTGGCTCCTGTTCTCCTTGCTGGCGGGCGAAGCTTTATTTT
>JBEKSZ010000193.1:0-10296 GCA_049516615.1 Candidatus Acidiferrum sp. | reverse complement strand
CGCGAGCGGCAAGTCGCGAAGGGTCAATGTCACCATTGCCGGTGATTTACCCGCCACGCGCGCGCACTTTGAGAAGGCCGGAGACAAGGTGGCGGCCGCAGCCATTTCTCCCACGGGCGTGCGCGCGGTGTTTGAGGTACACGGCGATATCTTCACCGTGCCGGGCGATAAAGGCGACATTCGCAACCTGACGCGCACCACGGCCGTAGCGGAGCGCGACCCCGCGTGGTCTCCGGATGGCAAGTGGATCGCCTATTTTTCCGACGAGTCCGGGGAGTACGCCCTGCACCTTGCGGATCAGTCCGGGTTCGGCGCGGTCAAAAAAATCAACCTGGGCGATCCACCCTCGTATTTTTACGGGCCGCTGTTTTCTCCCGACAGCAAAAAAATTCTGTACACCGACAAGCGCCTGAATCTGTGGTACGTGGACATCGACAAGGGCACCCCGGTAAAGGTGGCCACCGATCGCTTCGACGATCCGACCTCGGCGCTCAGCCCCACCTGGTCTCCGGACAGCAAATGGATCACCTACGCGAAGTCCCTCGAGAGCCATTTGCGCGCGGTGTGCGTGTACTCGCTCGAAACCGGCGTTGAATCGCAGATCACCGACGGGGTCAGCGATGCGCGTTATCCGGTGTTTGATGAAGGCGGGAAGCTGCTGCTGTTTGCCACCAGCACGGACGTGGGTCTGTCCTCGGCCTGGCTGGATCTTTCAAGCTTTCAGCACCCGGTCCTGCGCAGCGTTTATGCCGTGGTGCTCAAGAAGGGCGATCCGTCGCCGACCGAACCGCAGAGCGATGAAGAGAAGGTGAAGTCCGATAAAGACGCCGACAAGAGCAGCGATTCCTCGGTCGAGCGAACCGGCGACAAAGCCAAGGACGACAAGGCCAAGGACGCCGACAAGAGCAAAGACACGAAAGAGGGTGGCAAGAAAGACGACAAAAAGGACGAGAAGAAAGATGAAACCGTCAAGGTGACCATCGATCTCGACGGCATCGGCCAGCGCATTGTGGCGCTGCCCATAAAAGCGGGGAATATTGTGGGTCTCGACACCGGCAAAGCGGGCACCCTGTTCGTGAGCGAAATCGGTGATGTGCCGAGGCTCCATGAGCCTGCCCACGTGGCGGTAAGCAAGTTTGACTTCTCGACGCGCAAGGAAGAGCCGTTTGTCGGCGGCATCGATTCCCTGGCGGTCTCGGCCAACGGCGAAAAGGCCCTCTATAAGCAGGGCCAGAATTGGTTCATCACCCCGACCGCGGCCGCTGCCAAGCCCAACGACGGTCAGCTCAAAATGGAGGATCTCGAGGTTTACATCGATCCGCGCGCGGAATGGAACCAGATGTACCACGAGGTCTGGCGCATCGAACGCGATTTTCTGTACGACCCGAATCACCACGGCCTCAACCTGCACGCGGCGGAAATCAAATATTCGCCGTATCTGAAAAATCTCGGCGGGCGCGGCGACCTCAACTATCTGTTTGAGGAGATGCTCGGCGAAATCACCATCGGCCACATGTTCATCCGCGGCGGCGCCATTCCCGAGGCCAAACGCGTCAAGGGCGGGCTGCTCGGCGCCGACTACAAGATTGAGAATGGCCGTTACCGCTTTGCGCGCATCTTCAACGGGGAAAACTGGAACCCCGACCTGAAGGCCCCGCTGACGCAACCGGGAGTGGATGTCAAGGTTGGCGATTACCTCCTCGAGGTGAACGGCCGCGAGGTGCGTCCGCCCACCGAGATCTATAGCTATTTTGAAAATACCGCCGGCAAACAGACACGCATCAAGGTCGGGCCGAGCGCCGACGGCCAGGGCTCGCGCGAGGTCACCGTCGTCCCGGTTGCTGACGAATTCGCTTTGCGCAATCGCGCCTGGGAGGAGGACAACCGCCGCAAGGTGGACGAACTCAGCGGCGGAAAGCTGGCCTACGTGCACGTGCCGGACACCGCGACGGGCGGCTTTCTCAATTTCAACCGTTTCTATTTTTCGCAGGTTGGCAAGCAAGGCGCGATCATCGACGAGCGCTACAATCACGGCGGCGAGATCGCCGATTACATCATCGACGAACTCGAACGCCCGTTGCGCAACTGCGCCATTGCTCGCGAGGGCGAAAAATTCTGTTCGCCGCTCGCGCAGATTTACGGGCCAAAGACCATGATCATCAACGAAATGTCGGGTTCTGGCGGCGATGCCCTGCCCTGGATGTTCAAGCAGGATAAGGTCGGGCCCCTTGTCGGCACCCGCACCTGGGGGGGCCTTGTGGGCATCTACAACTACCCTCCGCTGATCGACGGCGGTTTCGTCACCGCCCCGCGCGTGGCCATTTACGGGCTGCACGGCGCCTGGGAAGTCGAAAATCACGGCATCGCGCCGGACGTCGAAGTCGAGAACGATCCGGCGTCCGTGGCCGCGGGGCATGACCCGCAACTCGAGCGAGCGGTAGCGATCACCCTCGAAGCCCTGAAGAAAAATCCCGTGGTGATCCCGGATCACCCCGCGTATCCGAACTACCAGAAAAAGTGACCGCCGGCCTTGGCCGCTGCGGGCCGTCGCATTTTGCTAAGATTCCTTCATGCCGGAGCTTCCGGAAGTTGAAACCGTCGCGCGAGGATTGCAGAAGACAATCCGCGGAAGAAGAATTGTCTCCATCGCGCTCGGCAAAACCGACTTCATCGACGATCCCGCGGCGCTTGAAAAACACCTTCCCGGACGGCGCATCGAAACCGTGGAGCGCTACGGAAAATTCATGATGCTGGGTCTGTCTTCGGTCGGCGATGCCGCCGCGGCGCAGCCAAGCGGCGAACCCCAAGCCGCGTCCCTGCTGGTGCACCTCGGCATGACCGGCAATCTCGCGTCCCGGGCCGCGGACGAGCCTCCCGAAAAACACACCCACGTGTGGATGCTGCTCGACGATGGCCGCGAGTTGCGCTACTCCGACCCCCGCCGCTTCGGACGCATCGCCTATCTCGCGGGCAAGGCCATTGCCGAGGAGCTCAAGCGCTTCGGCGCGGATCCCCTCATGGTCACCGGGGAAGATTTTACCGCGCGCATTCGCTCGCGATCCTCCCGTATCAAAGCCCTGTTGCTCGACCAGACCGTGCTGCGCGGCGTCGGAAACATTTATGCCGACGAAAGTCTGTGGCGCGCAAGGATTCATCCCGCAAAGCGCGCCTCGGCCCTCAGCGCAAAGCAAACCCGCGAGTTGCGCCGCGTACTCGGGGAAATCCTGCGCAAAGCGATCATCTTGGGTGGTTCGACGATCGCCGATTTCGAGGATGGCGATGGCGAGCCTGGCGCCTACCAGAAGCACCATCGCGCTTATGGACGCGAAGGCCATCCCTGCTACCGCTGTGGCGCAATCATTCGACGAACCATTGTCGCCGGGCGCAGCAGCTTTTATTGTCCCCGCTGCCAGCCGGCTGGCCGGGGATGCCCTCCGCTCCCGCTCCCGAAGTCGCTGCGCGGCAAAAAGGCTGCGCCGCGCAAGGTGCAGGGCGGCCGCTGGAAGATGATAAGTAACCGTTGAAGTCCTTCGCGACGTCTGTAGAATCAGTCGGGACAATTTACGGGAAGCCGCCCTTTCGGGCGTCCACTGGCAACGGACTTCACAAAATAAATCGCAAGCGTTTTTCTGGGGGAGAGGCTGGATGAGTTCTCGTCGCGCGGTGACTGGTCTTGTTTCCGTTGCAGTTCTGCTCTACGTAGCTAGCGCTCGCTCGGCCGGGCCCGCGGCAGATCAAAGCGATCCTCTCGCGGCCGCCGACGCCGAGATTCTGGCGCAAGTGCGCGAGCATAGCGAACTGATCGAGAACCTTGAGTATTTATCCGACGAGATCGGGGCCCGCCTCACAGGTTCGCCGCAACTGAAGCAAGCGAGTGACTGGACCGCCGGGCTTTTCAGGAAGTACGGGCTCGCCAACGTACACCTCGAGCCCTGGACCATTGCGCATTCCTGGACGCGCGGCGCAGCCAGCGCGCGCATTCTTTCGCCCGCCGAACACCCGCTCACGATTGCCTCCGCGGGCTGGTCCCCGAGCACGCTCGGCACGGTGCGCGGCCCGGTAGTGTACGTCGACGCGAAAACCAAGGAAGAACTGGAACGCTTTCGCGGCCAACTGAAGGGCGCGATTGTTATTTACCAGGAGCCGGACAGCCTTTCCCCGCCAAAGCCCGTGGACCCGGGCGCCGTCCGCCCCATGCAGGAGCCCCCGGCGCTTGCCGGCCAGCCGCCGGCCCCTTCGCCATTTGCGGCGGTTGCGGAGTTTGCCCGCGTGCGCACCGCCTTTTTCGAGCAGGAAGGCGTTGCCGCGGTCCTGCGCGATTCCGCAAAACCGCACGGCCTGCTCAACATGACCGGCATGGGCGGCGAGAAATTCGATATTGGAGCGGTTCCGACGGCGTTCATCACCGGCGAAGGCTACCGCATGATCTTCCGCATGCTCAAGCACGGCCCGGTACAGATTGAAATCTCCATGAGCAATTCCTTCAGCGATAAACCGGTCGAGGTGTACAACACCGTCGCGGAAATTCGCGGCAGCGAGAAGCCCGACGAAGTGGTCATGCTCGGTGCGCACCTGGACTCCTGGGATCTCGGCACCGGCTCGACGGACAACGGTACCGGTTCCATGGCGGTTCTTGAAGCCGCTCGCGCGCTGGTCAAGAGCGGCGTGCAGCCGAAACGCACGATTCGTTTTGTGCTGTTCTCCGGCGAGGAAGAAGGTCTGTGCGGCTCGGTGAAGTACGTCGAGATGCACAAAAGCGAGCTGGACAAGATTTCCGGGATCCTGGTGCACGACACGGGTACGGGGCGCGTGCTTTCCATCGGCCTGCACGACAATTATCAGGACCGCGAGCTCGTCGACGAGGTAATCGCTCCGCTTCACGAACTGAAAATGCTGGAGCCCAGCATGATTCGGCAGGCCGGCACGGACCACAAGTCCTTTGACGATGTGGGCGTTCCCGGCTTCTGGACCGTGCAGGACATGGCGGAATACCCCAAGACCCATCACAGCCAGTCCGACACCTTCGACAAGGTCTGGAAGGACGATATCAATCAGGGCGCCGAGGTGCTCGCGGCCTGGGCCTACAACACCGCGCAACTTCCCGGCATGCTGCCTCGCCGCCCGGCGCCGGCAAAACCAGCCACGCCCCCGTCCGAGGCGCCCGGGGCAGCTCCACGGCCCGATCCGGTCACGGAAATGGACGCGAAAATTCTTGCCCAGGTCAAAGGCGACGCGCCGCAGCTCAAAGCCAACCTGGAATATTTGGCCGATCACATCGGTCCGCGCCTGACGGGTTCAGCGCAGCTTGAGCGCGCCAGCCGCTGGACCGACGAGCGCTTCAAGGAAGCCGGCCTCGCGAATGCGCATCTTGAACCGTGGCAGATTGCCAACTCCTGGACGCGCGGCCCGGCCAGCGCTCGCGTCACCTCGCCTGTCGAAGAGACGCTCACCGTCGCAACCGGCGGATGGTCGCCCGGCACTAAAGGCCCCTTGCACGGCCCGGTGGTCGGCCTCGAGGTAAAAACGGAAGAAGAGCTGCAGCAATACCAAGGCAAGCTCGCTGGCGCGATCGTACTGCTCGGCAAGCCCATGGAAATGGTGGCCCCGGGAAATCCGCTGTTCGTACCCTGGGGGGATGAAACCATCCCCGTGGCCTTACCCAAGAGCGACAAGCCTATCGACTACGCGGCCTACGGCAGGGCGCGTCGCGCGATGGTCAAATTCCTCGAACGGCAACACGCCGGAGCCATCGTGCTTGGCTCAGAAAAGTGGTACGGCCTGATGAACATGAGCGTCAGTTCGACCACCTACGAGCCGAGCGGCGCCCCCATCGCCTACATGGCCCGCGAAAATTACACCCTGCTCTGGCGGCTCTTAGAAAGCGGCCCGGTCGAGGCGGAAATCAATCTCGACGGCAGTTTCAAGGCCCAGAACGTAAGCGTCTACAACACTGTCGCGGAAATTCGCGGCAGAGAAAAGCCGGACGAAGTGGTTATCATCGGCGCACATCTCGATTCCTGGGATCTTGGCACCGGAGCCACCGACAACGGAACCGGGGCCATGGCCGTTCTCGAGGCCGCGCGCGCACTCGAAAAACTCGGGGTCCAGCCTGCGCGCACCATTCGCTTCGTGCTGTTCACCGGCGAAGAGCAGGGCCTGAATGGCTCGAAAGCCTACGTGGCGGCGCACAAAGACGAACTGTCCAAAATCTCCGGCGTGCTGGTCGACGACAGCGGCACGGGCAAGGTCTTGACCATCGGCCTCATGGGCAACTACGCCGCGCGCGAAACCATCGACCACGCCCTCTATCCGCTGGCCAAAGGCGTCGGACTTGCCGAGCCCACGCTGCGCACTGAGGGCGGCAGCGATCACGTCTCCTTTGATGAGGCCGGCGTTCCGGCGTTCTGGTGTGTGCAGGATGGCGTGGACTACGACAAGACCCATCACTCGCAAGCCGACACCATCGACCGCGTCCGCTGGGACGATCTCGCCGAGGGCGCCGGGGTGCTGGCAGTCTTTGCCTATAATGTCGCGCAACTGCCCGAGATGCTGCCGAGAAAGCCGGCGAAGAAAGCGGCCGCCGGAAAGTGATGGCGGAGTGCCGAGGCGACCGCGCGATACGCGCGCGAAAGTGCCTCGGAACCTGAATCCGCATAGCGAGGTCTTATGCGCGCGGTCCTAGAACGCGTCAGTCGTGCCAAGGTAACCGTAAGGCATGCCGTAACCGGAGAGATTGCCGCCGGTCTCGTGATTCTGCTCGGCGTCAGCCGCGAGGACACGTCGCCTGCGGCGTCCGCGATGGCGGAAAAAGTGGCCAACCTGCGCATCTTCGAAGACGCGCAGGGCAAAATGAATCTTTCGCTTCTCGATGTTCAGGGCGCCGCGCTGGTCGTCTCGCAGTTCACGCTTTACGGCGACGCGCGCGGGCAGCGTCGTCCGAGTTTCATGGCCGCGGCCCCGCCCGAGCTGGCAAAGGCGCTCTACGAAGAGTTTTGCGCTGCGCTCAGAACCCTGGGTGTCAGCGTGGCTACCGGCGTCTTTCAGGCCACCATGTCCGTGGAGCTAATCAATGAAGGCCCCGTCACCATCCTCCTCGACTCGGAAAAAACGTTCTAAAGCCGGGCGTCCCGCGAAGTGGACGAAAGCCGCGGCGCTCCGCGAACTGAAAAGCCTCGCTGACCCCAAGGTGCGCGCCAAACTGGCTTATTTCGGCGTCAACGTTCCGAAAGCCTATGGCATCCCGGCGCCCGTCCTGCACGCACTGGCGCGCCACATCGGGAAGGACCAGGGGCTCGCGGAAGAACTGTGGTCCTCCGGCGTCCACGAAGCAAGAATCCTCGCCGCGCTTGTCGGAGAACCCGAGAAAATCTCCTCCGCGCAAATGGAACGTTGGGTCCGCGATTTTGATTCCTGGGACATCGTGGACTCCGCGTGCTGCTATCTGTATGCCTCCGCCAGGCCGGCATGGGACAAGGCCCATGAATGGAGCAGCCGGCGCGAAGAGTTCGAGAAGCGCGCGGCATTTTCCCTGGCCGCGTATCTGAGTTATAAAGACAAATCGCCCGGAGATGCGCGCTTTCTGCGTTTTCTCCTGGTGATCGAACGCGAAGCCCACGACGATCGCAATTTCGTAAGAAAAGCCGTCAACTGGGCGCTGCGCAACATCGGAAAGCGAAATCTGCGCCTGAACGCTGCGGCGATTCGCACCGCGCTGCGTATCCGGGAGCAGGGTTCGCGCCCCGCGCGATGGATCGCCCGGGATGCCCTGCGCGAGCTGAAAAGCCCGGCGGTGCAGGCGCGCCTGCGCAAGAAAGCGGTTTAAGGCATGGGCATGAAAGTCGCGAAACAAGGTGTGGTCGTCCGCAAGGCGCGAACGAGCGACGCCCCGCGCTTAGCGGAACTCAGCGGGCAGCTGGGATACCCGGCGACGGCGGCGGATATCACCAAACGTCTGCGCAAGCTTAAGGCCGCCTCTCCCAACGCGCTGTTCGTTGCCGAATCGCCGGGCGCTGGAGTGGTCGGCTGGGCGCACGTCAGTGTTACCCATCTTGTCGAAGCGGGAACGCGCGCGGAACTGAATGGCCTCATCGTTGCCGATGGCCAGCGCAGCCGCGGAGCCGGCGCACAGCTCCTTCGAGCCGTCGAGGATTGGGCGCGCAAACGCGCCTGCCCGAGCATGTCCGTGCGGTCCAATGTGCTCCGCGAGCGCGCCCACAACTTTTATCTTCGCAGCGGCTACGAGCACTACAAGACCCAGAAGGCCTTCCGCAAGAGCCTGTAAGTCAGGCCCCCCGTCCAAGCGCAATCTCCCGCGATATCGGGAGAACACTGTACGCGGCATCTCTGGCGAATTATATCGTGCCGCGATAGACTTGAGAGGTGAGCGCTGACGTGACCATTGCGGAATATCGGGCCCTCGCGGAATTGCGCTACCGCATACGCCTGTTCCTCCGCGAAGGCGACGCCACGGCGCGCGCCACGGGCCTTGAGCCACAGCAGTACCTGCTGCTGCTCGCTCTGCGCGGCCTGCCGAGCGGCGCCGACGCCACAATTCGCACCCTTGCTGAACGCATGGTGCTCAAGCACCACAGCGTAGTCGAGCTTGTCGATCGCCTCGCGGCCCACGGCTATGTGCGCCGTATGCGCAGCCGCGAGGACCGCAGAAAGGTTCTGGTCTCGCTTTCTCCGCGCGGCGTCAAACTGGTTGCCAGGGTCGCGCGTGAGCGCATCAGCGAGTTGCGCGCCAGCGGCGTCAAGCTGGTCACCGCCATCGAGGCCCTGCTCGAGCCCCAGTCGCAGGAACGCCTGAAATATGCGGTGGCTTCGCGGCGGAGCAATGCGCACCTTAAGAAATCGCGCCCGCCGAAAAAAGGGGGCTCGCCGAGGAAATGAGTACCACGCCCGTCCCCTTGACTGCGAGATCCGCGTGGTGGCAAGCGCCCTCCCGCCAGTGGAACGCTCTGCTGCACGAGCGCGAGGAGCAGGTCTTTCTCGTTCTGACCCTGCTGATCGGCGCGCTTGTGGGCATCACCGTGGTGGCCTTCATCCTGCTTACTGAACGCTCCGGCGCGCGGCTGTATCCAACAGGCGGCGCCCCCTGGCGGAGACTGCTGGTTCCGGTCGTGGGCTCGCTCGGAATGGGATATTTGCTGTACCGGTTTTTTCCCGATGCGCGCGGCAGCGGAGTTCCGCAAACCAAAGCCGCACTATTTGCTCGCGGCGGCCGCATTTCCGCCGGGACCATCTTCGGAAAGTTCTTCTGCACCTCGGCCACGCTGGCCAGCGGCATTCCCCTCGGCCGCGAAGGACCGGCGGTGCAGGTCGGCGCGGGCATTGCCTCGATCCTCGGTCAAAAGCTGGGCCTGCGTCCGGAAAAGGTAAAGGCGCTGATTCCCGTCGGCGCAGCCGCAGCCATCGCCGCAGCTTTCAATACCCCGCTGGCGGCCGTGCTTTTTTCCCTCGAAGAAGTCATGGGCGACATGCATGCCCCGGTACTCGGCTCCGTCGTGCTGGCCTCGGCAACTTCCTGGGCCATGTTGCGCCTCCTGCTTGGCAACGATCCGCTCTTCAAAGTCCCGCAATATCAACTGGTCCATCCGGGAGAGTTCGCCATCTACGCGCTTCTCGGCGTAGCGGGCGGTGTTGTTTCCGCGGCATTCACGCGCCTGCTCCTCTGGATGCGCGCCAGATTCCTGCGCCTCCCGCGCAAAACCGTCTGGTTTCAGCCCGTGGCGGGCGGCTTGATGGTTGGCATCATGGGCTGGTTTGTCCCGCAAATCATGGGCGTCGGCTACAAGTACGTTGGCGACGTGCTCAACGGGAACATGGCGCTGAAACTGATGATTCTGCTGCTGGTGCTGAAGCTCGTGGTCGTCGCGACGAGCTATGCGTCCGGCAACGCCGGCGGCATCTTCGGTCCCAGTTTGTTTCTGGGCGCCATGCTCGGCGGAGCGCTCGGCACTGTGGCTCAGCATTTTTTCCCGGGTTATGTCGCTTCACCGGGCGCGTATGCCCTGGTGGGCATGGGCACGGCTTTCGCTGGCGTGGTGCGCGCGCCCATGACCTCGGTAGTGATGATTTTTGAAATCACGCGCGATTACGCCGTCATCGTCCCGCTGATGATCTCCAACCTGGTCAGTTATTTCATCGCCTCGAAGTTCCAGAAGCAAGCCATCTACGAGGTTCTTGCGGAACAGGACGGCGTCCATCTGCCCACCGCGGAAGCGCGCATGCAGGAAAGCCAGCGCCAGGTATACCAGGCCATGCAACCGGCCGCGGAGATCCTGAGCACCGAGC
>JBEKSZ010000192.1:0-10335 GCA_049516615.1 Candidatus Acidiferrum sp. | reverse complement strand
AGGGTCGCCGCCAGAAAGCTCAACATTTTCGAGCCATGACGCTGAATGGGTTTGCACATATTCACCACGCTCACCAGACTGGTCTTGCCCAGGCAACGGGTTTGCGGTCCGCTGCGCTGCTCTGAGCACCCTAGTAAAGACGCTGTTCCCGCGCGCAAAGTTACCCGAGGCGCTCGCTGCCGCCACGGTATCTGTTAATTCCTCGCCAAACCACCTAAAGTTCCGCCAGACCTCACGGGCTTTTCCCACTATAAGTCGTGCTTATTTAATTGTACAAAACTATTAATTGGACTGATTCACCTGCCCGCTTCATCCTGTTACTTTGGTGGCCGGGTGTCCTGCCCCCGTAGCGCCACCATTCGTCTTGGGCGCATTACGGTCACCGTTCGCGCCCAATCGTGCGTCGTTGATCCCGCGGAAAACGCGAGGCCCGACAGGATGATGGCGGCCCAATCGTTCGGCTGCACAAGGTTTGAGGGCCATCATCCCGCTGCGTGATGATGGCTTTTGTTTTTCCCGCTGCTGCCTTGGTGCGGGCTTTAGCCGCAACAGCCTGCGGCAGAATCAACGCCGATAGTTCGGCGTATCCGAGAAACTGGAGATCGCGACCGTGACGGAACCCAAGTTAAAGCCCCGCAGCCACGCCTTGATCGACGGCGCCAGCCGGGCCGGCGCGCGTGCCATGCTCCGCGCCTGCGGCCTGGGCGACAGCGACTTTGAAAAACCGCTCATCGGCGTGGCCAACACCTGGATCGAAATCGGCCCCTGCAATTACCATTTGCGCGAACTTGCCGTGCATGTAAAGGAAGGCATCCGCGCCGCGGGCGGCACACCCCTTGAATTCAACACCGTCTCCATCTCCGACGGCATCACCATGGGCACAGAAGGTATGAAGGCTTCGCTCATCAGCCGCGAAGTCATCGCCGACTCCATCGAGCTGGTTACCCGCGGCAATCTTTTCGACGCCCTCATCGTCCTGGTCGGCTGCGATAAAACCATTCCCGCCGGCATCATGGCCCTGGCTCGCCTCAACATTCCCGGCCTCATCCTCTACGGCGGCTCGATCGCCCCCGGACAATTTGAAGGCCACACGGTCACCATTCAGGATGTTTACGAAGCCATCGGCAAACACTCGAGCGGCAAGATGACCGATGCGCAGCTGCATTCTCTTGAAATTGCCGCGTGTCCAGGAGTCGGCGCCTGCGGCGGACAATACACCGCCAACACCATGGCCATGGTCTGTGAATTTCTCGGCATCGCTCCCATGGGCCTGTCGAGCATTCCCGCCACCAATGCGGGCAAAGCCGCCGCGGGAAAACGCGCCGGCGAACTGGTGCTCGATCTTTTGCGCAAAGACGTCACGCCGTCCAAAATCATCACGAGGACCGCCATCGAAAATGCCATAACCGGCGTTGCCGCCACCGGCGGTTCCACCAACGCCGTGCTGCACCTCCTGGCCATCGCCAGCGAAGCCAAACTCGCTCTGAACATCGACGATTTCGATCGCATCAGCAGCCGCACCCCCATTCTCGCAGACTTAAAACCCGGAGGCCGATTTGTCGCTACAGAACTATACGCAGCAGGCGGTACTGCACTGGTCGCGAAGCGCCTGGTTGAAGCCGGACTCCTCCGCGGGGAAGCCCTCACGGTCACTGGGCGAAGCCTCGCCGAGGAAGCCAGCGCCGCCAAGGAAGCGCCGGGCCAGGAAGTTGTCCGCAAACTGAATGCGCCGCTCAAGCCCACGGGCGGCTTGGTCATTCTGAAGGGTAATCTCGCCAGCGAAGGTTGTGTGCTGAAGGTAGCGGGCCACGACTTCAAAACGTTTCGCGGACCGGCGAGGGTATTCGATACGGAAGAGGCCGCCTTTGCCGCCGTCGATAGTGGCACTATTAAAGCAGGCGATGTGATCGTCATTCGCTACGAGGGGCCCAAAGGCGGACCGGGCATGCGCGAAATGTTAGCCGTAACCGCGGCTTTGGTGGGCGCCGGACTCGGCGACTCCGTGGCTCTGCTCACGGACGGGCGCTTCTCGGGTGCCACGCACGGACTGATGGCCGGGCACGTGGCCCCGGAAGCCGCCAGCGGCGGTGCCATCGCCGCGGTCAACGACGGCGATATCGTGGTTTTCGATATTCCGGCGCGCAAGTTGAACGTCGAGCTCAGCGACGTCGAAATTCAGCAGCGTTTGGCAAACTGGCAACCGCCTGCGCCGCGTTTCACAAACGGAGTGTTTGCCAAATACGCGCTCCTCGTATCATCGTCTTCACTGGGCGCCATCACCGTCGTTCCAGCATCATTTTCTCGCGCGGGCGCCAGCGCCACGCAATTAGGAAGGACGCTATGAAACTGACTGGTGCAGAAATTCTATGTGAGTCGCTCACCAAGCTCGGTGTACGGGACCTGTTCGGTTACCCCGGTGGAGCAATCCTGCCGGTCTACGACGCCCTGGGCAAATCGAAACTGCACCACGTCCTGGTCCGCCACGAACAAGGGGCCACACACATGGCTGATGGATTTGCGCGCGCGAGCGGCGACGTTGGCGTGGCGATGGCCACCTCCGGCCCCGGCGCCACCAACATGGTTACCGGCATTGCCACGGCCATGCTTGATTCTTCCCCGGTGGTCTGCATCACTGGACAAGTCTCCAGCAAATTGCTGGGCTCCGACGCCTTCCAGGAAATCGACATCACGGGCATCACCATGCCCATCACCAAGCACAACGTAATCGTAAGCCGCGCCGAAGATATCGCCCGGACCGTCCGGGAAGCCTTCCTAATTGCCAATACCGGACGCCCGGGTCCCGTGCTGGTAGATATCACCAAAGACGCTCAGCAAGCCACCGCGGAGTTCGACTGGGAGGCCGCCGCCCCGAGGTTGCCGGTCAAGCGCAAGCAGAAAAGCTACGACCAGGCCGAGTTCGAGCGCGCCGTAGAACTGTTAAACACCGCAAAGCGGCCGTTGATTTTGGCCGGTCACGGGATTATGCAAAGCGGGGCTACCAAAAAATTCGCCGAGTTCGTCAAGTCCGCCAACATCCCCGTAGCCATGACCCTGCTCGGCATCGGCTGCTTTCCTGCCAGCGAAAAATTAAATCTCGGCATGATGGGCATGCACGGCGAAGCTTGGGTCAACCACGCCATCCAGGAAGCCGACCTTCTGATCGCCGTGGGTATGCGCTTCGATGACCGCGTTACGGGCGATTTGCGTACCTACGCAAAAACTGCTCGTAAAATTCACATCGAAATCGACCGGTCGGAAATCAACAAAAATGTTCCCGTGGATGCCGCGCTGGTTGGCGACGCCCGCGAAATTCTCGAAGCCCTCGAACCCCACATGGTCACCCGCGAACACTCCGACTGGCTGCGTCACATCGCCGAACTTCAGGGCGACTCCGCCGTCCGCGACATCCAAAGTCTCCCGGATAACGGGCACCTGTACGCCGCTCACGTAATCAATGACATCTGGAAAGAAACCAAGGGCGAAGCCATCGTCGTCACCGACGTGGGCCAGCACCAAATGTGGGAAGCGCAGTACTACCACCATAATGCTCCGCGCAGCCTGATTACCTCTGGGGGACTGGGCACCATGGGTTTCGCACTTCCCGCCGCCATCGGCGCGAAATTCGCCAAGCCCGACTCCGAAGTCTGGGTCGTGGTTGGCGACGGCGGCTTTCAAATGACCATGTGCGAGCTGGCCACCATCGTTCAGGAAAAAATAAACATAAAGATCGCCATCGTGAATAACGGTTATTTAGGCATGGTCCGCCAGTGGCAGGAATTTTTCTACGACAAGCGCTACGTGGCCACGCCGCTGGTGGCCCCGGACTTCGCCGCCTTGGCCAACGCCTTCGGCATCCGCGGGGAACGCGTCAGCAATCGCACCGACAGTGTCAACACCATTCGCAGCGCGCGCGAATACGGCGAGTCCGTCCTGATCGATTTTCGGGTGGAACAAGAAGACTCCGTCTACCCCATGGTCCCGGCAGGCAAGGGTCTGCACGAGATGATCCGCCGTCCCAACAATCCGTTGGTAGAAACCGCCACGGAACCGTAGCCGCGAGTTTTGCGGCATAGACTTCGGTCTGTGCATCTTGTGGGCCAAGGCATCGACAGCAGGGCTTGCCCTTCGCCGGGCCCCTAAATAAAGCAGCAAGGAACGGACTTTAGCCCTGAGACAGGATCCTGAGATGAGGACACCATGCAAACTCTAGTAGCCTACGTGGAAAATAAACCCGGGGTGCTGAACCGTGTCTCCAGCCTGGCCCGCCGGCTGGCCATCAACATCGACTCTCTCACCGTCGGTCCAACCGACAACGACCAAATCGCTCGCATGACCATCGTGGCGCACACCGATGCCAAGGGCGGCCATCGCCTCGAAGCCAGTCTGGAAAAATTGGTCGATGTCCTGCTGGCCGAGAACATCAGCGAACGCAGCCTGCTCGAACGTGACCTGGCTCTGATCAAAGTAAAAGCCGACCAGCAGAACCGCCCGCACCTGATGGAATTAATAAAGGTTTTTCGCGGCCGCGTAGTCGATGTAGCGCCGGAATCGTTGATCATCGAGGTTAGCGGCACGGTGGACAAAATCGACGGTTTGATCGAAGTCCTGCGCCCCTTCGGCGTGCTCGAAATGGCCCGCAGCGGCCGCATCAGCATGACCCGCGGCGGCGACCTCCTGCAACCGCCCGAGCAAAACGCCGCGTAGGCTTTGCGGCCGCTTTTGTGCGCCCCGGAGTCGGCTGCGGCCTGCCTAGAATTCCGGCAAGATTCTTGAAATTACCAACCAACTTCACGGGAAAATTCTGAAAGGAACTGAGCAAATCAAATGGCAAATCTGTATTACGACAACGACGCGGACATCTCCCTAATACAATCCAAAAAGGTAGCCATCATCGGCTACGGTTCGCAAGGCCACGCCCACGCGCTAAACCTGCGCGACAGCGGTGTAGAAGTCCACGTCGGCCTGCCACAAAGCAGCGCCTCCGGGGCCAAAGCCGAGAAGGACGGCCTGGTCGTAACCAGCCCGGGCGAAGCCGCAAAATGGGCTGACGTGATCATGGTCCTGGCACCCGATACCCGGCAGCAAAAAATCTACCAGGAATCGATCGAGCCCAACCTGGCGGCCGGCAAAACCCTGATGTTCGCCCACGGCTTCAACATCCGCTTCGGGACCATCAAGCCGCCCAAGGATATCGATGTCTCCATGATCGCCCCCAAAGCCCCCGGCCATCGCGTCCGCGAAGTCTTCACCGAAGGCGGTGGCACGCCGGCCCTGATTGCCATCGAGCAGGACGCCAGCGGCCACGCCAAAGCGATGGCCCTATCGTACGCCAAGGGCTTGGGCTGCACTCGAGCGGGCGTACTTGAAACCACTTTTACCGAGGAAACCGAAACCGACCTTTTCGGCGAACAAGCCGTGCTGTGCGGAGGCGTCAGTGCCTTGATCAAAGCTGGCTTTGAAACGCTAACCAATGCGGGCTACCAACCGGAAGTAGCCTACTTTGAGTGTATGCACGAACTAAAGCTGATCGTCGACCTGATCTACCGGGGTGGCCTGAGCTACATGCGCTACTCGATCAGCGATACCGCCGAGCACGGCGATTACACTGCTGGCCCGCGCCTGATCACTCAGGAAACCAAGAATGAAATGAAAAAATTGCTGGCGGAAATCAAAGACGGCAGCTTTGCCAAAAAGTGGATCGAAGAAAACGAAAAGGGCTGCCCCAATTTCCTGGCCACTCGCAAGCAGGAACAGACTCTGGCCATCGAACAGCTCGGCCCCCGGCTTCGCGCCATGATGCCCTTTTTGCAGCCGGTCGTCGCTCCAGGACTCGCTGCACCGGCCCCAGAAAATAAATCTGCTGCGTCAAAAATCTAGTCCCGAGGCGCAAGCCGCGTAAGTGGCCCAGTCCGGTGACTTGAACGGACCGTCACGCCGATCTCCCATGGCGTTTGCCGGGCTTGCCATTTTGCCTGGCCTTTTCAAAAAATATGGCGCGCGAAAAATCAACCAAACAGGTCGCAAACTTGAACGTCCACGAGCGTCTCGAAAAGCTGTCGCAGAAGCGTCAAGAAATCGTCCGCCCCATCCTCGAGCACCCCCGCGACTACGTGCTCCTTAGTATTCGCGCCCTGGCGGAGCGTCTCGGTACGGATCCCGCCACCGTCGTGCGCATCGTGCAGGGCCTGGGCTTCGCCACCTATCGCGACTTTCAGCGCCATCTTCACGAACTTTCCCTGGCCTTCGCCACCTCGCTTGACACCATGCAAGCGGGCGAAGGCGACGGTGGCCTGTCCGCTCACGTGCGCATCGCGCTTGAACAGGATCTCAAAAACCTGCAAGGCCTAAAAAACAGCCTGGAAACCAAACGGGTCGTCGCGCTGGCCAAGCGCGTTTACAAAGCGCGAAAAATCCTGGTTCTCGCTGGCGACCTCGCAGAATATCTGGCGGACTACTTCGAGTATCAACTCAGTATTCTCGGCCTCCCCGTCGCCGCCGCCACCTCACCCGGGCGGATCGCCCACCGCGCCCGCGCCGTTGCCAAGCAAGACCTGGTCATCGCCATCTCCTTCCGCCGCGGCCTGCGTCAAACGGTTGAAGGCGCGCAGCTCGCCCGCAGACAAGGCGCCTACTGCGTAGGAATCACCGACACGTATATTTCCCCGCTAGCCCGCGAATGCGACGAAATCTTCCTGGCAAGCATTGAGTCCACGTCCTTCATCGCCTCCTATACCGCTCCGATCGCCCTGCTCAACGCCATATTGGCGGCCTGCGGCGACTACCGCCGCAGCCAGACCCTAAGGGTGGCCGGCGAAATCGCCGCCGAACAACGCGAAGGTTTCCGCTGGTTCACCCTTTAACGTCTGCTGCCGCCGAATCCGCATTTCTTGAAAGGAATAAGGGGCGCGAGCTCAAAAACCCACGACGCTAAATTCCGCGCCCGTCCAGCGCTTGCCATTCGAGCCTCCCGCCTTCCACGGCGAAAGCGCCCGCCGGTCGTCAATCTGCAGCTTGCCAAGAATATTTGATACGTGGAACTTCACGGTGCGTTCAGAGATGGCCAGTGCGCAGGAGATCTCTTTGTTTGTGAGGCGGCGCATCAGCAATTGAAGGATCTGGCCCTCTCGGGCGGTGAGGAAATGACCGCCCATGAGCTGCGTATCGATTAATGATTTCGCCTGAGTGACGAAGGCCAGCAAAACCTCCGGCGGCACCCAGGGCTGACCGTGCAAGATGCTGTGGATCGCTTTGGGAAGTTCGCTCTGCCAGGTGGCGTGTAGTTCGACGAAGCCGTCAATACCCCAGTAGAAGAGATAGGTCTTTTCCTCGCCACTGCTTTTTCCTGGCGGAAGAAGCGCGAGAAATTTGCTGCCTGGCGAGCGCGCGCGGCAGCGAGCCGCGACGCGCCCCAAGTCTGTTTGCAAGGAACAACCATCGAGCAGGAACAGTGTTGGAGCAACGGGCGGCCGGCAAGCTTCCGCTTCGCTCAAAGCCGGAGGCAAAATTTGAATCTTCAGGTTCTTGGCGCTGGCAAGCGTCTCCTCTACGCCGCGCGTGAGAAGCGGATGCGAGCTGATGACCTGTAATACGAAACACACTCGCCTTACACCTCGAGCGGGCCGACGGTAGTCCCAGGAAAGTGCGCATTACCCTACACGTTCTTACCGAGCTGGCTTGTGAAAACTATAAAGCTGGTCGGGATAACAACCAGGGCCAAGGGTTCGGGTCTGCCGCGCGCATCGGCGCTCTCAAAAAGGGCCGCGCGGAAACCGTACAGGCCCGCAAGCGCGAGTCCGGCGGGCGGGACTCGACGAGCGCGGCAAACCGCTTGCCCGGTATTTTATCCGCGTTTGTGGATTCATTCGCTGTACCTTCACTCGCCCGCCAGGGACAGGAAAAGCTGCACCAGGAATCTTTGCCAGGGCCGTTGTTCGCAGGACCGCCGTGACGCTACGCTCCGCCGCACTCACAGTTCGCCGGGCCGTTTTAGGGGCAAGAACGACTTATTTTCGAGGTCTGCCCCCTCCGGCGGCCAAGAAAAAGAACGAGATGGCCTGCAGCAGGGACAATTCGTGCGCAGGGCGAAGCACGCCCTAGAAGGGAAATCAGAATGAAAACATTCAAGTTAGGCTCGGCTCTTCTATTTTTATCGGTATCATTTTCGCCGGCAATCATTTGGGCGCAAACCGACCCCGGGGTACGGGGAGGCGCGATCAACGGACAGACCGGGGCCACGGCCACGAACCCTCTGGCATTGCCTTCTGTGGTTGCAAACAATCCGACAGGTTCGCTCGAATTTTTCGAGAATGGCCTCGCGCGTTTCCAGGAAATTGAGACCGTCACCAACAGCGCGAACGTCGGTCTCGGGCCGCGCTTTAATTTGAACCAATGTTCGGGATGCCATGCGCAACCAACGATCGGGGGAACCGGCCCCGCCAGCAATCCTCAATTCCTGGCCATCAGCGACGGAATTGTGAGCGGATCCACCAACACCATCCCGAGCTTTATCACCGCGAACGGTCCGACGCGCGAGGCGCGCTTCCCGTTCTTCTTCAACGCCAATGGCAGCGTCGATACCAACGCTCCGAACGGCGGCGTCGAGGATCTCTTTACCGTCTCCGGCCTGCCCGGTGCGGGTAGTTGCAGCTTGCCGCAACCCAGCTTTACCGCCGCGCAATCGGCAAACAACATCATTTTTCGCATTCCGACCCCGGTGTTTGGCGCGGGGTTGATCGAGAACCTCGATGATTCGACGTTGCTGGCCGTGCAAACAGCGGCAGCGAGCAATGATTTCGGGATCAGCGGCACCTTCAACCATAACGGAAATGACGGCACCATCGCCCGTTTCGGCTGGAAGGCGCAGAACAAATCCCTGTTGCTGTTCGCTGGCGAAGCCTACAACGTGGAAATGGGCATCACCAATGAACTGTTCGGGCAAGACCGCCCGCTGCCCGGCGAAGACCAATTGCAGAGCGGCCTTCCGGCAAACTGCCTGAACCTTTCAGGAACCGGATATCCGGAGGACGCAACCAACTTCACGGTGGCATCGAAGTCAGATCCCGCGGCCCAGAACGCCGAGGTTCCCTCCGACATCGTTTTGTTCGCGGAGTTTATGCGGCTGCTGGCACCCCCCACACCATCGGCGACCACGCCGGGCGGGGCGACCGCCATCGCTAACGGCCAAGCGCTATTTAAGGCGATCGGCTGCGCTACCTGCCACACCGCGACGATAAGCTCCACGCAACCTTCAAACGTCACCCCGTCGCTCGGCAGCGTGGCGGTGAACGCCTTCTCGGATATAGAAATTCATCATATGGGAACCGGGTTGGCGGACAACGTTTCGCAGGGTGGCGCGGGCGGCGACCAATTCCGAACCGCGCCGCTGTGGGGACTCGGGCAGCGCATCTTTTTCCTGCATGACGGGCGCACCACGAATCTCTTGACCGTCATCGCCGCTCACGCGAGCAACGGTTCAGAAGCCACGGAGGTAGAGGAAAATTTCGCTTCGCTCTCATCGTCGCAGCAGCAAGAAATTTTGGATTTTCTGCGCTCTCTTTAAGTCCAGCCGGTAGTCACGCTGCGGGCGCGACGCAGTAAGTTGCGCCCGCTTTAAATCATCGCCGGAGAAAGGCGCTTCGCTCCGGCAGGCTGGATTCGCGGAGGAACATGCACCCTGCACCGCTACGCATCTTGGT
Source organism: Candidatus Acidiferrum sp. (assembly GCA_049516615.1). Taxonomy (GTDB): domain Bacteria; phylum Acidobacteriota; class Terriglobia; order Acidiferrales; family UBA7541; genus Acidiferrum. The sequence continues at coordinate 640 of JBEKSZ010000192.1, read as the reverse complement.
GTTTCTCGTTCTTGATCTTTTTCTGCGCGCGGCATGCCAAGGCCTGCCGCAGAACGGCGGCGATTTTTCAGATAACCCGCATCCGAACAGCTTGCCGACCGAGACCATCCTTGTTAAAGGAGCCTGGTCGAGCGCCAGCGACCCTGCAACTCCCCTGCCCGAAGGCGGAAGATCGATCAACAATGCATACGGCAATGAGTATTTCGGCCTGACTTACGCTTGGCCCGCCGGTTGGCGCGAGAAATACGCAGGGCCCCCACCCTCAGCGAGCGGTTACTACGTGCTTTTGCACATGACGCCTGCCGGATCGTCCGCTGGAGCGACTTCGGGCAGTATCCTGGTCACCGCGCAGGATCTGTTCTTCACACTGGTGCCGGCTGAGAATGCCTGGCAATTGATCAACTACAGCAGAGAGCACCTGGCAACGGACTACCAAGTCGAAAAACCGCCGACCCCGGTCACGATCGGCGGTCGTTCGTTTATTCGCTTCGACTACATGTCGCCGATCGCCCAGTTGCACTGGCATGTTCTGATGACACAAGTTCGCTGCCACGCAATTCGGTTCGTATTTACCAGCCGCGACGCAAAGCTGACGGAAGCCCTTGTTGCGGACCTGGACAAGGTCGAATTGCCGGCTGCA
>JBEKSZ010000191.1:0-10498 GCA_049516615.1 Candidatus Acidiferrum sp. | reverse complement strand
CAGCGCGTGGTATCCGCCGACCGGTCTGGCTTTCGCGGCGCTGATCGGGCTGGGTGTCGGCTGGGTCCCGGTCATTCTGATCGCCGAGGCCATCTCTTCGATCCTTAATTATCATTTACCGGTAGTCTCGTATTCCTTCCTGCTGGGCAATCAGGAATTCGCGGTCTCCTACACCGCGGCGGCGACGGTGTTGCGCCGTGCCGTCAAGATCGATCCCAACCTGCGATCCGTGCGCGACATGATGTGGCTGTTGCTGGTGGCCATTTGTTCCTCAGGGCTGGTGGCCAGCATGGGTGTTTGGTGGTTGCAAGCGGACCATATGGTACCCGCGGGGCAATATCTGAAGGCCACGTTGAACTGGTGGGTGGGCGACGCCGTAGCGATCGGCTCCATCACTCCCTTCTGCCTCATCTACATCCAGCCGTGGCTGCGGCGATTCTTGAGCCCCACAACACAAGACCAGGACGGAAAGCCGTGGCAGCGCGCGGCTGGCCGCCATGAACTGCAGGGATTTCGCCGCTTGGTGGAGTCGTGCTTATTTTTTGCCAGCATCGCGGTGGTGCTTTGGGTGACGCTCAGCGGGAAATTTGTCGGCGGGAATGAGACGTTCTATCTGGTTTTTCTCCCGCTGATCTGGATGGCGGTGCGGCGGGGCTTGCGCGGTGCGGCGGCGGCTATCCTGGCTCTGGATTCCGGAATCATCCTGACCCTGCGGATTTATCCGCGCCCTCCAGGCGAACTCACCGTGTTGCAATTTCTGATGCTGATCATTTCCCTCGCCGGGCTGGTGTTGGGCGCATTGATTAGCGAGCGGGACGCCAGCGAGTTGCGGTTATCGGAGGAAGAAGAACGCATCCGGCTGCTGCTGGAGTCCACTGGCGAAGCCATTTACGGCGTGGACAACAACGGGCATTGCACTTTTTGCAACCGCGCGATGCTGCGCATGTTGCGCTTCGAGAGCCGGGAAAACGTTATGGGACGCAACATTCACGAGGTCATGCATCATACGCGGCGTGACGGTTCGCACTACCCCGTGGATGAATGCCTGTTGCAGAAGCAATTCCTCAGAGAAAAGAGCTTTCACGCTCCTGACGAGGTTCTCTGGCGCGCGGATGGCAGCAGCTTTGACGCCGAACTGTGGTGCCATCCGCTCTTGGAAGGCGGAGTGCCGCAAGGCGCGGTGGTTACCTTCGTCGACATCACCGAGCGCAAGAGAGCGCAAGAAGCGCTGCATCAGGCCAAAGAAGACGCCGAAGCCGCCAACCGCGCCAAGAGCGAATTCCTTGCCAATATGAGTCACGAGATTCGTACCCCGATGAACGGCATTCTCGGGATGACCACCCTGGCCCTGGACACCAATCTGGACGCCGAGCAGCGTGAGTATCTCGACATGGTCAAAAGCTCCGGCGAATCGCTGCTCTCGTTGCTCAACGATATTCTGGATATATCCAAGATCGAGGCCGGCAGGCTCGAGCTAGAGATCACCGAACTGTCGGTCGAAGAATGCATCGAACAAGCGCTGCAGACCCTGCTCTTCAAGGCCCAGCAGAAAGGCATCGAGCTCGTGTGGAGTGTAGAGGGGGGGATTCCCCAATACGTGCGGGGCGATCCGACCCGCGTGCGGCAAGTTCTGATCAACCTGACGGGAAATGCTTTGAAATTCACGAGCAATGGCAAGGTGGCCATTCATGCCAAGTTGGCGGGAATTGAGGAAGACCAGCTCGTACTGCAATTTTCCGTTTCCGATACTGGCATCGGAATAGCTCCGGGCAAACTGCAGAAAATCTTCGAGGCCTTTGCGCAAGCGGATATGTCCACCACTCGGCGCTACGGCGGCACGGGGCTAGGACTCTCCATTTGCGAACGCATCGTGCACTTGATGCATGGGCGGATCTGGGTCGAAAGTGAAGAGGGTCGCGGCAGTAAATTTTATTTCACCATCAAGGTGCAGCGCGAAGCGCCGTCCGGCGAACGCGAGAGGGAAAAGGCGGAAACTCCGGCGTGGGATTCCCGCCGCGTACTGGTCGTCGACAATGATCCGGCGAACCGCGACCTGCTGGCGCGCCTGCTCCCGCGATGGAAAGTAAAAGCCTCCATGGCTGCCACCGCGCAAGAGGCCATTGCTGCTTTCGCGGAGTCCCAGCGAAACGGTGAGCAGTTCTCGGCGGTGTTGCTCGATAAAGATCTGCAAGATCCCGGCGGATTTGCGCTGCTGTCTCGACTGCGGGCCACCGAGCAAGTCCGCGTGCCGGTCATTCTGGCGCATTCTGCGCCGCTTGATCTGATCGAGCGCGAGCAGTGCGAGCGGCTGACGGTGCGGCGCACTTTGCTGAGACCGTACCGCCGTTCGGCCCTGTATGAGGCCTTACAGGACTGCCTCGGAGAAGGGAAGGAGCATGCCGTTGCCGTGGTTCCCGCTCTCGCGCCGCCCGCGCAGGCCCGCCTGCGGATCCTGCTGGCAGAGGATAATTTCGTCAATCAACGACTCATCTCGCGTCTGCTCGAGAAGATGGGGCACGCGGTCACTATTGCCGGGAATGGCCAGACGGCTTTGCACCTGCTTGCCGAGCAAGAGTTCGACCTGATCGCCATGGACATGCAAATGCCCATCATGGACGGACTCGAAACCACCGAGCGGATCCGCGCCAGCGAAAAACAAACGCGCCGCCACGTTCCGATCGTGGCCATGACCGCAAATGCCTTCGAAGAGGACCGCGAGCGCTGCCGGCGAGTCGGCATGGATGGCTACGTTGCCAAGCCCGTTACCTCCAAGGCCATCGAACTCGAAATCGCCCGCGTCCTCGCGCTGCTCGAGAAAGACCACGAAAACGAAGCGCTTCGATAGCTGGTTCTTCGCTACGGTCCGGAGCCATCCCGGCTGAAGATAGTGGGGCGGCATAGCCCCGCGCGCCGGTACTGCGCAAATGATCCGGTCCTTGATTCCGGTATAATCCCGCCGACCCGGAGGTGCGGCATGCTTAAAAGCGCATTCGAAAACCTATCCGCAAAGTTTATGTCGTGGCGATTCGCCCACCTGGCATGCCTGCTATTCGCCGTCTGCATACCGCAGATATCCCTGGCGCAGCAGACGGAGCAGGAAAAGGAAAAGATTTTGTGGCAGAAGCTTGAAGTCACAATCGGCGACGTCGACCGGCACCTTGACGGCGTTCTGGCTGTTGCCGTCGTCGACCTTTCCACCGGGCAAAAATATCTCCTGCATGCCGACGAAGTCTTGCCCACCGCAAGTTCCATCAAGATCGCTATTCTTGCCGAGCTCTTTCTCCAGGCCCAGCAAGGCAAAATCCAGCTCAACGATTTTTACACGCTTCAGCAAAGCGACATTGTGGGCGGGAGCGGGATCGCCGGAGCCCTGACCCCCGGGGTTACGCGCCTTACCATCCGCGACGTTGCCGCGCTGATGATTTCCGTCAGCGATAACTCCGCCACCAACGTGATCATTGATCGCGTGGGCATGGAAAACGTCAACGCGCTCCTTGATTCACTTGGCCTGACGCACACGCGGCTGCGCCGCAAAATGATGGACCTTACAGCCGCCAGCCAGGGCCGCGAAAATATTTCCACGCCTCGTGAAATGGCCGAGCTCCTCGAGGCTCTCTATCGCGGAAAGGTGCTGAGCAAACCGTTCACCGAGGATTTTTTCAGGCTTCTCAGCATCCACAAGGAGAGTTACCTTCCCTACGACTTGCCCGAGGATCTCCGCGTCGCCAATAAACCCGGCGAGCTCGAAGGTGTGCGCAACGATTCCGGCATTGTCTTTGCCGGCAACCGCCCTTACGTGATCAGCGTGATGACCAGCTACCTGCGCCGCGAGCGCGATGGCGGCAATGCCATCATCGCCATCTCGACCGCCGCCTACCAAATGTTCGACCGCCTAAGCCGCGCTTCCGAGTTCGGCCGGGTCATCTCGCCCCGCGACACCGGCACTCCCTAGCGCGGAGGCTTTCTGCGGTCGCGGCTCCAGCCGGCGCCCGGGTCGCGAAGGTCCGTCGGCAACGCAACCGGGCCCTGGCCCGCGAGGCATCTGGCGGCGCCGCTAGTGCCTCGTCACCGCTCCTACCACGCCGCTCAGGGAATCCTGCCACGCGTGAGCCATCATCCCTGGGCGCACGCTCCCGCGCCACTGCGCCAGAACCCCAAACATCGCTCCGTACAGGGCAATCAGAATCACCATCCGGAAACCCTGATAGGCGTGCGCCGCGCCGAAGGCCATCGCGGAAAGCAGCACGCCGGCTGGAACGTTCCTGGTCAGCGATATAAACTGCCGCTGCAGATAGCCCCGGAAGATGGCTTCCTCGCAGATGCCCGCTGTTATCGAGAGGGCGACCCACAACGCTATTTCCAGGCCTCCGTGCGGCAGTAAGAACTCTACCCGGCGAGCCGTTGCCTGCTGGCCGGTTTTCAGCAGCCGCGCCAAAAGGACCAGGAGTCCCGACGAAACCAGCCAAAACGCCGCAGCGATTCCGATATCCTTCAGTACCTGCAAGGGCGATCCCCAACGCTGTCCGAGAACGTCGCCCACCTGCGCGCCAAAACGGCGCACTCCCACCAACACAAAACCGGCCAGGAGCCATTCAAACGACAGAGTAAGCAAATAAAAGCGCAGACGGTCGGGATTCAAGGCCCTCCTCATCTGCTCGGCCTCCATGCTTCCGAGCAAGGTCCACGCTGCCAAGATGGCCACCACGAGAATGGTGTGCATTCGACTGGCAATTTGTCGGGAACGGTCTGACCAAGACGGAAGCCCCACGGCGGTCTCCATAAAGCAACTCCTTAGCGTAAACTGTTTAGCCCAAGCTTTGCGTCCGCGTGCACGTCCAGTGATGCGACAAAGGAGACCATCTCGTTCCGTCCCCAGTAAAACCGCACGCCGGCTCGAAGAAACTCTCGAAGAAACCCTCGAAGAAACCATTGAGCGGCGACCGCCGTCAGACAGTAAGGAAAACGGTGCGAGCTTTGTGCGCCCATAGGATATGCGAAGCTGCAACCCAGGTTCATTTTCTTGTCGTGCTCTTCGCTTAGCAGCCACCCTGCTGGCCTGTGCGGCTCTTCCGCGTCTGATTGCCGCGCCCATCCCTCACGGCAGCGTCGAACTGGTCGCCGAACATCCTTCGCTCGCGGCAGGACAGACGCTAAGTGTGGGTTTACAATTCAAGCTTGAGCCCGGCTGGCATATTTATTGGCGCAATCCTGGCGATTCAGGCGAGCCCCCCAGCGTGAACTGGCAGTTGCCCGTAGGCCTCACCGCTGGCGAACTGCAGTGGCCGACGCCGCGGCGCCTCGGGACCTCGAGCGTCGTGGATTTTGGCTACGAAGATGCCGTTATGTTGCTAGCGCCCATTCATGCGGACGCGAACCTACCAGTGCGGGAGCCCGCTCAGCTCGGCGCAACAGTGAGGGTGCTCGTCTGCCGCGAAGTCTGCATCCCTGGCAAAGCCCAGCTTTCCCTGACCCTTCCGGTTAAATCGTCCTGGCCGGCGGCCCGCGACGCGCGACCCGGCGGCCCGTTCGCCGCCGCCCGGCAATCCTTGCCCCGGCCCTTCCCGGCAAGCTGGAGGCTCCGCGCCACGGCCACGAACGACGCGTTTATTCTTACCGCCAGACTCGGCCGTCCCATCACCCAGGCGACATTTTTCCCACTCGAGGAGTCAGAACTCGACAACGCCGCGCCGCAAAAGCTGCAGCCCTCCGCTGCCGGTTTCCGATTGACGTTGCGCAAATCCAAGCAACTTCTCAAACCGCTCGGGCGCCTGAAAGGCGTGCTGGTTTTTGACGCCGATCGCGGCGACGCGCCTTGGCCAGGCTATCTGATTGACGTGCCCGTGAGCCAATCCGTCGCCGGGAGGAACAGCCCCGCCAGAGTGTCCCGCGCCGTAACAGTCTCCAGGTCGTCTTCGGGCTGGAGCGAAACCCGTGACAATGTTGTTGTCCTGGCCAGCTCGCCCGCCCCGGGGCGAATCTCCTGCTCGCGGGTCAATTTTTGAAGGAGGAACCATCATCATGAAAGTTCGCTACCCGCTGTTTATCGCTGCGGTCCTGTCCGCCGCTTCATGCCTGCTCGCTGCCGCCCGGATTGGCGACGCCGCCCCGGATTTCTCGGCCACCGCGAGCACCGGCAAGGCCGTTCACCTCTCCGACTATCGCGGCAAGTACATCGTCCTCGAGTGGCACAACAACGGCTGCCCCTACGTCCGCAAGCATTACAATAGCGGCAATATGCAACGCCTGCAGAAGCAGTGGACCGCGCGAGGCGTGGTCTGGTTCACCATTCTCTCGTCCGCGCCGGGCAAGCAGGGCTACGCCACCGCCGCCGAAGAAAACGACTACCTCGCGAAGATGCAGGCTGCTCCCACTGCCGCCCTGCTCGACCCCGCCGGCGATATTGGCCACCTCTACGAGGCCAAAACGTCTCCGCATATGATCGTCATTAACCCGCAAGGCCTGATCATCTACGATGGCGCCATCGACGATAAGCCCACCACCGATTTAGAGGACGTCACCGGCGCGACCAACTACGTCAGCCTCGCGCTCGAGCAGGCAATGGCCGGCAAGCAGGTTGAAACGGCCGCCACGCGACCTTACGGCTGCTCCGTCAAGTACGGCGATTCGGGCCACTAGGGAAGGTTACCCCCGGCGCATGGGAGCGTTCGCTTGACAGCTACCCGTCCCTGTCTTCACTATCTCGTGAGCCGTAAACGGCGCGATGGCACGCCGGGAAACGCCGAGGTTCAGCCCTGTGTCCGACATCACCACGCTCTTCTGGGACATTGGTGGAGTTGTGCTCACCAACGGCTGGGACCGCCACGCCCGCCGTCACGCGGCCAGCGAATTCAACCTCGATTGGGACGAATTTCAGGACCGTCACGACCTCGCCTTTCCGGCTTTCGATGCCGGTAATACTTCCCTCGATGAATACTTGAACCGCACGCTTTTTTACCGCCAGCGCTCCTTCACCCGCGAGCAGTTCACCGCTTTCATGTACGCGCAGTCGAAGGAGTTTCCCGAATCCCGGGCCATGCTTCGCGCCGTGGCCCGCACTGGAAAGTATTTCGTGGGCGCCATCAACAACGAACCGCTCGAGTTAAATCAATACCGCATAGAAAGCTTTGATCTTCGCCGGGATTTCCAGGTCTTCTTTAGCTCTTGCTACGTGCATTCGCGCAAACCCGAAGAACTAATCTTTCGCGTCGCCCTGGCCGTTACCCAGCGTCCCGCCGCGCGATGCCTGTTCATCGACGACCGCCCGCTTAATCTTGAAAGTCCGCGCCGCCTTGGCATGCACGCCATTCATTACGAGAACCCTGAACAGTTGCGCGCGGAGCTGAAATCTTACGGCGTTGAGGTATAGTTTCGGGGCTGCGCAACACTCCGGAGCTCGTATCCAAGCTGGTATTGAATCGTTTAAATGTTGCATAATGGGAGGAATTTCATGACTGCACAAAGCAACCGTCCTGGATATGGTGGCGTGGCCGAGCCTTGCACCGTGGTGCTTTTCGGCGCTTCGGGCGACCTGGCCAAGCGCAAGGTCATTCCCGCCATGTATGACCTGGCCATTCACAAAGCCCTGGGCCCGCGCTACTCCATCATCGGTTTTGCACGCACGGCCATGACCGACGACAGCTTTCGCTCTACCGTTGGCGAGGCCGCCAAGACCATCTCCGAGGTGGGGCCTATCGATCCGCAACAGTGGAAGGCATTTGCGGAAAATCTGTATTACAGTCCGGGCGACTACGGCAAGCCCGAGTCCTACGCCGCGCTGGCGCAACGTCTCAAAGAGATTTCCCAGCAAAAACAGCTCGGCGGCAATGTGCTCTTCTATGTCTCGACGCCTCCAGAAGTTTATCCCAACATCGTCGAACAGCTCGGCAAGGCGGGTCTCAACAAACCCGCCTCGCCGGATTCTTGGGTGCGCATCATCATCGAAAAGCCTTTTGGCCGCGATCTTGCCTCTGCCGAGGATCTGAATCATAAAGTCCTGTGCGTTTTTGAGGAGAGTCAGGTCTACCGCATCGATCACTATCTCGGCAAAGACACGGTGCAAAATCTTCTGGTATTGCGCTTCGGCAACGGTATTTTCGAGCCGCTCTGGAATCGCAACTATGTCGACCACGTGCAGATCACCAACGGCGAAACCCTCGGCGTAGAGCGCCGCGGCGGCTTTTACGAAACCACCGGTGCGCTGCGCGACATGATCCAGAGCCACGTCTTGCAACTCACCTCCCTGGTATCGGTTGAGCCTCCGGCGTCTTTCGGCGCCACCGCCGTGCGCAACGAAAAACTCAAGGTTCTGCAATCCATTCGCCCCTTCGATCCGGAAATGATGGCGCAGTCGGTGGTGCGCGGGCAGTACGCCGCGGGAAAAATCGCCGACAAAGAGGTTCCCGGCTACCGTCAGGAACAAGGTGTCGATCCCCACTCGCGCACGGAAACCTTCGTTGCCGCCAAAGTGCTGATCGATAATTGGCGCTGGGCCGGCGTGCCCTTCTATCTTCGTACCGGAAAACGTCTCGCCAAACGCAGCACGGAAATCGTCATCGAATTTCGCAAAGCTCCGCACATGGTTTTTCGCGACCGGGGCGTCGAACCCAATCGCTTGATTCTGAATATTCAGCCCGATGAAGGTATCTCGATCTCTTTCGGCGCCAAGCGTCCTGGCACGGAAATGAATATCGGCAACGTCACCATGAAATTCAGCTATCAGGAAGGATTCGGCGAACCCCCGCGCAGCGCTTATGCCACGCTCCTCAATGATTGCGTGCGCGGCGATGCGACGCTCTTTGACAGCGGCGACAACGTGGAAGCCGCCTGGGCGCTCGTCGATCCCATCCTGGACATTTGGAACGCCGCAAAAAATAGCTATGTTCCGCAATATGCTTCGGGAAGCTGGGGACCGGCGGAGTCCGACGCGCTGATCGAGCGCGACGGCCGTCACTGGCACAACCCGCAATAAGGAAAAAAGGACGCCGCAGGAAGCAGCGCTGTCGCGTGCAGCCCGCGGGAAAAAAGCGCTGGGGGATCAGCGTGAAGGACGTAGGCGGATCTTGGGAGGCACGGTGATTCTCGCAGGCGATGTGGGTGGCACAAAATGCAATCTTGCGCTGTTCGCGGAACACAGCGGCAAGCTCACGCCGGTATTTAGCCAGCGTTTCGCCAGCAAGGAATTTGCGACATTCGACCTGATCGTTAAGGAATTCGCGCGCCTCGCCGCACCTTACCTCGGCAACGACAAAATATACGCCGCAGGTTTCGGCATCGCCGGGCCCGTGATCAACGGCCAGGTACGCGCCACCAATCTCCCCTGGATCGTCGAAGCCGCGCACCTCAAAGCTGAAGTCAAAGTCGAGCACGTGGAACTGATGAACGACCTCGGCGCCTGGGGCCACAGCCTGCAGCATCTCGCCCCGGAAGATTTCTGCGTGCTGAATCCCGGCAATCCTGAACCGGGCGGCACGCGCGCGCTGCTTGCCGCCGGCACCGGCCTGGGCGAATCCATTCTCGTGTGGAATAAGGGCCGCTATTACGTAGTGCCCTCCGAGGGCGGACACTCCGATTTTGCTCCGCACTCTGAACAACAAATCGAATTATTGCGCTTTATGCGCCGTCGCTATCCGCAGGTCAGCTGGGAATTGATTCTTTCCGGCCGCGGCTTCCGTACCATTCACGAATTTCTCGCTCCCAACATCAAACACCCTTCGTTTGAAGATCCTGACTGCGATCCCGCCCCGGAAATCACCCGCAACGGCCTGAACCGTTCTTGCCGCACCTGCGCGGATACCTTGGATTTGTGGACGGCCATCTATGGCGCCGAAGCCGGAAATCTGGCCTTGAAAGTCTTGGCGCTCGGCGGTGTGTATGTCGCCGGTGGCATCGCCGTAAAGATTCTGGAGAAAATGAAGGACGGCGCGTTCTCCACGGCGTTCAAAGACAAGTGGCATTTTGAAGGTGTTCTCAGCAATATTCCGGTGTCCGTCATTTTGAACGAAAACGCGCCGTTGCTCGGCGCGGCGTACGAAGCCTACGCGGCTCTCAAGTAGCAGCCGCTCCTGGTTGCCGGCGCGCCCCCCTTCCTCCGGCGCGCGGTCCTGCTCGCAGAGTTATTCCCGGTGGAAACGCCATCCCTCGAGTGCGCCAGTCCATAAATCAATCTTGCTAGGCTATGTCTCATGCAGCCTTTCGAGGTTTTGTTTGCAGACTGGAAACCCGTCTCGCGCGCTTCGGGGATCGCCTGGTTGGTCTGCTATTCTCTTTTTCTGATTTATGCCCTCACCGACAGCTCCGGATTTCTCTTCCTCGACTACGTCAATCTGATCATCCATGAGGGCGGGCATTTGGTTTTCAGCCCGTTTGGCTACACCATCACGATCCTCGGGGGAACTCTCGGTGAATTGCTGGCCCCCCTGCTGTGCGGCCTGTATTTCTTCTGGCAGCGCGAAGTCGCAGCCACCGCGTTTTGCAGTTTCTGGTTCTTCGAGAATTTTTT
>JBEKSZ010000190.1:0-10516 GCA_049516615.1 Candidatus Acidiferrum sp. | reverse complement strand
TTCAACTCAAAGAAATTCTTGCCTAAAGCTTCCCCGAGTTCTAAGCCCCAAAGATTTAACAGCGGCTGGTTCACAAAAACAAAGCGACCGGCGCGATCGAAAATATAGGCGAAGTCTGAGATGGAGGAAAGGGTGATGTCGAGAATGCGGGATTGCTGTTCAAGACGCAGGAGCAGCTGGTCGGCCGTTAGTTCAGAGGCGCTGAATTTGGCAGTATCGATGACCACACCCAAAGAATGTGCAAGTGAACCACCGGCGCCGCGTTCGACAGAGTGGCGCCTAAGAGCTTTAGCCGCCCAAGGGATGATGCAATCGGGCCGTTGGCCACGCGTCAGACGGGCCGTCCGGGCGCTAACAGCCCCGCGCGGGGGTTTTCCCTCGCGCTCCCCGCCAGCGGGTCGCCGTTTTTAGAGGCTCTCGGTGAAACCACGGAGTGGAGAAGATAGTAGAGCACATAGAAACTCCCCTGCATATGGCGGAAGTCTAAACGGGCATGCGTGCGGGGAAACTGGGCATTTTTACTTGGGTTTTTCTCTGCTGTAACATCCAGGGCGTGAAGCCTTTCAAGCTGCTCGGGCAGGCGCTTGCTCCGGACGGAACGCCGCTGCAACTCGTTCGTCGCGACGACGAATACCTGATCCTGGCCGACGGCGCGATCCTGATGTCCAGCCGCACGCACGGCTCGGAAGAGGAGTTGGCCAACCTGGCATGCCGAGGGTTGCGGACGGTATGCGGGGCTAGGGTGTTGATCGGCGGCCTCGGCATGGGATTCACGTTGCGCGCGACGCTCGAGCGCCTGGCAGCGGATGCCAAGGTGCTGGTGGCCGAACTGGTGCCCGCAGTGGTCGAGTGGAATCGCCAATCCCTCGGGGCGCTGGCCGGACACCCGCTGAAGGATAGGCGGGTCCAGGTTGCGACCGAGGACGTAGCCGTTACCCTGCAGCGCGGCCCGGGGCAATTCCATGCGGTGCTGCTCGACGTGGACAACGGCCCGGCGCCGTTTACGGCCTCGCGCAACGCCGGGCTTTATGATCGTCGCGGAGTTGCGGCGCTGCGGGCGGCCCTGAAAAAAGACGGGGTACTGGCGGTGTGGGCAGCGCAGCAGGATGCCAAATTCGCGCGGCGCCTGCGCGAGGGCGGATTTGCCGTACAGGTGCAAGGTGTGCGCGGGCGCCTCAAAAAAGGCGGCCGCCACACGCTGTTTCTCGCTCGCAAATCATAAACGGGGAGTTTGTGGGCCGCGAGAGGGGCATCGAAAGGATGCCCGCGCAGGGCGTTAGCAGCTATGCCCGCGAAGAGTTTATGGCAGCGGAACGCGGTACAGGTTACGGCGGGTGGTCTCCACGGTATAGGCGTAGGCGGATGCCGCGATAGCCAATTCCCGGCTGCCGGCCCGCAATTCGAGGGCCTTGGTGTTTGCAGATTTGGCGCCCTCGAAATCCGCGGTGCGGGCGATGCCACCCGCGGGCACTTTGGGAAGGCCGGAATCCGGCTCGAGCCGCATGGCGAAGATCTTTTCGGCGAGCTGCGGGAAGTCAAGGTAGACATATTTGTTTCCTGTGTCCCAGGTGGCCCCGCAATAGCCGTGGCAAAGGGTGATCGTTGCGCTGCCGTCGATGGCGATGGCCTTGGTTTCCGCGCTGCGTTCCGCATCAGAACCGGCTTGGCCGGCAACGACCCAGTGGCCATCGGGGGATATGGCGAGCAGATCGATGATGGAGGCGATCTTGCGGCGATCGCCGCCGTCGGGCCTCATGCGATAGAGAAAATTGGAGCCGTTTTCCACGGCGCGAAAGATCAAATCGCCGCTGGGCAGAAAAATCGGCGTGTCTTCGATGCTGGTCGCGGAGATGCGCACGGGCGAGGTTCGGCGACTGGTCGGAGCAATCCACAAACTGGAACGGCCACTTTGGTCTTCGATGGTAAACGCTACTTGCTGGCCATCACGGGAAACGGCGTACTGAGACATAAAATAACTGGGGAGCAGCTTGTCCATTTTTCCGCTCGAGAGATCCTCGACCCACAGTTCATAGCCGGGCGAGGAGCCGCTGGCCATCAAGAAGTACAGCAAGTTTCCGTCGGCGGAGAAGCGGGGCGATTGAGCGCGACCTTCGGAAGCAATCGGGTGGTCGCCGTCTTTATCGTGCAACCATACCATGCGGTCCGTGGAACCCACGGAGGTCACCAGGGATTTTCCGTCCGGGGAGATGGCGACGCCTTGCTGGGATGTGGGCCCGAAGGTAAATTGTTCGCTCGGGCCATCTGGAAAACGCTGACGCCAAAGGTGGAATTCCTCGGTCTTGGCGCTGAAATACATCCACTTGCCGTCGTTCGACCAGGCGGCGGAAAAGCACCGACTATTGGGAGGACCAACCACACGGGGCGCACCCGGACCTGGGAAGGGCACGACGCGGCAGGGCAAGATATCGCCACGATTGTCCATTTCAACGATGAGCAGCCACTTGCCGTCCGGAGAAATGTAGGAATGATGGGCCATGCTGCGCTGCCCGGCGGGGAGGTAGACGTCGCGAAGGTTGCCGCGGCCAAGGTCTGTGGTAACCACGCCCATGTGCAAGCCTTCCTTAATTTCCGAAAAGAGCAAATGCTTGCCGTCGCCGATCCAGGTGAGTGAAGAAGAGTTGGGCAACAGGAGGTGCGGTTCGCCGCCGAGGACCGAGACCTGCCAGGTTTCCCATGGCTCGACGGTGCTGTAGGCCACGCTGGAACCGTCGGGAGCAAACACCGGGCTCATCTTGCGCGTGGCGTCGTGCGTGAGCTGCACGGGCTGACCATCGGGAAGGAATTTTACGTAAATTTGGCCGACGCCAAAGAAGGACTCCGCGCCGCGCACGAAGGCGAGCATCCGGCCGTCAGGAGAAAGAGCAGGATAAACGGCGGAGTCGGTGAAAAAAGTAAGCTGTTGCCATTCTTTGCTGGCGGTTGTACCCGAAAAATGTCGAAACAAAAACACAGCGGCCACAATTCCGGCCGCGAGTAGCGCGGCGGCGATGGCGTAGGCCAGCCGCTTTCTTGGCGCGGAGGTGCCGCTCGGCTGCGCAGCCTGCGATTCGCTGACGATACTTTTCGACGATTCCGAGGATGCCGGGATGCGCGCCGAGCTGATGTCGCGTTTGAGGCGTTGTAAATCGGCACGCAGGTCGGAGGCGTGCTGGTAGCGGAGATTGCGGTCTTTTTCAACAGCCCGATGGATGATCTCCTCTAATCGCGGCGGGAGTTCGAGATTCAGTTGAGTGGGCGGAAGGGGATCGCGATTGAGGATGGCCTCGAAAACCACGCCGGACGTGTTGCCGCGGAAAGGCAGAGCACCGGTGGCCATTTCATAGAGCACCACGCCAGCGGAGAAAAGATCGCTGCGCAGGTCCAGCTCCTGTCCGCGCACCTGCTCCGGCGACATGTAGGCGACGGTGCCCACGGCGCTGCCGGGGCTGGTGAGCAGCTCCTCGGGAGTAACCGTGGGCAAGGTCGAAGCCCCTGCGACGATATTGGAAAGCTTGGCGAGGCCGAAGTCGAGAACCTTGGCGTGGCCGCGCTTGGTGACCAGGATGTTGGCGGATTTGATGTCGCGGTGCAGGATACCCGCAAGGTGAGCGCTGTCGAGAGCATCGGCGATTTCAATAGCCAGGGAGATGAGGGTGTCGACGGCGAGGGGCCGGTTGTTGACGAGATGTTTGAGGGTGTCGCCATCGAGATATTCCATGGCTATGAAGGCCTGGGCGTCTTCGCCGACGTCGTGGATGGTGCAGATGTTGGGGTGATTTAGCGATGAGGCGGCTTTGGCTTCGCGACGGAAACGACTGAGGGCTTGGGGATCACGGGCTACATCGTCCGGGAGAAATTTGAGGGCCACGAAACGATCGAGGCGCTGATCTTGCGCTTTGTAAACTACGCCCATGCCGCCACTGCCGAGCTTTTCAAGGATTAGATAGTGCGAGACGGTTTTTCCGATGAGCGCGGAGGGCGGCGGCATTTCGCAATCATCTTAGTTTGCAGCAGAAAGCGAGTCAACGAGACGGGACGGGATCTGGCTTTACAAATCATACGGGGGTGACCGTACCTGTCTATAATGCGAGTGCTCATGAATCCAGTGTGGAATGTCGCCGGGTTTTGGTTCGCGCAGATCGCAAGCTCCCCTTCGCGAGCGATGTTGCGACTGGACTTCGCGTACGTTGCGGCGGGTGTGGCGTTGCTGGCCATATCGTTGACGGCCATGGCGCTATTCTTTTTCCGGCGAAGGGCTGGCGATCCGACACTGATTTATTTCGGGTTATTCTGCACGCTTTATGCGGTACGGCTGCTGATTTACAGCGCCGCGTTTCGGGGGCTGTTCGAAGAATCGCGCGGGTTCTGGTCTTACATCGATTGGATCATTACTTGCACGATTATCATCCCTGCATCGCTGTTCTTTTATCAGGTGGCCAGGCAGCGAACGAGGAATCTCATCCGTTGGCTGCTGGCGGCTCAGCTGATTTTCGCGGTCTTTGGCATTTTGGCCGCGGCGCTGGGCGGCGACCTGCGCAGTTTGTTTGTGGCCAACAGCGCCGCAGTGCTGGGCATGCTGGTACTGGCGCTGCTGTATTTGATGATAGATGGCGTGCGGTACGGGTTGCCAAAAGCCTTGCCACCCGAAGTTCGCGTGCTGGTAGTGGGTTTTGTGGTGTGGCTCATGTTCATCGTGCATGCCAATCTTCTCGGACTGGGCCTCCTGCACGGACACGACTTCGAGTTTGTAGGATTTCTGGTCTTCGTTTGCTGCCTCGGATATGTGGCGGCATACCGGACGTTTGCCAACGAAGAAAAACTGGTGGCCATCCACAAAGAACTGGAAATCGCGCGCGGGATCCAAGCGTCCACGCTGCCGCAAAATGTGCCGACGCTGGCAGGAATTGTAATCGCCGCGCGCTACGCGCCCATGAGCGCGGTGGCCGGCGATTTCTACGATTTTTTGTGCGTGGACGAAAAGCGCGTGGGAGTTTTGGTTGCGGACGTCACCGGGCACGGCGTGCCGGCGGCGCTGATCGCCTCGATGCTCAAGGTGGCGTTTGCCGGACAGGCGGAACACGCGCACGATCCGGCGCGTTTGCTGGCGAGCCTGAACGTGGCGCTGTGCGGCAAATTTGAAGAGCACTTCGTTACCGCGGCGTATCTTTTTGTGGATCTCGAGAGGCAACTGTTGCGCTACTCCGCCGCGGGTCATCCCCCGATGCTGCTGGCCTCGCAAAGCCCGGGCAGCGTGCGGGATATCGAGGAAAATGGCCTGATGCTGGGGCTCTATCCCGAGGCGGCGTATACCTCCGTGGAAATCAAGATGAAGACGGGCGACCGTTGTTTGCTGTATACCGACGGCGTCTTCGAGGCCAAGAACGGCGCCCAGGAAGAATACGGCCGAGCGCGCTGCCGGGAATTTCTGCTGGCGCACGGAGACGCTTCGGCCACGGCCTTTGTCAATGCCCTCTTTGAAGACGTCGCCAGGTTTTCCGGACTGTTCTCCGGGCGGGGGCAGGAAGACGACGTCACCCTGCTTGTCGTGGATATCGCTTAGGCCCACAAGCTGCGCTTCGCGCTCTTTTGCCGAAAACGCGGGCGCGTGGGCGCCGCCGCTTCATTCATCGTCACCGCTGCCCGGAAGTATGGTGATGCCACGGACGGGCCGGCGCTGATGTCGCGATTGAAATCCAGACTGAAGCGGGGGTCAAGCTTGATTTGATCGCGGCTGACTTCGAGCACATGGATTTTGTGATCGCCTTCGGCGCGCACCACCCCGCCCGGGGCGAGATCTCCGACGAGAAAATAATCGGAGACCACCAGGCGCTTTTCGTCTTTCGTCAGATTGAGACAGTGCGGACCGGAACCCGAGCCGAGATCGACGGAGCTCCAGCACCCTGGGGTGCTCGGGACGCGGGATGTCGAAGAGCACGACTTTGCCGGCGTTGCCCGCGTAGTTGAGGGTAATGAAGAGACGCGTGCCGTCCTGATTGATGCGGAAAAGTCGCGGCCAGGCCGGGGCATTGGCGACGGCGAACGGCGCAAAGTCATAAACCGGGGTAGCGGTGCCCTCTCTCGGATCGAGCAGGTACAACTTGTTGTCGGCCATGCCCGCGGTAAAGGCGCGCTGCTGGCGGTCACCGGGAATCAGTCCCACGTCGATGGCGCCGGCGGGACTGGCCGACGGTAATGCTGCGCACGATGGAACGCTTGGCAAAATCCCACACGCGCACGCTGCCGCGCAGCAAAACCTCATCTCCACCGGAAACATTTAGAGTGTGCAGGGGCAGATGAAATCACTGGTGAGAATCAGATTGTGGGCTTCGCATGGAGGGTGTTCCTTTCTGGTAGGGACTGCGCCACCCTTAAAACCTGCACCAGCAGGGACTCCCTTTTATCTGGGGAACTCGGAACTACCTCCGCCTGATCACTATTTTGCGCGCGACCAATGAAAGACGACGCCAGCACCAACCAGTAGATTGTTTTGGTGGTCGTTGGTGTAATTCGCGAAATGGGTCAGGTAGTAGTCGATCTGGATGACGCGCACGGCGAAGTGCGCGTTTATGGGCACGTCGACCCCACCGCCGAGGCGGCTGGCGAATGCGAAGGAGCCGTCCGCGATGCCGGCCACTCCTCCGCCGGCATGCGCCGCGCCGAGCAGCAGTTGGGCAAAGGGCTGGGGGCGGTGGGCTCCCGCCAGCCACGGTTGGGGAATTCTGTAGCGCGCGCCCGCCAAATACGAGGAGAGCGTGAGCGAGTTTCCGGCGATAGGCCCGTTGCTGGCACCTTCGGCACTGATATCGGTGACCAGCGACCAGGGACCGCGAAAATTCCACGAGCCGGAAAGGCCGCCACCGTTTAGGCCAAAGCAGCCGCACTGGCCGGGCCCGGCGTTCGAGCGCACCCAATGGTAAGCCGCAGCGGCGTCTCCGCTGTAAGAGTCCTGGGCCAGAGCGGCAGAGGCCCCGGCGAGTGAAAGAATCGTTGCCAGTAAAATGGATCGCATTTAGCTTTTCTCCTCGATACCTCGCTTCAACGGTTCTCCTCAGAACCCCATCAATTCGTGGGCGGCACCGAGACGGTAGAGGACACGTTGCTGATGACGGCTTGCTCATACGACCCGCCCGTGGAAGCGGTGACATAGAGATAAGCGACGGGCGGAGGGGTCACGTTTCCGGACAGGATCTGGACGCCGTCCATGGTCACGGTCATCTGCCCTTGCACGATGGATATGGTGTAGTTGTGCGAAATGGTCATGCCGACGGCCACCAGGGTGGGAATGCTGGTGTCGACGTTGAACCACGGCTTCTCGAACTGCGCGGTTTCGCCGCTTCCGACGCCCAGGTACGGCACGGGAGGATCGCCGCCGTTGTGGTAGGTGTCAAAACCGAAGACCGTGCCCGGAATGCCCTCCGCGCCCAGGCCCATGCCGACCGCGCCCAAACTGGTGGGTGTTGCTCCGAGGGATGGATCGCCGAGGACGACACAGAAACCGTCGGCCGGGGTCGCGCTGGGATTGCTGAGCGTCACGGTGAAGCTGAGCTGGATATCGCCGGTTGAGATTAGATCGGGCCAAACAATCTCTCCATGCTGGTTGTTGGCCGCGGCGGTCAGCTGGAAGCTGCATCCGGCTTCGGCGATGGCGTCGCCCAGGGCAGACCAGGAGGTGCTGCAGAGATCTGCAACGGGCTGCAACGGGCCGACAAACAGCCCGGCGGAAGCGCTGGTGACCGATGAGGTGGTGCCATTGCTGACGACCACGTAGAAGACGGAACCGGTATCCGCGGCCGCGGCAGAATCCAGGGTGTACGTCGAGCTGGTAGCTCCGGGTATAGCTGTAAATGTCGAACTGCCCGGGGCGGCTTCGTACCACTGGTAGGTCAGGGGAAGACTGGAGGTCGCGGTGACCTGGTAGGTCGCGGACGCGCCCACGTCAACATACTGGGTGACGGGTTGTCCGGTGATTTGCAGCAGAATACCGTTGCCGACGGCCAGCGTGGCAGGCTCGGAAACAGCCTGTCCGTAGCTGTTGGATACGATGACATAGTAGCTGTCCTGGTCATTCGCAATTGTCGTCGCGCTAGCAGGCAAAGTGTACGTGGCTGCGGTGGCGCCGGAGATGGCCGTGGCGGTGGTTGTTCCCGCGGCCGTGCGATACCACTGGTAGGTGAGCGTGGGGGAGCCGGTGGCGACGACGCTAAAGGAAGGTGTGCTGCCCGGGGCTACGCTCTGACCGACGGGTTGGGTAACGATGATGGGCGAAACGTTGCCCGCCGTTACCGTTAGAGTGGCCGCGGTGCTGGTGAGCGGCGCGCCCGCGCAGGAGTCGGTGACCGTGGCGTAATACTGCGCACCGTTGTAGGTCAGGTCTACCGGCGGGGTGATGTAGCTGCTCGAGGTGGCGCCGGAGATGGCCACGCCGGTGGTGCCGCCTGCGGGGATTTGGTACCACTGATAAGCAAACGGGCTGAGACCTTGAGCGGCGACAGAGAACAATGCCGTCTGCGTCGGGTGGATGGAAAGACCGGCGGGATTCGCGGTGATGGTCGATCCCACGGCAACCACAGCCACATTGGAAGTTATGCTGGAAATGCCGTTGGAAACGGTGACGCTGTAGCTTCCGGCGTTCGCGGCAGCGGCCGT
Organism: Candidatus Acidiferrum sp.; assembly: GCA_049516615.1. GTDB lineage: Bacteria > Acidobacteriota > Terriglobia > Acidiferrales > UBA7541 > Acidiferrum. The sequence continues at coordinate 1,870 of JBEKSZ010000190.1, read as the reverse complement.
GGAAACGGTGTAGGTGGAATTTATGGCTCCGGGAATCGGCGTGCTGTTGAAATTCCACTGGTAACCGGTGGCGTACAGGGCGCTCACCGATAGCAGGATGGCGCTGCCGGTGCAAACGTGCTGGCTTACGGGTTGCGTCATGATGACCGGAGCGCTGACGGTGATGGTGGTGGTCACGGACACGGATGGCTCGTCGACGCTGGTGGCAGTGATGGTGTAGGTGCCCGGCGTCGCGGGAGCGGTCCATACGTTGCCGCTGAAGCTTCCGCCGGTCGCGCTCCACGTTAGGGTATTCGTTGTCCCGCCGCTGGCTGTGGCGGTAAAGGTGACTTGTCCCGGCGCGACGGTCTCGCTCGCCGGCGAAATCGGAGTGATGCTTACACCGCTCGGGATGACCAGGCATGTGGTCGAAACGACCACTCCTTGCGGATTGGTAACCGTCAGCGTGTAGGTTTTGGCCGAGGTCAGCAGCGGCGTGGGGTAGGAGCTGCCGCTTACCGCCGACGCCGAAATATCGGAACTGCCGACGCCCATCGATCCGATTACCGCGGTGCCGCCCGAAAATGTGGGAACCAAATTGACGGACGAGTTATAGGGTGGTGTTGCGTTGCTCGGAAGCAAACTCCCCGCAACGGGCGGTGGACTTTGCACCGTGAGTGTGGCTCCGCCGCTCGTCGTTGAGCCAGCAATGTTCGACACCGTCACGGTAAAGACCGATCCGCTGTCGCTCAAAGAGGTTGCTGGGGTCGTGTAGGTGCTCGAGGTCGCTCCGCTGATGGCTACGCCGTTTTTGTACCACTGGTAATTCAGTGGACCGGTGCCGCTGGCGGTTACGCTGAAGGTGGCGGTCTGGCCAACGAGGACCGTCTGGCTTAGCGGCTGGGTGATGGCCGCCGGAACCACGGCTCGTTGACCTTCAAAACCGGCGGAGCACCCCCACAGATTCAGGACGCCAAGTGTCAAGGCCAGGCCGGCGAGCGCAGGGAGAATGGCTCGAGGTTTCAATAAGGAACAATCCCGTCGCATGGTGAGAATACTCCTAGTCTAACTATAGGCAGCTGATTGGTTACCGCTAGATCCGCGGGCATGGCAGTTGCTCATGTAACTGATAGTGTTTTCGCGTCTTTTGCGGGGACGGCTTTCGCCTCGAACCGCAAGCGGCGTCAGGCCAGCTGGACCGGTGCGTTGAGCGCGGCAGATCGGCGATGTTACACTCTCGGTGATGAAACCTTCCCTGGACGCGCATGGCATGCTGGCTGTTGCGCTAGAACAGGCCCGCATCGGACTCGCCGAAGGAGGCATTCCGGTTGGCGGCGCCATCTTCCGTCTCGATGGCAGTCTTGTGAGCGTGGGCCGCAACCGCCTGGTGCAGAACGGCGACCCCTCCATGCATGGCGAAACCGACGCATTTCGTGCCGCAGGGCGACAGCCCCGCTTCCGTGATCTGATTCTGGTGACCACCCTGACCCCGTGCTGGTACTGCACTGGATTGATCTACCAGTTCCGCTTCAAGCAGGTGATCGTCGGCGATGCCGTCAACGCCGAAGGTGGCGCTGCCTGGCTGCGCGAGAAGGGACTCGACATTCTCGATCTGGCCTCGCCCGAGTGCATTGAGATGATGGGCGAATTTAAGCGCACCCACCCGCAACTCTGGGACGAGTGCGTGGGAGAAGGTTAAGACCGCTGTCGCGATAGGGTGTTGACAAACCGCGCGAACGTTCGCGCTTAGAATCTTGCTGTTACTCGTTGGGCGAATCGGGCGCGCCGCCGACGTGCAGGTGGCTTAAGTCGCGCAGCGTCGATTGGTCTTCTTCACTCATGCCGCGCGTGAAGTTTGGATCGTTTAAATGCTGGTTGCGCGCGCTCTCCG
>JBEKSZ010000189.1:0-10791 GCA_049516615.1 Candidatus Acidiferrum sp. | reverse complement strand
CCCTCAACCTCAACTGATTTAAAGCGCGGCGCAGGCCTCCGCTGCCGACAAGACCCGCGAAACGAACGAGCAACAGAAAACACCCCGAAAGGGGACATTTCTAACGAGCCTTGACTGTTCCCAGGTAATCTTGACAGACACACAACCGTGCGGTAATGTCCCGCTCAACACGTTACAGAGGTCGAACACCGGATAGCCCAGGCCCGGCTCACGCCCGAATCTAACGCAGCAGGCCCCGCTCCGTCCCATGGCTTTCTGGTGGCTACAGTTCTTGGTCTCCGGAGGTCCATCGTGTCTCTGCTCGCCGCCCGTCAGCAGGTGCTGTGCCGCTTAGCGTTGCTGGCCATCCTGGCGATTGCCGCCGTTGGCCTCGTCACACCCCCCACGCAAGCAGACGACTGGCTCCCCATCTCTGCTGAAGAACTGAAGATGACCAGCGACCCCAAAGCTCCCGGCGCTCCGGCCATTAATTTGTATCGCCAGGTGGACCGCGACGATCAGGGCTATCGTGAAACAAATTACATTCGCATTAAGATCCTCACCGAGGAAGGCCGCAAGTACGGCGACGTCTCCATCCCGCTCTACAAGCAGGGCGAGCAGGTCAACAACATCCGGGCGCGCACCATTCGCCCGGACGGCAGCGTCGTAAATTTCGATGGCAAAGTTTACCTAGCGCCCATCGTCAAGGGCAAAAATCTGAAGATCATGGCCAAAACCTTCACGTTGCCGGACGTGCAGGTGGGCAGCATCATCGAATACCGCTACATCAGCAGTTGGGAACAGTACCTTGTTTATGATTCCCGCTGGATCCTTAGCGACGATCTTTTTAGCAAACACGCCAAGTTCACGCTCAAGCCCAGCCCCGACTTCGCGGTTACCTGGAGTTGGAATGCTCTTCCGGCGGGCGCCGCTGCTCCCAAGCAAGAAGGACATTTGATCTCCCTCGAAGTCAACGACGTCGCGGCGTTTCACACGGAAGACTACATGCCCCCGGAGAACGAGCTGAAATCGCGGGTCGATTTTATTTATAGCCAGGATCTCGAACGCGATCCGGACAAATTCTGGAAAAAGCAGGGCAAGAAATATGACGACACCGTGGAGAGTTTTATCGGCAAACGCAAAGCGATGGAACAGGCTGTAGGCACGATCGTTTCGCCCGGTGATTCTCCCGAAGTCAAGGTTCGCAAGATCTACGCCCGCGTATTGCAAGTTCACAACACTTCCATGGACGTCGAGAAAACCGAGCAGGAACAGAAGCGCGACAAACAGAAGGAGGTCGCCAACGTCGAAGACCTATGGAAACGCGGCGCCGGCAACGGCCGGCAAATCGATTGGCTGTTCCTCGCCCTGGCGCGCGCCGCGGGCGTCGAAGCCTACGAGGTCTACCTCTCGCCGCGCGATCAATACTTTTTTAATCCCCAGCTGCGGAACACTGCTCCGCTCACTGCGGACGTAGTGCTCGTCAAACTGAACGGCAAAGACGTTTTCTGCGATCCCGGCGCTTTCTACGCCCCTTTCGGGATCGTTCCCTGGACCGAGACGGGCGTGAAGGGTTTGCGCCTCGATAAGGATGGCGGGAGCTGGATAAACACCTCCCTGCCGGACCCGGAGGTCTCGCAGATTCGACGCCAGGCGGACTTGAAGGTCACCGACGAAGGAGAACTGCAGGGCAAGGTGACCATCACTTTTACCGGCATGGAAGCCGTCTGGCGCCGCATCGCGGAGCGCAACGAAGATGCTGCTGACCGCAAGAAATTTCTCGAAGATCAAATCCGCGAATATATTCCCGTGGGCATCGATGTGGACCTGACCAACAACCCGGATTGGTCGAACGCCGCGGACAACCTTGTGGCCGAATACGATCTGAAGGTTCCTGGATGGGTTTCCGGCGCCGGCAAGCGCGCCATGTTGCCTGTCGGTCTCTTCAGCAATACCGAGAAGCACATTTTCGAGCATTCCGACCGCGAGCACCCCGTCTATTTCAGCTATCCGTTTCGCAAGGTCGATGATGTCACTCTCGACCTCCCGCTCGGCTGGCAAGTCAGCAGCCTGCCGGCTCCTCAGAAATCGGACGGCCACATCATCTCGTACTCCCTCAGCGTGCGAAACGACAAGGGAACGCTGCATCTGGAGCGTCAGTTGGACATGAACATCGTTCTTCTCGAAACCAAATACTATCCTGCGCTCCGCAGTTTCTTTCAGACGGTGAGGTCCGGCGATGAGCAACAAATTGTCTTGCAGCCCGGTTCTTCGGCTGCGCAAAACTAAATTGCGCTGCTTGATCAGCTCTGCGGCTTCGCTGGCTGTGCTCCTTTGCGCGCCCCTGCTGCGCGCCAGCGACGCCCCCGCGTGGATGCACGCCGCAGTGAATGCGCCCATTCCGGCGCACGACGAAAAAACGGCCGCCGTGGTCTTGTACGCCGAGGACATTCTCTCCGTCCAGTCCAACGGCAAACTGAAACGCACCGAGCGCCGCGTCTACAAAATTCTCCGGCCCGACGGCAAGGACTACGGCACAGTCACTGCGGATTTCGACGGCGAGACACGCATCACTTCCTTGCGCGGCTGGTGCATTCCGGCGCAGGGAAAAGACTACGAAGTGAAAGACAAGGACGCTATCGAAACTGCGCTTCCCGGCATGGAAGAAGGTAACCTGGCCACCGATGAACGACTGAAGATCTTGCTCATCCCGGCTTCCGTTCCCGGAAACACTGTTGGCTATGAGATCGAACAAGAACTTCGGCCCTACGTCTTGCAGGACAACTGGCAATTCCAGCAGCCCATTCCGACCGCCGAGGCCAAATATACGCTCCAGCTTCCCGCGGGTTGGGAATTCAAAGCCACATTCATAAACCACGGCGATCTGGCACCGCTCGCATCCGGCACTAACCAGTGGCAGTGGGACGTAAAGGATATTCCGGCAATCCGGCCGGAGGACGATATGCCGCCGCGGTTGGCGCTGGCGGGTCAAATGCTCATGGCCCTCGCGCCTCCGAGTGGCAGTCAGGTTCACGGGTTCCAGGACTGGAAGGACATGGGACTGTGGCAGACCAAGCTGGCGCAAGGTCGGCGCGATCCTTCTCCGGAAATCAAACAGAAAGTTGCCGCTCTGACTGCCAGCGCGCCCGCCACGCTCGCCAAGATGCAAGCCCTGGCTAAGTTTGTGCAGGCGGACATCCGCTACGTGGCCATCGAACTGGGTATCGGAGGATTCCAGCCGCATCCCGCGACGGATACCCTAGTGCACCATTACGGCGACTGTAAGGATAAGGCCACGCTGATGAGTTCCATGCTGCACGAGATTGGCGTCGAGTCTTATTACATCTTCATCAATACCGAGCGGGGCGGAGCTGCTCCTGAGCGCCCTGCGATGCTCGGGTGGTTCAATCACGCCATCCTGGCAATCAAGCTGCCCTCGGACGTCAACGATCCGTCCGTAGTTGCCACGGTTGTCGATCCCGCGCTCGGGCGCCTGCTCATCTTTGATCCCACCGATGATTACACTCCTTTTGGCCAATTGCGTGGCCCACTGCAAGCCAACTATGGTTTGCTGGTCACAGGCGACGGCGGCCAACTGCTGCAGCTTCCCACGCTCAAATCCGCCGCCAACGGTACGCGCAGAACCGCGAAACTGACGCTCGCCGCCGATGGGACGCTCAAGGGTGACTTTCACGAAACTCAGGTGGGCGATCAAGCCGGCGCGCGCCGTGCCGAGCTGCGCTCGGTGAGCAAAGACGCCGACCGCATCAAGCCCATCGAAAGTCTGGCCGCTCAATCACTGGGCACCTTTCGCCTCACCAAAGCCAGCATCGAGAACTTCAGCCAGATGGACCGGCCCTTCGGCTACAACTATTCGTTGACCGCCGAAGGCTACGCCAAGGCTGCCGGCAACCTTCTGGTGGTGCGCCCCCGGGTGCTCGGCAGTAAATCGAGCGCGCTTCTCGAGACCAAGGAGCCGAGAAAATATCCCGTGGAATTCTATGGCCCGCGTCTCGATACCGACACTTTCGAGATCACCCTGCCCCCGGGCTACGAAGTGGACGATCTGCCTCCGCCGGTCGACGTGGACTACACCTTCGCGTCTTATCACAGCAAGACGGAAGTGCAAGGGAATGTGCTGCGCTACACCCGCTCCTTCGATGTGAAAGATGTAAGCGTTCCGGTGACGCAGCTCAATGACCTCAAGAGGCTCTATCGCATTATCGCCAGCGACGAACGAAACACTGCAGTCTTGAAGCCCTCGGCAACGCAAGCCGCCGCAGCTCCGAAGAGCTGACCGCGTCAGCCAAGCTTCGCCAATCGTTCGCGCACCCGATCGCTGAGCGCCTTCCCGTCCACGGTCTTGCCTTCGAGCCCGGCCTTCGCCGCTTTCACCACCGCCCCCATCTGCTTGATGGACGTCGCGCTGGTCTCCGCAATCGCCTTGTCGATGGCCGCATCCATTTCCGCCGCGCTCGCGCCTGCAGGCAGATACGATTCCAAAATCGCCAGCTCTTTGGTTTCTTTCTCCGCCAGCTCCGGTCGATTCCCCTTGGTAAACTGCTCGATCGACTCTTTGCGCTGTTTCACCAGCATTTGCAAGATTCCGATCGACTCGCTTTCATCGAGCGCGCGAATTTTCTCAATCTCGCGGTGCTTGATGGCCGCTTTCACCCCGCGCAACACGCTCAGTTTCAGTTCATCCTTGGCTCGCATCGCTAGCACCAGATCCTTTTGTATCGTTTCCGCCAGACTCATCACCATTCTCCTCGCAGCCACAAATATAGCAGACGCCGCCCGCCGCGCCGCGGCATTGCTTTTTATGTGCGCCACTCTGGCTCTTCAGCGTCTCGGTGCTATCTTTTGTCGCCCTCCCGCGATTTGACACCGCGCCCCTCGCTCGTTACCGTTGTTGTCTTACATTTACAACTGTTCTCTTGTACTCACGATAAAAAACTCGCCTGATGGTCGCCACCAGCCTCCTCCGTATCGTCCACCAGCGCAGAAAGATTCCGCACACGGGGCCAACGCAAAAATGAAAGTCATCGTAGCCGATAAAATCAGCGATCGCGGCATTCAGCTGCTCAAGGAGCAGCCCGGCTGGAGCATAGTACTTACAACGAAAGATAATCTGCTCGCCGAGGTCGCTAGCGCCGACGCCCTGATCGTCCGCAGCGCCACCAAAGTCACCGCCGATCTTCTCGACCGGGCCCCGCATCTCCGCGCCGTAGGGCGCGCCGGCGTCGGCGTCGACAACATCGACCTTGAAGCCGCCACCAAACGCGGCGTCCTGGTCATGAGCACCCCGGGCGGCAGCTCCGTCAGCGTCGCCGAACACACCTTCGCTCTGCTCCTCGCTCTGGTTCGCCAGCTCCCCAAATTCGACGCCGCCATGCGCGAGGGCCGCTGGGAGAAATCGAGCTCTGGCGCCGAAGTGCGCGGCAAAACGCTGGGTCTCATCGGCCTCGGGCGCATCGGCAGCGAAGTGGCCCTCCGCGCCGACGCCTTTGACATGCGCGTCATCGCTTTTGACCCTTTCATCAGCGAAGCCGCCGCCCGCGAACTCTCCGTTGACCTCGTCTCCTTCGAGCAACTTCTCGCCGAGAGCGACTTCATCTCCCTGCACACCGCCGTAGTCCCTGAAACTCGCAACTTGATCAACTCCGCCAACATCGCCAAAATGAAAAAAGGCGTGCGCATCGTCAACGCCGCGCGCGGGGAATTGATCAACGAGGCGGATCTAGCCGCGGCGATCAAAGATGGACACGTAGCCGGCGCGGCCCTTGACGTTTTCGCCGAAGAGCCCCCCAAAAATTGCCCGCTCATCGGATTGCCCAACGTGATCACCACCCCGCACGTAGCCGGCTCGACCGCCGAGGCCCAGGAAGAACTCGGGACGCAAGTAGCCGTGCAGATCCGCGATTATCTCGTCGAAGGCATCATCCGCAACGCTGTAAATCTCCCCGCCCTCAGTGCCGATCAATACCGCCGCGTCCGTCCCTATCTCGCCCTCGCCGAACGCCTCGGCTCGCTGGTGTCCCAAGCCGCAGCCTTCCGCCCCGCCCGTATCCGTATCCGCTACGCCGGAGAAGTCGCCGAAGTCGGCACCCACCTCCTGCGCAGCGCCGTCCTCGCCGGTGTCCTCAATGCTGTCCTCGACGAAAAAGTAAATGTCGTCAACGCCCCCGCTGTGGCCGCCGCCCGCGGCCTTCGCGTAGAAGAAGAAACCCGCAAGCGCGACCTCGGCTTCCCTAACACCTTGGAAGTCTCCGCGCTTGCGGCAACAGCGACGGCGCAGGAGGGTTTTACCGCCGAAGGCACCGTCCTCCACGACGGCTCCCCGCGCGTCCTCATGATCCAAGGCATCCCGCTAGAAGCTCACCTTGAAGGCACCCTCCTTTATCTCCGGAATGACGACAAGCCCGGGGTAATCGGCCAGGTCGGCTCGACCCTTGGCCAACTCGGCGTCAATATCGCCACCTTCGCCCTCGGCCGCAGCGCCGCGCAGCAAGGGGCCCACGCCGTCTCCCTCGTCCGCGTCGACGGCGAAGTCTCTGCCTCCATCCTCGACCCCATCCGCGCCATCCCCGCCATCACCGAGGCTCGCCTCCTCCACCTCTGATATCCGAGTGCGGCTCCACGCCGCTTTGCGATTCGCCCCACGCGCCAGCACCCACCCTGTAGCGCTCGGCGACCGCATCTGAGCCCTGCGGCTTTTTCCGCCCCAACAAGTGCTCGGCCCACCTCCGGAAGACGCCCACTCTTCTGCAGCCCGCGTCTGCAAGCGGGATGAGTCCTCTTCGATAGGCCTCTCGCCAATTACCTCCATCCTCACTCCGCCCCATCAATTTTCCTTCCGCACAGCATCACCACAACTTTCCTTGACACAAACTCTCAATTGTCCTAAAACTTTATTTAACAGTTGCGATCACAGTTAGCGAGTGGTGGGAGAGTCCAGGGGAATTTCTTTACTGCTCGCCATCTTCATCGGCCTCGGCTTCATACGGCCCGTCCGCGCCCTGCGGCCTCCTCTAATCCGTACAATAAAATCTCAGTACCGGTGCGCGAAAGGATTCGTTCATGACGCATTTCCAGTTGTTTCGTAATCTCTCGTTCCTGTTGTTGGCCCTAATTGTCTTTTCGCTGTCCTCGAGCGCTCAGGACGCCACCGGACGAATCGTCGGCAACGTCACGGATCCATCCGGTGCCCCCGTTGAGGGCGCCAAGGTCACGGTCGAAAACATCGCCACGAAAATTGCCCAGGAGACCGTAACCGGAACAGACGGTTTTTATCAGTCCGCTGCGCTGCCCATTGGAAACTACCGCGTCAGCATCGAAATCGCGGGCTTCCGCAGACAGGTATTTGAAAAGCAGAATTTGCAAATCAACCAGTCGCTTCGGCTGGACGCCAAACTGGCCATCGGCCAACAAACCCAAGTCGTCGAAGTGACCGATCAGGCTGCCGCCGTGGAAACGGAAAATCAGACCATCGGCGCCAGCGTCGTCGGCGAGACCATCCAGCGCGCCCCGCTCAACGGCCGCAACGTCCTCGATCTCGCCGCGCTGCAGCCCGGCGTCACCGAAACGAACCAGGACTCCACCGCCACGGGGAAATACAGTATCGCGGGCGGGCGCAGCGACTCCGTGACCTACTTGCTGGACGGCGCTCTCAACAACAACCTGCTCGACAACAGTGTGGTCTACAATCCCAACCCCGACGTGGTGGCCGAATTTCGCGTGCTGGAGAGCAACTACTCCGCGGAGTATGGCCGCAACGGCGGCGGCGTTATCAGCGTAGTTACTAAATCCGGCAGCAACGACTTCCACGGCAGCGCTTTCGAGTTTCTGCGCAACGACGCACTGAACGCCAACACCTATTTCAATAATTTTTACGGGCTGCCCCGCGACGTGCTAAAGCGCCACCAGTTCGGCGGCACCGTCGGCGGGCCCATCCGCAAGGACAAGCTTTTTTTCTTTGTCGGTTATCAGGGCCAGCGCCTTTCCGCCCAGAATACATCCGGTCCCTACACAGTGTTCACGCCGGCGCAGTTGCAGGGCGATTTTTCGCAATCGGGAACTCCGGGCAATGGGCAGCCGGCCAACTGCCCGAACGCCGATACTGGCGTGGCCACATTCTTGCAGGCCAATCCATACTTTCAGTCCAACGCCGCGCTGGCTGCCTGCGCCATCGTCGACCCCACGAAAATTAACGCCGTTTCCCAGAAATATATCGCGGCGGGATTTCTGCCCACGGATCCCAGCGGGCAGGCTACCTATCAGGGGGCGAGCACCAGTAACAACAATGAGCTGAGCATCAAAATCGACTACTCCATCTCCGATAAGGACAAGCTCACGGCCACGATCGGCGGCTTCCGCAATCCGCAGCTGAACCCTTTCCAGTTCTCCACCGTTCCGGGCTTCTCGGACACCGGATTCATCAACAACTACTTTTTGAACGGCGAGTACACGCGCACCATCTCATCCAATCTGGTGAATGAGTTTCGCGCCTACACTCAGCGCGCCAACTATTTGAACGATCAGCCCGTGGGCAAACTTCCGACGGCCGCGGACTTGGGTATCGGTACGCATCCGGACAATCCCACCGGTCCCCCCAATCTTTACTTTGATAACGGCCTGCAGGTCGGATACAGCGAACAAGGCCCCACGTCTGAGATCAACAATACTTTCGGCTTCAGTGACACCGTCACGTGGATTCGCGGCCATCACACCTGGAAGTTTGGTGGCGGCCTTTCCGGCTACCAGAACAACACCATCTACGACTATTACGTCAACGGCGAGTTTGACTTTTACGCGGGGGGCGCGGGCACCGACAATTCCCTGGCGGACTTTATTCTCGGCATCCCCAGCCAGTATTTCCAATACCCGGCGGCGCCTTCCAACATTCGCAGCAAATCGACCTACGGATTCGCGCAGGATGAATGGCGCTTGACCAAGAATTTCACACTGAATCTCGGCGTGCGCTACGAGTATTCGACGCCCAAGCTGGACACGCAGGGCCGTACCTACTCCATCATTCCGGGCCTGCAATCGCAGCGCTTCCCCGACTCCCCGGTAGGCCTTGTGTATCCTGGCGACCCTGGGGCTCCGCGCGGAACTAATTTTCCGGACAAGAATGACTGGGCTCCCCGTATCGGCTTCGCATGGAATCCGGGCGGCAAAGACAAGACCAGCCTGCGCGGCGGCTTCGGCATCTTCTATGACATCCTGAAGGGCGAAGACAATCTGCAGTTCAACGGGCAGCCGCCATTCTTTTCATCCGCCGGCCTTACCTTTCCCTCCGTTGGTCCGGGACAAGTGGGAGACGTTCCCTACTTCACGGATCCTTTTGACTCCGCGGGTGTTCCCGATCCGTTCCCTTCGACGCCGCCAACGAAGAGTCTCAACTTTGCGGCCGCAGGCTTTCTGCCCATCAACGCCGCGGGCGCGGTTTACTTTGTGGATCCGCATCTGCGCACACCGTACACGTACCAGTACAACCTCAGCTTGCAGCATGAGATATTCAAGAACACCGTTCTCGAGATCAGCTACGTCGGCAGCAGTTCGCACGGCCTGACCGGTCTGCAGGACGTAAATCCCTTTGTTCTTGGCACCACGGATCGCATCCTGAACCTCACGCCCGGCAACTCGTCATGCCAGGATGAGGATGGCCAGAGCACTTCGGGAGTGACCGATCCCAATCAACTGTGCAGCTTTGGCTCAGCTCCGGAGTTTAAGAATGTTTCCAAAGCCTCGTACAACAGCCTGCAGGCCAGCCTGACGCGTCAAATCTCCGATTCCTTCCTAGGGCGCACCTATTTCACGCTGGCCTACACTTTCGCGCACAGCATCGACAACGTTTCCGGCTTCCGCGAACGCAACAGCAGCGTTCCGAGCTACGAGGACAATTTGTTTCGCGCCTCCAGCGATCAGGACGTTCGTCATCGCATCACCTTCAGTGGCGGGTGGGATCTTCCGTTTGAGCGCGCATGGTCCTCAGGTCCGCGTCGCCTGACCGAAGGCTGGAGCGTCTTTCCGATCGTGACCTGGCACACGGGCTTCCCCTACGACGTCTTCGCCAATCTCGGCGACCGTTTCGTGTATAACGCGGAAGGACCTTCTGGGGCTGGCGATCCTGCCAACGTGCACGCCAACGTCGTCGGTTCAACGGCCTCGCTGAATCCGCGGCAAGCGCAGGACTTCGGCTCCGGTCTGGGAGCGTACTGGATCAATCCGAATAGCTTCAGCAATGCCCAGTGCCCGGCTCTGGCCGATGTGGACCCCACGCAGCCTGCCTGCGTTCCAGGGCCCGACATGTTGCCGGCAAACTACCAGGTGGTCGCTGACCCCTCGCTCGCCACCTACGGCACCCTGCCGCGCAACTTTCTCCGCGGCCCCGGCTACATCAACTTCGACTTCGAAGTCTCCAAGACCACGTCCATCACCGAGCGCCTCAAGCTGGAATTCCGCGCCGAGTTCTTCAACATCTTTAATCACGCCAACTTCCAGAATCCGGACACCAACATCAACAGTAGCCAGTTCGGTCAAATCACCACCACCGGCGTCGGCGTGCAGGGCACCAGCACCTACGACCCGCAGCCGCGCATCATCCAATTGGCACTGCGGCTGTCCTTCTAACGAAGTGGTTCTCCATTTGCTCAATCTGCCGGAAGCCTGCCACAGGCTTCCGGCGTTTTTGGTGTGCCGAGCATGTTCGATAGCTTGGAGGTGAAAGTCCTCTACCCATCTTGATGGAAGAGAAGGGTTAGTGAAGCGCAAGGGCGTCGTCGCGAGGCGAGGTCTGAAAGAAGCGCG
>JBEKSZ010000188.1:0-10801 GCA_049516615.1 Candidatus Acidiferrum sp. | reverse complement strand
GTACATTCTGTGCGTTGGCATGGCTAGAAGAAAACCCTAGCACGTTCTGAAGCATGGTCAAAGTGGCAGGTTTCAAACTGACCCACTACCGAAATTTCGCTCTTCGCCTAGGGGCTGTTTGCGCTCCCGGGACGGCGCTTGTGCTAAAGTGTCGCGATTACTCTAACCGGGAGTCGTTACCGGCATGCCCGCTCGGCCCGAAGCGCGAATTCGCGAACTCTCCATCACTTTGCCTCTGCTGCCGGCCGCAGGTGGAAACTACCTGCCGGCCAAGACCGCGGGGTCGCTCGTGTACCTGTCGGGAGTCATTTCCAGCGATTCATCCGGGGTTATCACAGGAACCATCGGCATCGACCGCAGCATCGAGGACGGCTACGCCGCGGCGCGCAGCTGCGCTCTGCAGCATCTTGCCGTCTTGCAAAGACATCTCGGCTCGCTCGACGCCGTCAAAGGCATTCAGGCGGTCAACGGCTATGTCAACGCCATCCCCGGGTTCGCGGATTCCCCGAAGGTCATCAACGGCGCTTCCGATTTATTCGTAGAAGTGTTCGGTGATGCGGGCCGCCATGTTCGCGCCGCGGTGGGAGTCTCGGCCCTGCCCCGCAACGCCCTGGTCGAACTGCAGATCATCGCGGAAATCTAGGTTCCCCATGGCCGAGCACGAGCTGTCCGCGCAACCCACGCACTCCCGCTGGAATCGCAGGCTTCCGCCACGCTTGCGCGTCGCGCCCGGCGACATCGTGCACTTTGAATGCCTCGACAGCAGCGGCTCGCAGGTACGCCCGGCCATGCGCCTGGCCGAGTTTCTCAACATCGATCGCGGGCGGATTCACGCCCTCACCGGTCCGGTTTTCGTTGAAGGTGCCGAACCGGGCGACGTTCTAGGAATCGAAATACTCGAAGTCGCTCACAAAGGCTGGGGCTGGAGCAGCGTGATCGGCGGCCTCGGTTTCCTCAAGGAACGTTTTGCCGAACCGTTTCTGTTTCACTGGGAGCTCGACGAGAGCGAGACGCGCTCGCTCGAACCCGCCGTGGTACCGCTGCGTCCGTTTTGCGGAGTGCTCGGCGTGGCGCCAGCCGAAGAAGGCGAATTTCGCACCCGCCCGCCAGGAAACTTCGGGGGCAACATGGACGTCCGCGAGCTCGCCAGCGGAGCGACCCTGTACCTGCCGGTCATGAATGCCGGCGCGTTATTTTCCGCCGGTGACGCCCACGCCGCGCAAGGCGATGGCGAAGTTTGCATCAACGGCATCGAATGCCCGGCTGCGGTTAGCCTGCGTTTTCAGCTGCACAAAAAGCATGCCCTGCGCGGACCCATGCTCGAGACCGTTGCGATTAAGGCTGTCTCGGGCGCCGGGGAATGGATCGTGGTCGAGTCGGCCCCCGACGCCGTTGCCGCTGCCCGCGCGGCGACGTCCCGCATGATCGATCTCCTCGTAAGCCGCTGGGGCTTTCAGGATATTCACGCCTATCTGCTTTGCAGCGTGGCCATGAATCTGCGCTGGAGCCAGGTGGTGAATGAACCGATCTTTACGGTCAGTGCGGGCATTGCGAAATCCGTCCTGCCCCCGAGAAAGCTTTTCCCGAGCGCGGCGCCCGGAACATGCGACCGCTAGGCTGCCGTGACCGTCACCGACAGCCTTTCGCAGGGAGCCTTGGCGTAGCGCTCCTCTAACTCCTCGGCAACCCGGAAGGAACGGCCTTCGACGTGACGCGCGGGAAACTCGAAAACCAAGGCGCGCTCGGACAAAGGATAGGGCGATAGCTCGAAATGGCGCGACCCGCGCGATTCGACGCGCACCTCGGTGTAGCTCCCGTCGCGTAGCGGCAACGGGTGCAGGAGACTCGCGGGCCCCGAAAAATCCACACAAGTCAGCAAGGACAGATTGTCCGTCGCCTGCAGCAGGCGAAAATGGTCGAGCAGGGCCGCGGCGGTCGCCTGCCCGGCGATAAAGCGGCCGTCGCGGGAAATCTGCTTGCGCAAATCCTGCTGCAAGGCCCGCTGCTGCTCGAGAAACTCATCAAGCAGCGGCAAGTCCCCGGAAGGGATCGTCGATCGATCTGCATGCTCGGTGAGCAGATTGTAGGTGTGCATGGAAATCAAGATCGCCGCGTACGGGTCTTCGGCAGCGATGGTGCGCACCGCGCGATCGCGAACCGCCAGATAGTCGGCCAGGTCGATTTCCTCAAAGGCCGAATATTTACCGACCAGTTCCGCGGAAAATGCGCTGGGGAGGCCTTGCCGGGTGATCTGGGGGCTGGCATCACGCGCCGTCCAGCCGTCATCATGCCGGGCAATCCCGCGGAGCACGTGGACGCGCGGCTCGGGCGGCAAGAATTGCTCGTTGCCCCAGCGCTCGGCAAACGCGCCGGCCAGACGGGCGTGATCCGGGTGCGTAACCAGCCACCAACCGGTCTTCGTCTCTAAACGCAGCATAGTCAGTCCTAAAGGGAAACCCCGCGACTCAATCGGCTTCGAGGCGACGCGCGGATGCGTGCCAGCGGTGCAGAAAATACCACTCAAGGAACATCACCGCAAAAACGAACCCGAAGCCGAGCAGCGTAGCCGCGGCGACCAGCGCAAACAAGTAATCCGTCTGCAGCTGCGTAGAAGCGTACAAGATCGAGTACCCCAGTCCGCCTTGGCCCACGCGGCTCGATCCGGCGTAGAGTTCCCCGGTGATTGCGCCGATCACCGCCAGCCCGCTGGCGATGCGAATCCCCACAAACAGTGACGGCACGGCACTCGGCAGGCGCAGCTTAAACAGCAGTTGCGCGGGCGACGCGCCATACATAAGAAACAGCTGTACAAGTCCTTCGTCCACGCTGATCAGCCCCTGCGTGGTGTTGGCGATGATCGGCGCCAGCGAAATAATAAACGCGATCAGGGTCACGGCCGGCATTCCCGCGCCCACCCACATCAAAATCAACGGCGAAACCGCAATAATGGGCACGGTCTGCAACAGCAGCGTATAGGGAAACAACATGTGCCGCAGCCAGCGCGACTGCGCGAAAATCAAGGCTACCGCGATTCCCGCGGCAATGCTGAAGGCCAGTCCGCCCGCGGCTTCTTGCGCGGTAATTGAGAAAGCGCCGAGCAGCAAGGCGCGCCGCGACACCAGGGCTTCAAGAACCGCCACAGGCGCGGGCAACATGTACGGCGCAACATGAAAAATCCAAATGATCGTTTGCCACAGGAGCAACAGCGCAGCGAAAACAGCCGCGGCGTTTCCGAGGGAAATCGCCCAGCGTTTCATACCGCGGTGGCCCCGCGTAAGGCGCGAGACACGCTCGCCGAGAGCCCGTCAAACTCTGGCGTCCTGCGCAGCGCGGCCGTCCGCGGGAAGGGGAAATCGACGGCCAGCGTGGCGTGGATCCGTCCCGGATTGGGCGCCAGAATCACGATGCGCGTCGAAAGAAACACCGCTTCCGCGATGGAGTGGGTCACAAACACGCCCGTCCATTGCTGCTCCTGCCTTAAACGCAGCAGTTCCTCGTTGAACGCGTCGCGCGACATTTCATCGAGAGCCGCAAAAGGCTCGTCCATCAGCAGCAATCGCGGGCTGGTGGCCAGCGCCCGCGCTATCGAAACGCGCATCTTCATGCCCCCCGAAAGCTCGCGGGGATAGGCTCGCGAAACCTCTTCTAAACCAACCATCCGCAGCAGCTCCCCGGCTTTTTTCCGTTGCCGCTCCGCCGATTGGCGCTCGAGTTCAAGCCCCAGGCACACATTCTGCCAAACATTTCGCCATGGCAGCAGCGTGGCGTCCTGAAAAATAAAGGAAATCAGCTCGCGGGCATTTTTCGGGGTCATGCCGTCCACTCGAATGGTCCCCGTAGTCGGTGCCGTCAGTCCCGCGATCAGTTTAAGCAGCGTCGATTTTCCGCAGCCCGACGCTCCGAGCAGGGTAACGAATTCGCCTTTCTGAATTTCCAGGTCCAGGGGATCGAGGACGGTGCGGCCTGCGCCAAACTGTTTGGCCACCCCGGCGAGCTCGATCATGGGAATTTCCTTGGCCGGACTCAAGAGTCGGCGCTCGCAACCGGGAGACGCAGCGTTGCGGGACGTCGCGCGTCATGAAAGACGATCTGCGTCGAGCGCCGCCAATCCCATGATGTCGCCCGGCTGGCCGCCACGCCGCTTCCCGGGTTCCGGTCATAGAGGGGAAACGCGCTGCTGGCAATCTCGAGACGAATGGCGTCGCCAGCCTCGAAAAGGCAAGCGATCGGTTCGAGAGCAAACTGCCACCTGTGAACGTCATGGGCTTTATAGCCCGTCGCGCGGAAAAGCCAGCTCGATCGCGCAATACCCAGGCACAGAAACTCCGCAGCGCCATTCGGGCGCACGCGAATCAATTTCGCGACGAAATCGGAATGCGCGGCGGAGGTCGCGCATTCCATGGCTATCTCGGGATAGCCCACGACCAGCACGCGCTCTTCAAGGGGCCCCGTGCTGTACACCAAGACATTGTTGGCCATCTCGTGCCGCGATTGATCGAAAGGCCCGTTGGGGGACGAGCCTCCCGGCGCCACCACCGGCACCTCCGGGTCGTGCACAAAAACGTCGCAAGGCTCGTCTGGCCCGGGAGGAGTCTCAAAAAGCGCGCCGTCGCCTTTGCGCGAATTGGCTCGCCCGTCGCTTCGCAAGTAAAAAATGCGAGTTTCCGGCGCGACAAAATCCTCGCTCGCCCGCCAGCGATTCTCTCCGAGCAGGAAATAGCGCACGCGGGGCTGGTCCGCAAACTCTCCGGACTGTTTGAGCCAATGATTGAACCAGCGCAGCAGCAGCGAATCCATATCGAGCAGGGCCTCCTTGCCGAAGTTGCCGCTGCCGATGCGGTCTCCCCAGGGCATGTGTTGCCACGGACCGGCGATCAAATACTGCTGCTGGCGCGCCAACGCACTACCCGCCTTCTGGCACAAAGCCAGGAAACCGTCGACGCTGCCGCGCAAAAACAGGTCGTACCAGCCGGAAATGTGCAGGGCGGGCACGCGGATGCGCTCGAGCGAAGCGCTGACATCGAGCGCCGACCAATACTCGCCGGGCTCGGGGTGATCGAGCCAATCCAAAACGTAGCGCGGCAATCCCTCGCCAGTTAGGGCCGGATGCCCGCGCAGCGGCTGCGCGCTCGCTTCGGATGGCAGGTCCGTCCACGCTGCTTCGAGCCGCTCGCTGGCCTCGCGCAAGCGCAAGCGCCGCGCATCACCCTTCAACAGCTGCAATCCCCAGGTCAGCGTGGACGCGAGGCGCAGCGCGCCGTTGTTGTAAAACCAGCCCTGGTAAAGATCGCAAGCGGTCATCCCCGGAGCGATGCACACGAGGCCCGGCGGCTCCTGCGCGGCGGCCAGCAGTTGCGTCGCGCCGTGATAGGAAAATCCATACATGGCGACCTGTCCGTTCGACTCCGGCCGCGTGCGCAGCCACGCAATGGTCTCCGCGCCATCTTGCCCCTCATGCCGGAACGGATAAAAATCCCCGCCAGAATCGCCACGCCCGCGCACATCCTGAATCACCACGTTGTAGCCGTGCCGCGCAAACCACGCGGGATGGGCGTAAACCACCGTGGACGCAATGTCGCGCCCGTACGGCTGGCGCATGAGTAAGGTCGGTCGCGCATCTCGCCCGGGGGGATAATAATGATCGGAGACCAGCTCCACGCCATCGGACATGCGGCAGCGCACGGCGGACTCGAAGCGCACACCCTTGGCGAAATCAACCGAGCGGTCTTCACTCATGGGTGTTCCGGGCTTGCGGATCTGTTGCGCCCCGCGGCGGCGCATAGCTGGCCATGGCTTGCAGTGCCTGCGCCAGCCGCGCGGCGGCTTCGGCAATCCAGCGTTCCCCGTTTTCCGCGGTGGCCGCCCGCGGATCACCCATAACCCCGCTCGCGGCAATGTCCCGGGTCAGCCAGGCAAACGTCGCGGCGGCGTTTTCCGGCAGCAGCACTTCGGGTTTCGATACGTCCGCGATGTAATTCACGGTGTAAGCGCTCGTGTCCACCAGTTCCCGCGCGGCGGCCAGCAGAAAAGCCGTTTCCACCTCTCCGGCGTGAAAACCGTAGGCTCTTTCCTGCGCGCCGAGGCCCGTAAATGAAACGCCTCCGGAGCCGTGCAGCGCAAACATTTGCAGACCAAACTCCGCGCGCAGGTCCCGGGCGAGAACATCGACGAGGGAGGTATTTCCGCCGTGCGTGTTGTACAGCACCAGCTTGCGAAATCCCGCACCGGCCAGACTCGCTCCCAAATCCCGCACCACGGCCATGAACGTGCCGGCCGAAAGCGAGAGCGTCCCGGGAAACCCGAGATGCTCGTTGCTCTTGCCGTAACAGAGCGGAGGCAAGGCATACACCGCGAGCTCAGCGGGCAATTTCTCAAGCGCCCGCCCCAATAGCAAACAGTTGATCAGGGTATCGGTGGCCAGCGGCAGATGGTGGCCGTGTTGTTCAATCGCCGCCGTGGGCAGCACCAGCAGGGTCTGGTCCCGCGCAAGCGCGTCCACCTGCTTCCAATTCAAATAAGCAAAATTCCGCTTATCCGGGATCCAGGTTTTCATGGAGCGGCGACCGTTTCCGCGCTTTGCGGTTCGAAGGTAATCATTTTTCCCGGATTCATGAGTCCTTTCGGGTCGTACCGCCGCTTGGCCATGAGCTGCACATTGTCCGCGCGGTAGCGTCCTCCGCCTTCGACATTGTTTACGTGCGGATTGGCCACCAGCACGCCGATCTCCTGGCAGCAGTCGATCATGGCGTTCAGGCGCTCTTCGCTTGTGAAATACACCAGGGGAATGGCCCCGGGTATCACGCGCCCGGTGCCGTTCTTCATAAATTCCATATGAAATAAAATTTCCCTGCCGAACAACTCCCGCAATCGCCGCATCTGCCCGCGAACCTTACGGGGGTCGAATCCGCACTGCAGATAGGTATAAGCCTCGTCCGTTTTCATGGCCCAAAGCGTCGTGTGATTCCAGGTGTAATCAGAGAGCAGCGGCCGGGTCCGCAATCCCTGGTAGGCCCCGGCAAAAGTGACCGTGCCGCCTGCGGCGGCGGCCTCCTTGGCAAGTTCGGCAAGTTGCGTGCTCGCGATGAGGAGAAAAACCAGGGCCTGGCCATGCGGTGAAAGACTTCTGATCGGAGTAAAAAACGACGGAATCGGCCACTCAAAGGCGGTCACCAGGCGCTTGGTCCATTTCTCCTCGACCGCGATGCGCTCGCTGAAATCAAACGCCGCGGCAAAATCATCAAACGCCACCACGCCCTGCGACCAATCGACAGCTGGTGTCAGCTTCAGCCAAATTCGCGTGATCACTCCATTCGTTCCCCAGGCGTGCAAAATCTCGTGCACCGCGTCGCCCTCATGCCGCACGATGCGCGGCTCGGCCTCCATGGTCACGACTTCCAGCGCCCGCACGGTTTCAAAATCCCGCAGCCCGCCATGCGCGACCGACCCGATCCCGCCCGAACCTCCTCCGAGAAAGCCGCCCACGGAAGCCTTGGCGATAGTCGAGGGATAACAGCGCAACTCCCACCCGACTTTCTGCGCTTCGGCCTCGAGGACTCCTAGCCTCACTCCCGGCTCAGAAAGTGCAACTCCCTCGGGCAGAATTTCGGGCAGGGCATCCATTTTGGACAAGTCCAGAATCACGCCGCCATGGAGCGGCACGGCCTGCCCGTAATTGCCCGTCCCCGCTCCGCGCAGGGTGACGGGCAAATCGTTCGCGTAGCAGTAGCGGAGGATGTCCTTGATTTCCCCGGCCGTCAGCGGTTGCACCACAAGGTCGCCAGCCTTGCCGTCCAGTTGCTTCCGTAAGACCGGCGAATACCAATAAAAATCGCGCGACAACTGCTCCACGACTTCCCGTTTGCTGATTACGCGGGAAGCATCTCTTAGGAGTTCCTCGAGCTTTTCGGCGTGACCCCGAGCCATCAAGCCCGATCCTTTCCGTTTCCGCGCGCAACCGCCCTGCGCGTGCTCCAGGAACGAAAGGCCTTCAGCATCACCGGGTGGGTGAACAGCGAATTGCACAGTTCGCGCAGCACCGGCCCTTCGACCACACAGTGCATGTCGGAACGCCGCGCCACTTCTTCGGCGGCAATCTGTATCTGCAGGCAATGCCGGCTCGCGTCGGCGATCGTCGCGCCGTACACCACCCGGTCGACGCGAGCCCACAGCGCGTTGCTCATGCACATGGCACAAGGCTCGCAGGTTGAATACATCGTGAATCCCGCGAGCGAGGTTCTTTTCAACCTCTTGCAGCCGAGCCGCACCGCGCGCAACTCCGCATGAGAGGACGGATCATATTCCTTCATCACCGCGTTCCTCGCGCGCACCAGGGTCTTTCCCGTCCGGCTATCGACGATCAGCGCGCCGAATGGCGTGGGCCGGCGACCGGCAAACGAGCGCGCCGTAAACTCATAAATCTCGCGCAGCCGTTCCTCATCCCCCGGGCGTGCACGCGTGCCGCGAACCCCGCTGGCCATGGCGCAATCTAGCAGGGCCGCCCGTCAGGGACAAACGGAAAATCGAATCCACGCTATCGAAGGCACGGCATGTAGCGCCCTCTAGAAACGTCTAAAATCCTTGCGTCCCGCCTTTTCGCGTTTCCCGATCGGAGCGATATGCGCAGCCGCTGGTACGCCCGGTTTTTTCTCCTCCTGATGGCCCCGCTGCTGTCTTCGTGCCGCCCGGTGTCAAACGAGCACGGACTGAGCCACGTGATTCTGCAAGCCGACTGGTATCCCCAGCCCGAACACGGCGGCTTCTACACCGCCCTTGAAAAGGGCTATTACCGACAGGAAGGCCTTGAAGTCGAAATCCGCTCGGGCGGCCCGTATCTGTCCGCCTACCAGCAGGTCGCTTCAAGCGGCGCGCAACTCGGCCTGGGCGGCTCGGATCGCATCTTGGAGGGCCTCGCCGAAGGCCAGCCCCTCGTCGCCGTGGCCGCCACCATGCAACATGATCCGCAAGGCATCATGGTTCATGCGGCCTCCCCGGTCCATTCCTTCGCCGACCTCAACGGCCGAGCCGTAGCCGTTCTTCCCGGTGCCACGTGGTTCCGCTTTCTAACCAAGCGCTACGGGCTGAACAACGTCCAGGAACTGCCCGCCACCATGTCGGTGGCCAACTTTATCGCCAATCCCAACTACATCCAGCAGGCCTTCGCAACCTCGGAACCATTTTTCGCGCGGCAGGCCGGCGTCGAGTCCCGTCTCCTTCTGGTCAGCGATTCCGGCTTCGACACCTACCGGGTGATGTTCACCACCCGTGATTTCCTCAAAGAGCATCCCGCCCTCGTCGCGAAATTCGTGCGCGCCTCGCTTCACGGATGGCGCGATTATCTGAAGGACCCGAGCGTCGCGCATGCCGCCGTGGCGCGCCTGAATCCCGCGCTAAGTCCCGCATGGATGCAATTTTCCTGGCAACAACTGAAGGATGGACACTTCGTCACCGGTCCGGACACAGACGCTTCGCAACTCGGCCAGATGGACCCCGCGCGCTGGGCCACGCTCTACAAGCAACTCCGCGACCTGGAGATCATCGACAAGGAAATCGATCCCGCGGCGGCCTACACCCGGCAATTCCTCGAGCCGAATTAGCGCGCTCTGGCGGGCCCGGGCGGCGGGGGGCGAACTACTTTTTCTGTCCGTAATAGGCCGTCGTTCCGTGCTTGCGCAAAAAATGTTTTTCATGCAGATACCGCGGGATCGCGGCGACGGCAGGATTCGCGGCCATGGTTCGCAACGCGAGCGCGGCAATCTCCTCAACAATCACCGCCGTGTGCGCGGCCTCGGCGGGAGTCCGGCCCCAGCAAAACGGCGCGTGCGAAGCCACCAGCACGGCGGGCGCTTCGAGGGGATCTAATTCCTTGAAGCGCCGTACGATCGCATGCCCGGTGTTGACCTCGTAGTCGCTCGCGACTTCGCCCGCAGAAAGCGGCTCGGTCACCGGCACGGATCCGCGAAAATAATCCGCGTGCGTGGTCCCGAAGCAGGGGATCTCGCGCCGTGCCTGGGCCCACGCCGTTGCCGCCTGGGAATGCGTGTGGGCGACGCCGCCGATCTCCGGGAAGGCCTGATACAAAATCAAGTGCGTCGCCAGGTCCGAAGACGGACGCAAACCGCCCTCAACCACACGTCCCGACAAATCGACGAGCACCAGATGTTCGGGCTTCATGGACTCATACGGGACGCCGCTCGGTTTAATGACCACCAAACCTTCTTCACGCGCCACTCCGCTGGCATTTCCAAACGTGTACAAAACCAGTCCCCGGCGAACCAATTCAAGATTGGCCTCCAGCACTTCCTCGCGTAAGGCCTGTAATTTCACGCCTGCCCCCGAAGCGACGCGGCAATCTCCCGCAACCCCGGCAATACTCCGCCCGCCCGAATCGCCTGCGCATCCGCGGATCCGAATCCAAAATAGATCTCGCGATAGAAGCCAAACAGCTCATGGTAAACCCGCGCGGTGCTCGCGTCCGGCTCGATGACGCGATGCGCCGGGCACAGCGCCGCCTGCGCCGCCGCTACGCTCGGAAAGGCTCCCGCGGCCATGGCCGCGAAAATCGCGGAACCCAAACTGGTCACGTCCCCGGTGGGCACCAGCACCGGTTTCTGCAGCACGTTGGCATACACCTGGTTCAATACTTCATTCTTCTGGGGAATCCCTCCCGCGTTGATCACCCGTTCGATGGGCACGCCGTAGCTTTCCATGCGTTCGAAAATCACGCGGGTATGAAACGCCGTGCCTTCGATGGCCGCAAAAAGTTCGTCCTCGGCCGTGTGCGAGAGATGCCAACCGAGGGTGA
>JBEKSZ010000187.1:0-10808 GCA_049516615.1 Candidatus Acidiferrum sp. | reverse complement strand
GCGCCTGTTCGTGGACCCCAAGAGTTTTCTGTATCTGAACGGTACCACGCTCGAGTACGAAGAGACGCTGATGCGCCAGGGCTTCGTGTTTCAAAATCCCAACGCCGCGCGCAGTTGCGGCTGCGGCAGCTCATTCACGGCCTAGGCAGCGGGGGGTGCGGCACGGACTTGAGTCTGTGCAAGTCGTCGCAGGCCCGGATTTCGTTGCCGCACAGCACAGACGGAAGTCTGTGCCACCCAGTGGTTGGCAGCCCCACCAGCCAGCCACTTTTTTTGTGTGTGAAGGTTGCGATTTTGGAAATGCCATGGCGTGCGCCGTGGTTCACGCACGGAGTAAACCTGGCCGTCGCGAGAAGTCGCGGTCCGGAATGGGAATCAGGTGATTGACGAGTTGCACGCCAATAGCGAAAAGTCCGGAGAAACGGTGGCATCCACATGAGCACACCATCGACCACCACCAATCCGCCGCTGGTCTGCTGGAGCTGCCACGAGCGCGCTCTGGGCACGCATTTCTGCGCGAGCTGTGGCAAGTTGCAGCAGATCCCGCAGTCGCTGGACTACTTCGCACTCTTTGAGCTGCCCAAAAAACTCTGGATCGAGATGGGCGGCCTCGAGAAAAAATTCCTGCAGCTCAGCTGGAAGCTGCATCCCGACAATTTCGTAAACGCCAGCGAAACCGAGCGCGAGCTGTCGCTGAAGCGAAGCTCAGAAGTGAACGACGCTTATCGCGTCCTGCGCGACCCCGTCGCCCGCGTCGAATATCTGCTGGCCATCGAAGGCGCCCGAAAAGAAGGTGAACACAAGCAGCAGGCACCGCCGGAACTCCTTGAAGAGGTCTTTGAACTAAATGAATCGCTCGACGAGTTGCGCGCGGCAAAATCCGCACGCGAGGACTTAGCGGCGCTCAAGGTCCGTCTCCAGGGAGCCGCCAATAATTTCGAAGAAAAGCTCAAGGCAGTCGACTCCCAGCTGTTTCTAGCCGCAAAACAATGGGACGCGGCGATAGACGCGGAGTGCGGCGGCGCACAAAATCAACCCGAGCGCGACAAGATCAAGCAGCAACTGAACGAGCTGCTGAATCGTCGCTCCTATATCAGGAATCTGGTCATCAACGTCCAAAAGGAGCTCCTGTAGCGCAGGGCGAGCACTCTTAAGCCCGGCGGCTCTGGCCATGGCACGCATCGTTGGAATTGACTTGGGAACCACCAACAGTCTCGTTGCGTACATCGATCCGCACACGAAGGAGCCGAAGTGTATCCCGGGACCATATGGTTCGACGCTGTGCCCGTCGGTGGTTAGCCTCGATGCCGACGGGGCCATCATTGTTGGTGAAGCGGCGCGACGGCGTTTGCTGTCGCAGCCGGGGCGTACCATTTATTCCGTGAAGCGTCTGATGGGTCGTGGCTCCGCGGATGTAGAGACGGAACTGAAGCTGTTTCCCTTTCGCATCGATCCCCATTCCCAGAACGTGATACGCGTGCAGCTCGGCGACAAATATTTCACCCCGCCGGAGATTTCCGCGTTCATTCTGCGCGAACTGAAGAATTGGGCGGAAGTTTTTCTCGGCGAGGCTGTGGGGCGCGCGGTGGTTACCGTGCCGGCTTATTTCAACGATGCGCAACGGCAAGCCACGAAAGATGCGGGCAAAATTGCCGGTCTCGAAATCGTGCGCCTGGTAAACGAACCGACGGCTGCGGCGCTGGCCTACGGCCTGCACGAAAAACAGCGCGGGCAAGTGGCGGTTTACGATCTTGGCGGCGGGACTTTCGATATTTCCGTGCTGAAGCTGATTGCCACGAGCGAAGGCGACATTTATCAGGTGCTGGCGACCAACGGGGACACGCATCTCGGCGGCGACGACATCGACAACCTGCTGCAGGCCCTGGTGCGCGACAAAATCCGCGAAGAACACGGGGTGGATGTTTCCGCGAAACCGGAACTGGCCCAGGAATTGCGCAAGACTTTGATTGCCGCGAAGCACCAGCTCTCGACCGCAGCGGCGGTGGATATACGATTCCCGTTGCCTGGCGGCGCGGTTTTTGCGATGGAGTTGCCGCGCCATCACTTCAACGACTTGATTGGTCCGATCGTCGATCGCACCATGGCGCCAGTAAAGGCGGCGCTGGCGGACGCGCGCCTGACACCATCGCAAATCGAAGAAGTTGTGCTCGTTGGCGGTACCACGCGCACACCGCTGATTCGCGGAACGGTGCAGGAATTCTTTGGCCGCAAGCCGCACACGGAGCTGAATCCCGATGAAGTGGTGGCTCTCGGTGCGGCGGTGCAGGCGAATATTCTGGAGCGCGGTGTGAGCAACATGCTGTTGCTGGACGTGACACCGCTCTCGCTCGGGATAGAAACGTACGGCGGCGCGGTGGCCAAGATTATCCCGCGCAACTCCACGATTCCGGCCAGCGCCCAGGAGCAGTACACCACCGGCGTCGACAACCAGACCGGGATCGAGATTCACGTCCTGCAGGGGGAACGCGAATTGGCGAGGGATTGCCGCTCGTTGGCGCGATTTACACTCAAGATTCAACCCGGGCCCGCTGGTTTGCCACGCATTGAAGTGCGCTTCCTGATCGACGCCAACGGCATCCTGCAAGTGGGTGCCAAGGATCTGCGGACGCTCGAAGAGCATTCCATCGAAGTGCAGCCGAGCTATGGCATTGGCGATGCGGAGATCGAGCGCATGCTCGAAGAGTCCATCGAGTATGCGGAGCAGGACTTTGCGGAGCGGCAGTTGATCGAGGCTCGCACGGAGGCCGAAGCGATTTTGGCAGCCACCTTGAAGGGGCTGGCGAGGCCGCAATGCGCGGCACTTTCCGCGGAAGAGCGCGGCAAGATAGAGGCCAGCGTCGCCGCCCTGAAAGAAGCCGCAGCTGGAACGGATTACAAGCTGGCGCGCAAGCGCATCGATGAACTGAATCGGGCTACGGAGCATCTGGCGGAAGTTTTGATGAATTCGGCGATTTCGACGGCCCTGGAAGGCCGCAAACTGGCGGAGGTGTAGGCCAACGCGCGGCGGTCGGTTCGTGGCGGTGCAGCAGGCTGCGCCGCGGCAGAGGAGTCTTGCCGGCGAACCTTTGGAAGAGGCAAGGCCCGTTGCGTTTGTTTGAGGGGGAAAGACATGGGCGGAAGCAACCCGTACATCGACGAAGTAAAGTACAAGCCGGCGACGAAGAAATATAAAGTGACATTTCTTCCCAGCGGCAAAAGCATCGAGATGGATCCGGAGAAAATCCCTTACGGCCACAACGGCCTGCCGGGCAGCATTCTTGACGCCTCCGAGGGCGTCAAAGCTGGGCTGGACCACGCCTGCGGCGGCGTCTGCGCCTGCTCCACGTGCCATGTGATCGTCAAGGAAGGCTTGGAATCCTGCAACGAAGCCACCGATGCGGAGTTGGATGAACTGGACATGGCGCCGGGTATTACGCCAAAATCGCGTTTGGGTTGCCAGACGGTGCCGGATGGGACCACCGATATCGTGGTGGAAATTCCGGAGTGGAACAAGAATTACGCGAAAGAACTCGATCACTGACGGGGTAGCCGTGATCCGTGAAAGGCAAGCGGGGCGGCACGAGCCTCCCTGCGGAGCACCGCTCACAAATTGTAAGTCCTGCCCGCCCCGGGAACCCGCACGGGCAGACGAAATCAACAGAACGGCGCGGAGAGCAGATGCCAGGGACATTTGATTGGGACGACATCGAAGACATCGCCATCGGATTGAGCGATGCGCATCCGGATACCGATCCCCTCACCGTGCGCTTCACCGACATGCACAAATGGATCCTGGAGTTGCCGGACTTCGCCGGTGAAGCTGCGGCCTCCAACGAAAGCAAACTCGAAGCCATCCAGATGGCCTGGCACGAAGAGTACAACGACCGCAAAAATTAGCCATTTTCTTTGGCGAGATTTCTACGCCGGCTGCGGATCTAAGCGTTGTTTAAAAGCTCCCCGAAACTAATTGCCGGGTGTTCCCGTAACTCTTTCGGTTGCAATGGCTTTCGGTCGTCATCAGTTCGTCTGCCGCTCAGACGTTTCGGTCCGCTCCGTCGTCTATACCCTAGGAGTGCCAACATGGGAGCCATGGGACTTGCGCTGGCTGCGGGGCATAGAATCAGTCCGTTGCAGCGCCAGGGGGAGCCGCGAGTGCAGCCTTTGGAAAGAGGTTCAACCTCGAACGCGCCGTCTGCAGGGGCGCTGGCCGCGAATCCCGAGGATTTAGCGCTGGCGGAGGCTTGCCAGCGTGGGGATCTGCGCGCGTATGAACAGTTGTATCGCGCGCAGGGTGTGCGCATGAAGAATCTGGCGCGCAACCTTCTGGGCACGCATAGCGACGCGGAAGACGCGGTGCAGGAAACCTTCCTGAAAGTGCAGCGCGGCATCGGCAGCTTCCGCGGGAACTCGTCTTTTGTCACCTGGACGTTCCGCATTCTGGTGAATACCTGTCACGACATGCGGCGTCGGCGGGTGCGCCGCAAGGAAGATATCGCGCCGGAGCCGAGCGAGAACTTTACGCCGCCGGAACCGCGCGCCTCGGGCGCGCATCCATCGTTGCGATTGGCGCTGGAGCGGGCCATTGCCGCTCTCACGCAACATCAGCGCGACGTTTTTCTACTCTACGAAGTGGAGGGCTTCCGGCACGCGGAAATTGCCGGGATGCTGGAGATCACCGAGACAGCTTCCAAGAATACCTTGTTCTACGCAAAGAAGAGTTTGCGGCAGTTGCTGGCGCCTCCTCGCGGCTCCCAGCTGGGAGGTGCGGAATGAACATCCAGTGCGCAGATCGCGAACGAATTTTTCTGGATGGCACGCCGGAGGAGTGGGCGGCGCTCGGAATACACGCGGCGTCCTGCGCGGTTTGCGCCGAAGAGTTACGCACATGGCAGGAGTTGAGTACGGCGGCAGGGGAACTGAGAGAGCATCGGGAGGATCCGGCGCTGTGGTTGCGTATCGCGGCGTCGCTCGAAGACCAGGCGCCGCAGAACGCGGGGCGCGAGAGCCGCTGGGCGTTTCTGCGTCTTGGCTGGCGGTTGCCGCTGGTCTGGCAGACGGCGCTGGCGGGGGCGTTGGTGCTCGCGCTTACGCTTGGTGGTGGGTATCTCTATGTGCGTACGCTCGGCGAACAAAGTACCCAGAGCGGAACCACGGCGGTTAGGAATCCGCTGTTGAATGACCGGGCGCTGGCGGAAGTGGAACGCACAGAGAACGCCTACATGCAGGCCATCGACAAGCTGGCTCAGGAGACCAAACCGCAGATGGATGCCGCCAGTTCACCGTTGATGGACAGTTACCGCGAGAAATTGCTGGTGCTGGATGGCGCCATCGATGAATTGCGTTTGCAGGCGGGGCAGAACCCGTCGAACGCGCACCTGCGCTATCAACTGCTGGCAATGTACCGGGAAAAGCAGGGGACGCTGCGAGAAATTCTGGAGACCAAGCAATGAGCTTTGATTCGAGCAAATTCGGTCGCGCCACGATGTGTATCGCCCTGCTGGTCCTATCGGCGGTTCCGGCGGTCTTCGCGCGCTCCCGGGAGCAATACTCGGCCAAGCGGGAATTCAGCAAGACGCTGCCGCTGGGCGCCGGGCAAACTCTGGCGGTGGAAAATAAGTTCGGGGAAGTTCGGGTTCACGGGGAAAACAGCCGCGATGTGAAGATCGTGGCGACGATCCGCACGCAAGCGGGATCCCAGGAGAAGGCTGACCGGCGGGCGGACGAAATTCGTATTGAAGTATCGCCGGATGGACAAGGCATTAAGGTGCGTACGGTGAATCCCGACGAATCCTTCGTTGTCCTGCGCATTGGGAACAATACGTCGTACTCTGTGGATTACGACATTTCCGTGCCGAACGACGCCAAGTTGTGGGTCAAGAATGCTTTTGGCAATGCCGATGTGCGCGGCGTGCAGGGTTGGACCGAGGTGGTGAATTCCAACGGGAATGTGATTCTGCACGATTCCGGCGCGGCGAAGCTGACGAATTCGTTCGGTTCGGTCGAGAGCGGCAATGCCTCCGGCAAACTGACGGTGATCAACGCGAATGGTCCGGTCAGCGTGGCGGGCGTCAAGGGCGACCTGGACGTGAAGGATCGCTTTGCTTCGATCACCATCAGCGGAGTGCAAGGAGCAGCATCGGTGTCCGGCGGCAACGGGACCGTGGAACTTACTGACGTGGGACCGTCGGTGGTGAGCAATTCGTTCGGTGCCGTGACCGCGCGCAATGTGCACGGAGACATCACCATCAACGATAGCAACGGGGCGATCGACGTGAACGACGTGAATGGCGCCGCGGAGCTGAACACCAGCTTCGGATCCATCTCCTTCAACAATATCTCGGGGCGGGTGAAATGCAACTCCTCGAACGCGAACGTCCACGGAGCCAAGGTCGGCGAGTTGTTCGTGAAGACCTCTTTTGGCGGAGTAACCTTGGAGCAGATCAGTGGAGCGCTGCGGGTGGAAAATTCCAACGGCGATGTGACGGTGAAAGATGCGAAAGGCTACGCGACGCTGAGCACCTCGTTTGGCGCGATTGAAGCGAGCGGCTTGTCCAAGGGAGTGCATGCTACCACCGGCAACGGGCGCATCGAGCTCAATGACGTGAGCGGCGACGCGTATGCGAAGACCAGCTTCGGCACGATCAACGTGCAACGCGTCAGTGGAAATCTGACGATCGAGAACTCCAACGGAGCGGTGAGCGCCGGAGCCGTGAGCGGGGACACTTCGGCCAAAACGAGTTTTGGCGCGGTGAAGCTCGAGGACCTTGGAGGAGCGGTTACCGTGGACAACCAGAACGGATCGGTGTCCGTGACGGCGCGGGCAGGCGGCAGCTGCAAGAATGTTTCCGTCAAGACTTCTTTTTCGCCGATTCAGGTTCGTCTGCCGGGAGGCGCTGAATACAATCTCACGGCACACACTTCTTTCGGGCGCATCAATAGCGAGCTGCCGGTGACCAGCACGGGGCAGATCAGCGGAGAATCGCTGAACGGGAAAATCGGGAACGGTGGCTGTGCTTTGTCACTGACCAACTCGAACAGCAATATCGATATCCTGAAGCGGTAGGGCAAATCCTGGTGCAAGCTCGTTTGCCAGTGCTTCGTTTGGCGGCCCATAAGTTCGGGCCGTTCCAAACGCTCTACTCAAGTACGCAGAATGCCCCCGCAAGAAAGGCTTCGCAAAGGAAGCTTGGCAGAAAGACTGATGGCCGGAGCGCCGAAATGGGCAGCAGCTTGGCACTTCGGGTGTAGCATCCTGCTCGCCTAAAAAGGCTGCGGGCGCTGCAGTGTCTGCGTCGGCATGGCGCTCCGGTGGCTGCTGTTGGGGACCCGGTCGCGGCGCCTGCGTTGGGAGGTGCTGTGATACAATTTCAGTCTGCGGCGCTATGGTGCAACGGTTAGCACGCGGCCCTTTCAAGTTCAGAACCGAACCTCCGTCTACACGACTTGGCAGTGTTTTCAACGAGTTACACAGCCCACAACAGACTACAACAGATGCCAGAACGATCCTTTTGGGTGCAATTTGGGTGCAATTTTCAAACGAGATCCTCACTTTTTATTGCCCGTGGCTCTTGCACACTTCGAGGCTCGGATCCTTTTTCAGCAGCGACCTGTAAGGGTACGGTCTCTGGATTTTTGGACTTTTTGTGAGCGACCTCTGCCGTGACAGTGGGCTGTGCTTTGGTAAGCTGATTGTAACTACGCGGCACGGATGGCTACCAAAACACCAAAACCGCGCTTAGAGATGTTGGCCCACTGTAGCCAAGTCGGATTACTAGTTACTAACAATTAGGCACTTTTATTCAATAACCGGTACAGCTCTCGCTACGCTTGGTGTTCAATCAGATTGATGCGAAAAGCTTTGCTAGCTCTCCTGACATTCATTCTAGCTATCGGCTCGGCTGCTGTTCTGAGCGGAGTGTACCTGCGGCGAGACAATGCTCATCGAGTTAAGCGAGCGCAGGAAGTCGTGGATGAAATCGAACGATTGGAAATCGCACAATCCGACCACATTGTCGCCGATGCAATCGCAGCGAAGTTCGGAATTGCGCCGCCCCCGTATTGGTTGAAAAATCGCTACAACAGGGAAGACTGCGCAGCGCCAGACCATCTTGAACACTGTACGTACATCCTGCTGATGAACAACAGCCCAGTTGAATCGCTACTTCAGAAACACCAATCCATGCCTCGTTTCGGTATTTCGGAATGGTGGGGGAACGCTCAGATAAGTATTGTGAGCGGAATGGTACGCCGATATTCCTTCTGGGTCTGGTACCGGGCGTCAAACGGCCGCTGGCGTGGGTTTGGCGCTGACGTGAGTCCGGCCTTACCCAGATTTGAACAAGCACAAAGGCGCATATCAGATTCCTATTCAGTTAGGCGCATTGAGATGAAATTTGGCAAATATCAAGGCAAATATGAAAGTGGATTGGGACTGGAAACGTCGCTTACTCCAACGGCGAGCGCCGAGGAGCGGAAGCGCGCACTGCACATTGATTTCAGTTGCCTGTCTCGGGGTCGAGGGTGCGGCGAAGTCTGCGAGGTAATGCCAGAGGCGTGGAAAGACTTCTATCAAAAGCTTGGTCATTTCGACGCAGAGAGCCTTGCGCCCGATTGTCTGCTCAGCACCGAATCACCGAAGTGAGTCAAAGATTGCTGCTCAATGCCAGGCGTTGTCCCTGCCAGTCGGCAAGTGTTCGATTAACGCCATTACTGGACATGTGGTGGGCGGCTAAGATTGCTCATGGAATCCTTTGAAATTATAGGAGCTGGTGACCGAAGTTCCGTCTTCGACCGATGGGTGGAGACACTCAACCGCGCTGGCGTTGCGGCCAAACAGATTGCGATAGCGGATTATGACCGCGACCACGGTCATAATCCGACCCCGCATCCAAGGGGAAACGAAATGTACGTGCTCGTCCCTGCCGAACGTCTCGAAGAGGCTCTGAACATTCTGAAAGCATCCGAAGGGTCAACTCCCGATTAACGCGCCATAATCGGAAATCGAAATCGGGCCAGGTCTCAAATGTCCGGCACGCCTTACCGGGCACTTTCTAATCGGCCAACGCGCCCATCTCCGCACAGACTCGGGTCGAGGGGGCCGACATGGTTATGCAATCAAGTGGCGCAGTGTGGTTGACGACCAAGGCTCGGGAGGAAGGAGCCGGACATGTACATCGTAGGAGTAGATTATCACCCGAGCTTTCAGCAAATCGCTTTTTTGGATCAGGAAACCGGGGAATGTGGTGAACGGGTACCCGCACGCTGCATTTGATTTTGCGACAGAACGAGGTTACTGCCGTACAAACTTCCCTATTGAGCATTGAATAATATAGTGACATTTATAGATTCTTGTGCTATGTTCGGTGCATGGGAAACCCAAAAGGTGTGCGACGAGACTTCGAGAAACTGGAAGGGCGGCGCTTGCTGGCTGCGAGTCTGTTGCGGCAAGGCGTTGCGCAGGCGCAAGTGGCCAGGCAGGTGGGGGTGCATCGCCAGTCGGTGAGCCGCTGGGCCCAGCAGCTGGCCGCGGGCGGACAGAAGGCTTTGAAGAAGGCCGGGCGCGCTGGGCGTAAGTCGCGCCTGAGTACCGCAGATCTGCGAGGCATCGAACGCGGACTGCAGCGCGGCCCCGAAGCGTTGGGCTACGAAACGAGTCTGTGGACCGCCTGGCGAGTGGCGCACCTGATCGAAGAAGAATGTGGAGTGCGCTACGACCCTTCACAAGCTTGGCGCATCCTGCGCAAGCTGGGCTGGAGTTGCCAGCGCCCGGTGGGACGGGCCCTCGAGCGCGATGACGCCAAGATTCGAGAGTGGAAGGACAAGCGTTGGGTGGAGATTAAAAAAAAGCCCAAAAAGAAGGGCGAACCATCATCTTCGCCGACGAAAGTGGACTGAGCGAACGTCCACATCGCGCACGCACCTGGGCACCGAAAGGACAAACGCCAGTGCTGCAGTATCACTTCACCTGGAAGACTCTTTCAGTCATCGCCGGAATCACCTTTTGGAACTTTTACTTCCGGCTGTTTCCCGGAGCCATTCGCAGCCCGCAGATCATCGAGTTTCTCACCCATCTGCTACGCCATATTCCCGGCAAGCTGCTGATCGTCTGGGACGGCTTGCCGGCACATCGCAGCCGTGCGGTCTGGGAGTTCGTACGACAACAGCGCGGACGCCTATGGTTAGAATTTCTACCCGCTTATGCCTCGGAACTGAATCCGACCGAATACATCTGGGGACATCTGAAGCAGCACGAGGTCGCCAATCTTTGTCCCAAGAACCTGGGCGAGCTGAGCCTGCACGCCATCCGCGCCCTGAAACGCATGCGTCGCCGCCCAACCCTGATCATGGCCTTCTGGCAACAAGCCGAGCTCTTTCCCGTGTAACTATATTATTCAATGCTCAATAGAGGCACGGTATGAGTGACCGACGCAAGGCTGAAACTCTGAGGAGCGCGCACATCGAGAATATTCGTTGGTGGTTGCGCAGCGTAGAGGGTGGTTCGGTTAACGCAGAATCTGTGCGTCCATTCGTCGAGGATGCGTTGCGCGGAATCGCTGACTGTAATCGGTTTCTACGGTAGAAGTTGAAGGCCACTGCCGAGAGGTGTGACTGCTAGTCCGCTACGACAAATCTGCGAGAATTCTCTGGGAGACCCGACTGATGGCCGATTTGCTTTATTTATTGCGCGCCGAACGCGCCACGCTGGCGAAAAAACTGGCTCGAGTTGACGGCGCTATCCACGCGCTGAACGGCAACGTCGCAACCCTGACGACAACGGGCGTGAAGGCGAAGAAACGGACCTGGACTAT
>JBEKSZ010000186.1:0-12642 GCA_049516615.1 Candidatus Acidiferrum sp. | reverse complement strand
TGTGGTTTCGCGTAAACGAGTAGCAAATAATTTAGAATCAGTTAAATGGACCGGTAGCTCAATGGTAGAGCAGCTGACTCTTAATCAGCGGGTTGGAGGTTCGAGTCCTCCCCGGTTCACCAAATCTTTCCTAACCCTTGCAAATGCAACAGCTTAGTTTTTCACTGCCCTCGTATGCTCGTCCAACTTGAGAACACTTGAGAACAAAACCCCCGACACCAGCTCTACGGCTCGCCGTTGCGAACTCGGAATGGCGTGCGCGTAGGTGTTCAGCGTCGTTTCAACATCAGAATGGCCCAGTAAAGCTTGAGCCGTTTTGATCGATTCTCCGACGTCCGCGAGGAGCGTCGCATGGGTGTGCCGAAAGGAATGCCACGATACACGTGGCTGTCCGATGCGGTCACATGCCGGCGCTAACACGCGGTTGTAGAGATTTTTTGAATTGAGCGGGGTACCTTTGCTCGTAGCGAATACGAGATCATCCGGGCCGGTCAGCAGTGATACTGACCGACTCTTCATGAAAAGGTTGGTGAGCTCCTTGCACATCGGTATCACGCGCTCACTGCTGCGAGTTTTTGGCGAGCCAAAGAAGCCATCCGAATAGGTTTCGGCGACCTCCAGAGTGCCATGCAGCAAATCAACGCGCTTCCACTTCAGTGCCAGAATCTCCCCAATGCGCAGCCCCGTGAGCACCGCCACTTTGACGACCGCCCGGCAGGGCTCCAAGAGCTCTGGAAGGAGCTTTTGAATTTGTGCCGGCGAATAGAATTGCCGTTTCGGCTTTCCACTCGTTTCACGTAGGCGGATGCCATGCGCGGGATTTCGGTCGAGATAGCCACGTTCCACGGCGGCCTGCAACACGGTCGAGATCGTTGCACGCACCCCGCGGATCGTCGCACTCGGGTATCCCTTGCGCCTCAGGTCCGACAGGAGTCCCTCGATCTGGGCGCGGTTCACATTGCAAAGTGAACTCGTTCCCAGGGTCGGAAGGATGCGGCTGTCGAGCTGAGATTGGTAGTAGCGCACGCTGCTCCTCTTAAGCGACAAGCCGGCGTTCGGTCCCCACTCGACTCGCACAAAATCGGCGAGCGTGACGGTCGCCAGCGGCTTGCTTTGCCCGGAATTGATGGGAGTGAGTCGCTCTTCGAGAATTCCTCGTGCTTGCTGCCGGGTAATCTTGCTTACCGGCCCGAGCGTCTCGGCTCGCAGCATCCGAGTCCTTGATCCGTCCGGCTGCAGCACGTTTTCTCTCCAGCGAATGACCCACATTTTTCTGCGTTTGCCACGTGTCCACAAACAACCTTCTTGGTATCGCGGTCGAGTCATACTCTCCTTTCGGCTGACTCGTCCGCCTCTTTCTGCGTCGGGCAAGATTGTACCGCCAAAGTCACCCATTTGGGCGGCCGCCAACCCGCTGACGCTCAATCCAAGACAAAACATCGGACTCTCGGAACCTCCAGTACTTGCCAAGGCGGAATCCCGGGATTCGCTCGATGCCGCGTTTGCGGGTCCGGTCGTAGACCCAGCTTTTTGGGACCCTGAGGAGCTGGCACACCTCTTCAATCGTCAATAATGTCGCCGGCGCGCTAGTTTCGTGCGTTGTGTTCACTTGTCCACCCGAATTTCGTCGCCGTCAAGACGCGTCCGCCCATCTGCGCAGAAAAAAGACGCGGGCGGAGCGCGTCGGCTAATCCTCTCTGGGAGTTAGAAATCGCGATTCAATGCAACTCTAGAATGGGACGGGAGACGGGTCTAATACTTTCTGCGCCGTGAGGTATAGCTGAGCGATATAGGGTGCGATCACAGCGGGAACTTGGAACTTGCGTTCTTTTGGAGGAATAGCTGGGGCGTTTGGGGGGTCTTCCAAAGCCTCGGAGGCTGCCAAACGCCCCAGCTCTCAGCAGTATCCGCGGGCTGTAATCTTGCGGACCTGGCAAAGATCAATTTTCAGTTCGAATCGTTTTAAGGTCGGAGCAAAAAGTTCTTTGGACGTCGTTTGTGCTTCCTGCGGGGAGAAAAAGCAACTGGAGTATCGCAGGAACCACTGTCCCAAGCAAAGGAATTTTGTTGCAGCTAGGAATTTCTTTCTTGAATTACAAGCGGAGTATGTGAGTTTCCTAATCCAAATCTGCACGTAGGTGGCGACGGACGCCTTTTGCGAGGAACCGTCAGATCGGGGCTTTGACGCTGGAGGAATCTTCAGAGTAGGGATGCCCTGGCACATCGTATCCCCCTGAGTCGTTGAGGTAGTAATCCAAAAAGACTGGTGGAAGCAAGCAAAGTTCAAGCGGCGAACGAGGAGCGAGGCGTTCGATGATTTGCCAGGGGCTTTGATTTTCTTTGTGGGAGTTGGGGCGAGCCAAGCTGAAGTACAACTGGTAGGTGTGCACTTTGGCCAGGAACTCGCCGCGGCTGGAGAAGTCTTCCAGATCGAAGAACTCGTCTTCTTCGAGGCGATGCACGGTTTCGACGTCGCTCTGGTAGGTGTGCGCGGCGGGCGGGATGCGCACATGTTGGCTGTCGCCGAGGGCTTTGGGGAAATCGCCTTTGAACTCGCCGCCGTTGTCGGTCTGCCAGACCAGATCGCGCAGCGAGACGCCGTAGCGGTGCAAGTGCCGCTGAATGCGGGAAGCAAACACGGCACTGGCCGAAGCGCTACGCAATTGTGCGAAAGCCCAGAACAGCAGACCACTGCGGATTTCTCGGGCGGTGTACTGCACCACCGGCAGATGCAGGCGCTGGGCTTGCTGCCAGTAGCGCGGAATGTCGTCTAAATCCTTGGTATCGGCGCTGATCTGCTGGAACAGGGCCCACTGGGCCTTGATGTGCGCGAGGTCTTGCTTGCGCTGGTATTTGCGGCGGCGTTTTTCCAGCAGACCGTGTTCGCGCCAGATGCGATCGAGCGCGTTGTGACCGATGCGCAGATCGAATTCGCGGATCAGGCGGCGGGAGCCGAAGGTGGGCAGAGTTTTGCGCAGCTCCAGCACCTGGGCCTCGACGTTGGGAGGGGTCTTGTGAGCCTGACGGTGCCGTGCCCGGGACTGCTCGCGGAGGCCAGAAGGGCCGTGCTGTTGGAAGCGGCGCAGCCATTTGCGGACCGTGGGCACGGTGGTAGTGAACAGCCTTGCGGTGGGCTTGATGCCGATCCGTTTGGCGCTCTCTACCAAGCGCAGGCGATGGTTATAAGCGTCTTTCATCTCACGCACCAGATCGAAATACCGAGCGGCGACCATAGGCCGCGCATTTTAGCGGCGCCGGTTGTGGAAAAGACGCTAGGTGGAAAAGTACAACCCACTTTTCCACCTAGCTTGGAAATCCCGCCAACCCCGCGGGATTCCCACTTTCCCACAACCACAACAGCAACAATCATCTCCCCCTCCCATGCAGCAATGCCCCCAGCTCCTGTCGTCGCTTCGAACTCACACACTTCAGGGGCCGCAGGGGGATACGATGTGACGGGGCTCTTCCAAGGAATCTTCAGAGTTGACTGCGATTTGTCTGCGCCCACCAGATGTGGGGTGTGGGTTCGATCCCCACCGCCCCTACCAACCATCCCATTTGCTCAGAATGACTTAGCGGTTTAGCGAGGCGGCAAAAGGCGGCAATAAGAAACAGAACGAGCCTCAAGGGTGGCACCGCTGGCTCTTTGTGTGAAAGTCCGAAGTGGCGCGCGGAATTTTTAATAGAACTGTCAGGAGCAAGACGGCTTTCTCTTCTTTGTGGAATTCTCGAACAGAAGTGCGAAATCTACGGACTCGCGATCACCACAAAGGGGAGAGCGTAGATCTCCATCAGATGGTTTTCGGTGACGCTCAGCAATTCCAGTTGATCAGGCGTTGCGTGGGCTTTGGAAAGCCCCGGTTGGACGATATGGATCGTAAGCTCCACTAGGCACAGATGGCTAATCTCGCGGATCGTCTGAAGCATTTCCGTATCGCCTAACTCATATCGGGTTGGAAGACCCGCCTCCTCACGATTCGCTTCGCGACGTAGCAGATGCGTGAACAGATCGCTGCGCTTTTCGGGCGAGCACATCCAGCGAATGCTTTTCTGGGCCTGACCGCACACTTCGTACAGATCATCGATCCGCTGTCCTGGTTCAGGGCCGCCCGAGTACTTGCAGTGATAGAACTCTACTTCGATACCCGTAGGCGCGGTCAGCTCGCCCTGAATCCGAATTGCCACGACATCTGCCGCCTCTCCCTTCGCGTCGTCGTCAATTATCATGTGGTAGTCCCGCGTACGCAGTTCGCGAATCACTCTCGCTTGAACTGAATCCACATGTTTTTCCGTGCCCTGCGACTCTTTTTGAATGTTTGTTCCTGTCCAGTCCCACGCCTGGATTTTCGCTGCGTTGTAGGGAGGCTTCACATTCTTGAGCTCAACATACTGGTTGCCTTCAAGCGCTGACCCTTCCGCAAACCAAATGACGGGGGGATTGTCGTAAAGGAACTCGGCTATATCTTCCGGCTGGGCGCGCCCGCCCCGTTTGATCTGAGTTCGTTCTTCGGATCGCAGCAGAAAGCGATAGTTTGGGGCCTCGTCTTCTTCGTAGAGTGAGAGCTCGAGCTCGCTGCGCTTGTTTTCAGAGGAAATCAGGAAACGGAGCGCACCGTCTCGATTAGGAGACAAGAGGTCGATGCTCAGTTCACTCAAGGAGAACTCTTGCTCGCCGATTACGATCGACCAGAGGCCTTCTGGGGTCGTGTAAATCTCCTCCGGCCAGTCGATACCAATAGGCATCTTTACGGGTCGCAGAAGAAGAGTTTGCGATTCGAGGGTTCCGGCGAGCACTTGATCCGGATTGATCGTCTCGTCTAGAAGTTTCGTGCCGATTTCTTTGCACCATTCGGCTAGTTGATCCACGCGTTCTCTCCCGTGAGCCCAGATGCGCCCCTTCCGGGAAGCAGCAGCGGTAACCTTTGCTCCTTCTTTATAACCAGTGCCCGAGAGGACGGATTTCAGCGTGCGGCTCCGCTGGGCGTCTGGCACGCCCGGTCCTACATTTCCTCCCATCCGGCCGGTGTAGCGAACATTGCGCCCCAAGATCTCGGTCAGCCCTACCTGCTGGAGGACTAGGCGATTCACCCCGTCGAATGTGCGGAATACGTCATTCCCCTTGATGAGCGCGGCAGTTTCCCCTGCGACCGCCGTTGCGAGGGCCTTGTACTCCCCGGCGTTAGTCGAGCAGTTGATATAGAGAAGATTCTGGTTGGGCGACCAGATCACTACGTAAAGCTCCCAGTCCCAGCTATAGAGTGTCTGGACATCGGTCCAATCGAGCGGCACCCGTCGGGCTGTAACCACTACCAAAGTTTTCTCGTGGTGATTGATCGTTTCGTGGACCTGCTCGCACGTATCGATCCCGGGAATCCCTTCGC
Organism: Candidatus Acidiferrum sp.; assembly: GCA_049516615.1. Taxonomy (GTDB): domain Bacteria; phylum Acidobacteriota; class Terriglobia; order Acidiferrales; family UBA7541; genus Acidiferrum. The sequence continues at coordinate 7,261 of JBEKSZ010000186.1, read as the reverse complement.
GGAAGTTCTCGGGCTTCCAGTCCTCACACGTCGTCCTATACACGACACAGCTGGTGGCGGGCCGCACGGTCTTGAGAGGTATTTCCTTGGTGAACTCCGTAAAACCGCGCAAGAAATCCTGCAGCGAAATCTGCTCGCCAATCATTCGGTCGCTTAGTTGCGGAAGCAGAATGTTCCAATCGGGATCGCGCGTATAGAGTTTTCGAAGTTCCTCGCGAACGCTGACATCGGCCGTATTCGCGATGAACGTCGCGTCTCCCAAATCGGGCCGTGCACGCGTAAAGCGACCAGCGAGCTGCAACGTGACCGCTAAGGTCTTGCGGATGTCGTGAAATGCCGCAATCTTCAGGGTCGGGAGATCAAATCCTTCGCCGAGCATATCGACACATACGACGATCTTCGACTCACCCGTAATGATCTGCCGACGAATGGACTCCCGTCGGGTTACCGATTTGATTCCCGTATGCAACTCGACGGGACGGAACTCATGGTAAGGCTCATACAACTTGAAGATCTCCCGCGCCCGCGCGACATTTTCCGCACGAGCCATAACGACGTGGCCCTTATCGGCATCGGTCCGCAACTGTTCGATGGCCTTGGCCGCAATCGCTTGGTCTGCTTTCTTGCGGCTAAAGGCGACCACACGCTCAAAGCGAATCGGTTTGAAATAACCCTCCTCCTGTGCCTTCTTGAGCGGATATTTGTAGATGATGTCGCCGTCGAGCGGTTTTCCGTCTTCGCGAAACGGCGTGGCCGTGAACTGCACAACTCGCCGTGCTTTGAACTTTTCTTTGAAGGCAACCCACGTCGGGGCTTCGGCATGGTGCGCCTCGTCAATAAAAAAGTAGGGACAATGATGAGCCATCCGATCCTGGACCGACTCTTTGGACTGTCCGGCCACCGCGCTCGTCGTCACAATTACGTGCGAACGCGCAAAGATATAGTCCACCTCATCGGGTGTATTGGGAATATGGTGCAGGATGCAAACGACAGGATGTTGGGCAGTGGCGGCGAGCAACTTGCATCCTGGGACCTTCAAAACGCCGAGCGTCGCGAACTTCTCGGCAAGCTGCGCGCGCAAGGCATCGGTCGGGGCAACGACGAGCAATTTCGGACAGCGACATGAGACCAGAATTGACAACATGACTTCGGTCTTGCCCGTTCCAGTGGGCATGACGATCGTCGCCGTCGCGTCCGTGATCGACCAATGCGCGTGAATCGCGTGCAAGGCTCCTAGTTGTGGATTCCTGAGTCCTACGATTTGCCGCAGTGGATCTTCTTGAACATATGAGAATGCTCCAATCCAGGACTCCAGACACGCGGCGATTTGGCGCTCATGGTCGACTTGCCCTTCTTCTACGTGACGCAGAGGGTGTTTCAGCCAAGTTCCCTTTGAGAGGTCAAGGGCCTGAGCATTTGGATCGACAGTCGCACGCAGAATGCGGAGATGCCCATCGGGTAGACGTTTTGCTTCTGGTGGAACAATCAGCACTTCCTCATCAACTATGCCTGGCTGAAAAACAAATCCCTCCAGCCGGCCGCGGGTGAATAGCGCGAGAACGCCGTCCTTTTGAGAACTGTTCACCGCAATCTGGCGACTTGGATTGCCTTTAATGGAATAGTCGATGCCGTAGACAGGCGGAAAGGTAGTGAGCATGGCAGGAGTGTTGGGTGGGTCCTCCTAAACATTCAGGGAGCAGCGTGATTTTGCACTGACTTCTAGAGTGCTAACGATATATTAAGGCTTTCGCCACTTATCCGGGGTTCCTCGATTCGTGTAGCGCACGCGCTCAACGTGAATGGCGGCGTCCGGGTCAATGTCGCGAGCTCGGTCAATCGCTTCCGCTTGTGTATCGCGAACGTCGCTCGCACGGTCTGAGCTGGGCCGCCAGATGGCGTAGTCGCCCTCTTCCCGGCGTTCGACGTAAAGTTCCTTCTTCGACATTTTCCAATCTCCTGAAATGAAGATGACATCAACCCGAAGGAAAGGCGGCGCAGCCCCTACCGCCTTCACCGAGTTCAGGCAAAACGGGGCCGAAAGTTACCGTCGCGGTACAAGTGCGCACTGGTCAAGCGCAAGCAGATTGTCGTTCCAATATCCGTCGCCGTGCGTGCGCAGATAGGGTGCTCGGCCTGCCGGACGAACTACGCCGACTTCTGCTCGCTTACCAGTCTTTTTGTCTTTGACGTAGAACGTGTTGGTTCCGGCTTCGATGCTCGCGATGACTTGCTCCCGGGTCCATTCCCAGCCAGCCGCAGGATTCCCCAGATGCGAAATATGCTCATGGGGGCTGAGCGGATGGGGCTTGGTGATGCATGTCACTTGTACATCTGCCATCTCAGGTTCCTTTCGAAGCTTGCGCTCCTGGATTTTAGTGCAATGGACTCAGGCCAAGTTTCCACGCTGGCATGACGGTCGCCTATCCAAACGCGTGGCCTGTGTCAGCCGTATGCTTATAACTAGCCCAACCAGGTTTGAAGGTTACTTAGCCTGACAAATTCGAGTTTGATGCGTTCTTCCCCAGGCCGAGGGGGCACTCCGTAGGAGGCAAGAATGAGAACGAGGTGGGTGTAACCTGTTTTCGTGGTGGGCTAGTATGCTTTCGAGGGTAGTGGTTATAGCCAAACGAGTCGGCCATCAGCGATAAGCGGAGTAGCGAGTGGATACGGCTGCACGGAGATTACCAGATGATATTGCGCCAGCGTCGGTTCCTGTGGAACTGGGGCCCACAACTGTCGCGGCCCTCCTCGAGGACCGAGCCACTCTAAAAGAACTCCTCCGTTTGTGTCTGTGGAACTTGGGTTCCCGCGCTACTCCCGAGGATGCTGAGGACGCCCTGCAGGATTTCTGCGAGAGAAATGGCCACAAAATCACGGACACTTATAAGCCCGGCCCTCAGTCATTCAAAACCTATTTTAAGCTCTGCCTTGAACGATTTTGTTGGAAAAGATGCAGACAACTCCGACGGCACAGAAAACAGACTCGAGTGATGATTAAGGATTTGAATACGATCGCCCTGCACAGCGATGCTGGGCCTCTGGCTAAGCTAGTAGCCGATGTCGAAGATCAACAGCGCGAGAAAATCGAGTCGCGCCTCCAAGAGGCAGTAGGTGAATTGTCACCTGATGCGCAGCGACTACTGAAGCTATTCTACGAGGAAAAGCTTTCGATCCGGGAAATCGCAGAAAAATATCTACACATTTCTGAGTCGGCGGTGAAGGTCCGGCTTACTCGGATCAGGTCTAAGTTGAAGGTCCTGATCGCTGCTGCTCGGAAAGGAGAATCATGACCCAACGCAAGGCTTTCTTGTCGACCGGGGCTTTAGATGCCTTGCTCGGCGATATCCGCACGGACCTATTGTCCGGGACGGACAACCATCGATCGACACATCCTGACCCCGACAAATTACTAGAATACGCAACGCGCAGCGCTCCTTCTCTTGTTAGCAAACAGGTGCAGGCGCACTTAGCCGTTTGCCCTGATTGTTCCTCGCGTCTTGACACCTTCAAAGCGGCTGCACAAGTCTGGGAAGGTTTGGACGGGGATACTCGCATCGAGAGAATCCGAAAGCGCCTTCAACCGGCGGGCCAACACGAGCTTGCATTTCCTATCGAGGATAAACCAAGCCTGGTTCGAAACGGGAATTCCGCGAAAGACCATGTGATCCAGCCTAGAACAGAGCGGAGCATCCGTGAATGGATTACGCGCCAAATCCTCCGTGACGCGGAGGCCATCGAGACCGAATGCGATTACGTCTTGCCCAACGGGCTGCATTCCGATACCCACATCAATTTGGGTCGCATTTGTCGAAGCGAGAGCACATTAGCACCTATTGTTCGCGTTCTCGATGAAATGCTGACGGGACGAAACTTCGATACGCTCGTATCAACCAGTTGGGCACTTGCCACGATTGCAAGAAGGTTAGTCTTACGGCGCTCAGCGCTGCCGTCGCGAAGTATTAGACACGTAACGGTCGAAGGGTATGATCCGCCAAGCATTCTGGAGGCGGTTCCTTCGGGTGCCAACGTGATATTGCTTGTTGACGTGGTCGTCACCGGCAGCCAAATTGCTAGCGTCACCGAAGAATTAAGGAGACAGAACGCGACTTCTGTGAAGGCTATAGCGATCGTTGATGCGGACTACTGCGGAGAACGCGTGTCTGGACCGTTTGAGGCTCTCTGCCATGTTCCCATAAACATTGCCGCCCCCGGTCAATATTCGCGGTTGAGTGACCGGCCGCCAGCGGAATTCAATCCCGTCGCTGGCCGAATGACGCAGAAGAAGCTCAAACCCAGAAGTCCATCAGAGTTTCTAGAACAGGACTCAGCCGCGGGGCAGTTCTGGAAATTCGTTGATAAGGCGAGCGCATTTGAACACCATCGCATCGTCGGTACCAGACACTACTTAGGTTTCATAGACACAACTCGTCTCTTGAGACACAGGGTCATAGGGCCAACGATTGTCGAACATTTGTGCCGAAAGATATTTGAACGTAGCGGCATTCCTGACACGGTACTTGTTCCCGCAAGGGCCAAAGGCTTATTGCTTGGCAAGTGTCTCGTCGAAGGCTTTGAACGATATCTCGGAAAACGTGGCGTTCGTCTCGCAACCGTCCGACGGAAGTCGGGACACTTCACGACAAAAGGGGCACCAGATTTGTCGGGACAGCGAGTGCTTGTCGCGGATACGGCGGCTGGACACGGGGATACGCTCGACGAACTTGCACTGCTCTCATCATCAGGTGCTGCTTCGATTGCGGGTGCAGTCTTGTTGAGCAGATTAAGCGAAGCGTGTGAAGAGGCGTTTGATCAACGGCTCCCTGGTGGCTTTACAAAGCTTTACTCGATGCCCGTTCGTCCTCTCACAGTAAGAGGAAGCACGCAGATCACCTGCTCGGTCTGCTTGCGTCGCCAAGACCTAAAGAAAGCGGTTGGCGAGTTGCCACCAGGAACCGTTAAGGATCTAGCAAAGAAGTTAGTGGCCGCAGTACCTCATTACCGGAGACGAACGGAGAGTCCTCCCACCTTTGAACGCCAGGCGCCTCAGCTGTCACTATATGCTCGCAGTCCGCTCGCAACTTACCGACCGAGCGTTGCCAGTGGGATCGCGCTGCATGCATTGCATGCCGCTATGGGGGATGGTATGGCTCCCCTCAGCTTGCCGGAAATCGCGTCATACGATATCTCTGCCCCGCGACGCGCCGCCTTGGTAGCGGACTTGCCAGCCGGAGTCCTTAAATGGAGCGGCCCTTCACTTGAGCGAGAGCTTTGCGAATTCTTGAGAAGAGGGGCCGACAGAGATGTCTGGCTGGCAGTGGTTGAACTCATGTCACGATCGGGGTCGACAGCTTGGACTGAATCCCTCGGGGATGCGATCGTCAATGCCCAAGCTCGCGGGAATTGGATGGACGAGCGCTTCTGGGCGCGCATGATCCTTATCGTCCATCGAATGGTTCGGAATGCTCCAGAACTTTGTGAGCAGTTAAGGCGCCCGCTGAAGAGTCTTGTCGGCACATGCTACAGGGAACTTCCCGCGCGCCATGGCCTGAAGGCGATGATCGACACTACTTACCAGCTCGAAGTAGATTCCACGAAATAGCGAGATTGTCCACCACTCAGGAGTAGCCCATGCCCGTACCGCACGATTGGTCTCGGAAGTTTGTGACATTCGTGAGTGAGTGGAAACAGAAATCTAGGAGCAGAGAATTCCTTGGCGACGAGTACTGGGGTGACAATCCGTTCAGCAATTTCGTTCTCGCAGAAAAGGCAAAGTCGTGGGGCCACTTCCTCCGGTGGCTTGAGGAGTTGCAGGGGTCTTGGTGCTTTCGAGGACAGCGAGAGGCTTCCTGGTTGTTGCACACCTCCCTCGACCGAGATGTGCAGCGAGAGCGTTCATCCCCGAACAGCCGCAGTCTCTACCACCTCAATCGAGAAGCTGAAACGCGAGACCTCTTGCATCGGTTCCAGCAATATGCGCATCACTATCTAACGCATGTTCCGCCGAGGAATGACTTGAGTAGCTGGTACGCACTAATGCAGCACCACCGCGTGCCGACCCGGCTGCTGGATTGGACAGAATCGCCATACGTGGCGATGTACTTTGCCGTTGAGGAGAAGGCTAGCGAGAAGCGAGTGCGGGAGAAGGAGAGTCATTCTGCCGTGTGGGCAATCGACTTGGCGTGGCTAGAAACAAAGGCACGCGAGTTACTTGAGTCGAAAAATAGTCCGCCTTCTAAGGCAGATCGCTCCCCTGACGAAGTTGCTGATGACACCAACCGATTGCTCAGAGAAACAGAAGAACCGGTAATCGTTAGAATTAATCCGCAGATGTCCAACCCACGGTTGTTTGCGCAACAAGGAATCTTCCTCTGCAAACTCTATCATGAGGCGTCGTTTGGACAGATGCTCATGAAAATGATGATGTACCCTGAAGTGACTGATCGGCCCGTTGTACGCAAACTTGAAGTTGGGGGCAGTCTACGCATCACATTTCTCAAGCGGCTGCGCGCAATGAACATTCACCCGGCTTCTCTGTTTCCAGGACTCGATGGCCTTGGGTTATCTCTCAAGCTCGATTTGGAACTCAAGGACATCCAATGATGCCCAAAGTGTGCATATTTTGCGGGAATCGGCCCACAGCCAAAAACCGTGAGCATGTGATCCCCAAGTGGCTGATCGCGCTTACGGGGAAGCCAAATAGGAGAGTGTATCTCGGGCGCAATTGGTCGGACCCGAATCTAAGCCAGAGAATCTTTAGTTTAGGCTCGTTTACGTTCCCTTCGTGCGAAGCATGCAATACAAAGTACTCGCTCTTAGAGTCGAGAGCGAACCAGGTGATGCGGTCCTTGTTGGCTCTGGCTCCGGCATCGGCGGATGATCTTGACGTATTGCTGGATTGGTTCGACAAGGTCAGAGTAGGTTTGTGGCTAGGACTTATGTATCTGAACGGGAATCACCAAAATGTTTCGGCGCAGTTCTATATCGCCGACCGACTTGCGGGTAGAGATCGATTATTGTTTATTTATCGCGACGACGAAGGGTTGGATGGTTTAGCAGGTTGCTGAAAAACACCGTGAAGATTGTAACTTGATAACGCTGAGTGCGTCTGAGTAGGTATGCGAGGAAACGAACAAGAGCAGGGATTTGTGTTCAGCTACCTTTCGGCGGAGCAACGGGTGCGGCAGGATCATCCGTTGCGAGCGATTCGTGCGATGGTCGACCAGGCTTTAAAGGAACTGTCGCCGGAGTTCGACAAGATGTA
>JBEKSZ010000185.1:0-11012 GCA_049516615.1 Candidatus Acidiferrum sp. | reverse complement strand
CATCGAGGTGATGGTCCGCCCAACCGACCTGATCGCCGCTGAGCAGATAAGGGCTGAGGAGAAGCAGCGTGTGATGGGGGTCATCCCGAACTTCTATACCAGCTACATTTATGACGCCGCCCTGCTCACCTGGAAACAGAAGTTTTCACTCGCAGTGCGAGGTACATTTGATCCGGTTGCTTTTATGGGCGTCGGCTTCGCTGCCGGTATCGAGCAGGCCAACAACTCCTTTGCCGGGCACGGGCAAAGCGCGTCGGGATACGGCAAGCGTTATGCCGCAAAGCTCGTGGACGGGCGGAGCAGCGACTTGCTGACTCATGCGGTCTTCCCCACGCTCTTTCACCAAGATCCGCGCTATTATTACCAGGGCTCCGGCTCTTTTAGGTCCCGCCTCATGCACGCGGTGGGCTCCGCATTTGTCACGCGCAGCGATCGTGGGCGTACTGAACCCAACTATTCTTATTTTTTTGGCGACGTGGGCTCAGCAGCGCTGTCCAATCTGTACTATCCGCAGGCCAATCGGGGAGCGCACCTGGTCTTCGTGAATGCCGCCGTGGGCCTCGCGGGACGAGTGGGTGGGAACTTAATCCGCGAATTTTTCCCGGTGCACGCCGGCCAACGATTCCGAAGTTCCCTGGTTTCGCAGGCGCGATAGAGACGCGCCCCTCGGTCCTTTCGGGTAACCAGAAAAAGCTGCGGGCCAGGAGTCCCAAATGGGACTATCGCCACATTTGACCATGTCTGCTTTAGTTGGTTACGGAACTTCCGGGCTTGGTCGCCGACAGGCGATGAAGCCCGGCTGCTGACGGCGAATTCGGCAATTCATGGCTTTTTATTTTTTGCGTCCCACTTCATTGGCTCCCAGAGTTCCACTTTGTTGCCGTCGGGGTCGATGATCCACGCAAACTTTCCATTTTCGTGGGACTCGGGACCCTTGAAGATCTTCACGTCGGAGCGCTTCAGCTGATCAATCATTTCGTCCAAATTGTCGACGCGGTAGTTGATCATGAACTCCGATGTGCTCGGACTAAACCATTTGCTCTCTTTGTCTGCGATATGCCACGCCGTTACGCCATTATCTTCTGCCTTATCTTCTGGCCACCTGAGAGCAGCGCCCCCAAAGTCTTCAAGCCGCATACCCAAGTGTTCGCTGTACCAATGTGCCAGAGCTTTGTTGTCGTGCCTGGACTTGAAAAATACGCCACCAATACCGGTGATTCTTGCCACTTTAACCTCCTGGGGTCTGGCCCCGAATCAAGCTGGGCCCATGTGATGGCCTCCAAGCGATTGGACACCACGCAAAGAGTATATACGAGACCTCCAGGAGCTCCCGCTTGGGCGCCTGCTGTTTATGATGCTTCGGACCTGGAGCGCTTCAGAGGGAATACGGACCACCCCATCGCTTGAGCACTCAAGTCCGGGCCATCCATCGGTTTGGGAGCCAGGTCCGGCGCCGCGCCCGAGTGGCTGAAAATTCATCCGGAAGCTCTGCGTTTTCTGTGCGGAGACCTCTTTGCTTCTTTGCTGGAGTCGAGCCCGCATCGTCGTTTTGTGTTACGATCGCTCGCGCGTTGGGGACGCGTCCGGTCCGCGGAAAGGGTAGAAGCCCACCCGATTTACAATCCATTTTTGCGAACCTTCTTTCAGCCCAATGTGCGGACGATGGGCACTCAATGAAAGGAGGTCGTTGTGACCGATCCAGCAGAAGTGCCCCGACCCCTTCCCGAGCGACCCAATCTCCGACATTTGAAGGACCAAGCCAAGAACCTACTGAAGGAGGGAAGTGCGAAATCACTCGCCGAGGCGCAGTTCGAGATCGCGCGTCTCTATGGATTTGCCAGTTGGCCCAAGCTCAAGGCTCACGTCGATTTGCTTGAAGAGACCGGGCAGCTCAAGCAAGCCATCGACAGCAACGACCTCGCGGTGGTCAAAACTCTCATGACCCGCAACCCTGCTTTGCACCGCGCTCCCCTTGGTTATGCCAAGAACGGGCCGCTCACCTGGGTTGCGGAATGCCGCGTGCCGTGGGGACCGCCGAGCCCCGCGAGGCTGGCGATGGCGGGGTGGATGATCGATCACGGATCAGACGTTCACCAGGGCGGCGATGGCCCCTTAATGCGGGCAACGCTAGGCGATCGCATTCCGATGATGGAGCTTCTCGTTTCCCGTGGCGCAGATGTGAACGCTTTATGGAACGGGCACTACCCCATCCTGTTCGGCGCTTGCGAGGTTGTTGATCCTGCCTCGCTCAAATGGCTCTTAGAGCATGGTGCTGACCCGGACTGCCCGAAACTCGGCCAACGGACCACGGCGCTCGACTATCTGGTCGGAACATACACACGATCGCCGGACCTGCGCGAGTGCCTTGAACTTCTGGTCGGAGCCGGGGGCACCACCAAGTACAACGTGCCGTGCTTTCTGGATCTGCTGCGGGGTCGGCTTGACCGAGTGGCCGAGCAATTGGATGCGACGCCGGAGCTCGTGCATCGGCGATTTCAGGAACTTGACTGTGGCAGTACTGCAACTCGTCGCCTGCTGCTGGAAGGAGCGACGCTGCTGCATGTTGCTGCCGAGTTCGGAGATGCGGAAGCGGCCAGGCTTCTTCTTGATCGTGGGGCGGACGCAAACGCGCGTGCGGTGGTCGATGAGAACGGTGTTGGTGGGCAGACGCCGATTTTCCACGCCGCGTCGCAAAATCGGGATTGGGGCTTCGCCGTAACACAATTGTTGCTGGAACGCGGAGCAGATCTTGCGCTTCGCGTGAAACTCCCAGGTCACTACGAACGGCTCGACGAGCTGGTGGAATGCACTCCTCTCGGGTATGCCCTTCGCTTTCCGGGCACCGAAAGCAAGACCGTTGCGCTGCTGCGTCGGCACGATGCACCGGAATAGCCCTCTGGCCCGCCGATTTCCCGCAGTGACGGGTAAGCAGGAAGTTCTCCCAAGCTAAGGTTTGCCGACTGGGCGTCCGCGACCGGGAGCGTTTATATGTTTTCAGCCTTCCCGAACGCCATCTTGATAAGCTCTATTGGTGCAATCGGGAATGCCAAGCCGCACTGCCTTGGCCGCGGCCACTCACCGTGCCGCGCATCAGATCCTCGAAAAGGGTTCTATCTTCAACGATCCCCTGGCCCTGCGCATCCTCGGTGAAGACGTGGAGACCGTGGTCCGCGAGGCTGAGGAGCAACCCTCCCGTCGGAGGATGCGAATATTTATCGCCGTCAGGACGCGCTTCGCGGAGGACGCCTTAGCGGCTGCGTTCGAACAAGGTGTGCGCCAGGTCGTAGTTCTCGGGGCGGGACTCGATACGTATGCGTATCGCAGCACGCTGCGTGACCGGCTTCGTATCTTCGAAGTGGACCATCCGGCTACCCAGGACTGGAAACGCCAGCACCTCAAAGATGCCGCGATCCCCATACCGAGTTCGCTCACCTTTGCTCCCGTCGATTTCGAGCGACAGACTTTGGCCGAGGGCTTAGTGGCCGCTGGTTTTGATCCATGGCAGCAGACCTTTTTCACATGGCTTGGCGTTGTTCCTTACCTCACCGAGGAAGCCGTATGGTCGACCCTAGGTTTCATCGCGGATCTCCCGAATGGTGCGCAAGTAGTTTTCGACTACAGCGATCCTCCGCATTCATTGTCGGGGGAAGCGCGTGCCAGCCACGAGATGCGCGCAACGCGCGTTGCCCAGTTAGGCGAAGCTTGGCTGAGCTACTTTGAAGCGGGGGAACTCCGCGCCAAACTGATGGCGCTCGGATTCTCGGAGGTTGAAGATCTGGGGCCTGCTCAGATCGCTGCCCGTTACTTCCCAAACCGGGCAAGTACTCTTCCGGAAAAGGGCGGCCATATTCTGCGCGCGACGACGATCTGAAGGTGCGCCAATTGGTGCGACACTCTTAGCACAAAAGTCCGCCACCCAAATGATGAAGGCTCCGCGCCGCTTGGCGGCCCCTCCGAGCGAATGACGAGCTACCCTTCTTCCACAATCAGATCAGGGAAGAGTTGCCGAGCGCCCGGCACTCGCGATGATCCAACTCAGTTTTTATGCTCCCCTAGGAAGCCCCGGCGGCCGAGTCAGGCACGCCCCAGAGGTTCGCGCGGTCTTTGGAGAGCAGAATCTCCAGCCCTATTAGGTCCTCTCGAATCTCAACGTGGCGAAACTTTGTCTGTGAGATCAATTCTTCAAACTCGCCTTTGGTGTAAGCGCGCTTGAGCAGCATAAAGCGAAAAGTCAGCTTGGTTATGATCCCGTTCATGGTGCTGAGGTTCATGTCACTTACAGCTTGGTTGATCGATTCCTTGGCCGCATCCCTCCGCAGATCAATAATCAGGGCTTGTCCGCCAGGTCTCAGAACGCGATAAATCTCTTCCAGGGCACGCTTGGGCTCGCTGAAATTCTTGAAGGCCGCTCGACAAAGAAGAAAATCGAACGTGTCATTGTCAAAGGGCATGCCGGAGGCGTTACCCCGGCGAAAGTCAATCCGTACGTTTGCTTTTGCGGCATTCGCGCGGGCTATCTCAACAAACGTTTCGCTTATGTCCAGCCCCGTAATTTGATAGTCACCGAGTTTCGCTAATTCAATGGCGCAATATCCCGGCCCAGGAGCGAGTTCGAGGACACTACTCTGGGGCAGAATCTGTTTAGCGGTGCGCCGGGCCAGGGCCCGGAAGTCCTGAAGCGATTTCTTGGTAAGGGCCGCATACCATCTTGCAACGGCGCCTTCCATTCCCCAGCCTTTGTAGGGCTTGGTGTTTGATACCTCAGCGGGCATGAGATCCTCCTTCTCTAGAACCAGCCTAGGCCACTCTTTGAACCCGCTAAAGGCGCGTTCGGCGAACGCAAACTGGAGACCGGCGAGTGCACTCTCCTGGCCGGTGAGCGAGGCGTCGCGCTCAAATCACGGGCCACCTGTCCGTAATCCGCCAAGGAAAGAGTTGTCGAAGAAATCAGGAATTATCCGTCGGGGTCCGGCGATAAGTTCTGGGTTGCCGGCCCTGGCTCGAAGTGTGCCCGGCGGGAACGGCGGTTGTCTGCTATACGCTCGTTTTACCTCGAACTGCCGCCGCAGATGCTCGGGCTTTCAGAAATGCCAATCAAGGTCAAAGACCGGCCCTTCCAGTTCCGCACCCGCTCCGGGCACGCTCGATTACCTCCGGTTTGCCTGTCACGGGCCCAGAGTTATCAAGCGCCTTGAGCATTGATGCGGGATCTCTTTCCGCCGGAGCGCTTTTCACTCGCTCGGACAGCCCCGTCACGCAAACATCGCCGGCAACACGTTGGTCGCGAAGTCCACGAGAAAGTGTCCAAACATATTGGAAAGCAAATCGCGACGCCACTGATAGAAAGCGGTCAAGATTGCGCCCAGCACCAGCGCCATCACGACATTGGTCACGCCTCCCGTCCAGTGTGCAGCGCCAAATATCACCAGCGGGATCACCCACGAGGTAATCCGCCCAAACCCCAGTGCCTGCAGCCTTTCGATTGAGTATCCCCGATAAAATAACTCTTCCACCGCTCCGGCTCGCACGACCACGATAAAGATCAGCCAAATCGGCAGTCTGGCAAAAGCCTGAGACGCCGCGCCATGCCCGTAGCCGGTGACTTTCGCGATCAACGCGGCGGGCAGAATACAGGCAACAGCTATGGCGAAGCCCCAAGCCAGCGACTTCCATACCGGCGAAGTACCGATCCCAATGGACCGCAGCGGCAGTCGTTCCTTTTGACGAACCAGCCAAACCAGCAGACCGGCGCTCGCAAACATGCAAACCTCGCGAACGAGCTCCAGAGTTGTGCTAGGCTGAGGCGCGATTGCGCGGAAGACTTGCCGAATGATTATCATGGAGAACAAAGAAAAACACAGACCCAGCCAAGTCACCCAGTTCCTCGCTGCGGGTCTAGATATTGCAGCTAATGCGTTTGCATCGCTCATGGCTATCGTTACGAAACGCGATCCACAAAAGTTCCGAAGAGATTTCCAGGTGGCTCCGCAGGGTTTGCGTTCCCCGCTTTCATTTCGTGACTGGTTGGCGTCCAAGACGACTCTAAAGGGCACAAATCATTTGGCGATCCGCTAGCTCTAATTGTCGACAAACCAGATAAGACATCTCTTGGAAAGCACAACAGCGATTGCATGGGCGCCATCAGAAGTTGTCGGCCAAGGGCAAAAACAAGGGTGCGGTAATGACGGCGGACTTACGAGGAGTTGCCCAAAGTTTGAACTACCCGGCAATGAAAGTGGCTGTATGCTCTGCTACAAGAGGAAAAGAGAGTGTCCCTTGTTGATGTACTCATTGTCGCTCTGCCGATCCCGATAGCCGAACCCGGATGAAGAGGTGAATGGATGAAGCGAATTTTGCGTTTCTGCTTATTGTTGGTCTGCAGTGTTGCGTCGATGACGGCGGCGCCCCGGCCTGCACAGAAAACGTCGATGGAAGGTTCCCGCGCAAATAGGTCAAAAGCCACGATTGAGGGCTTGGTTCGAGATATCGCGTGCCCCATTCAGAACCTCGATGGAAACGCGACTCACTTGAGCATGAAGTGCGCGCTGGCATGCGTGAGGGCCGGTTCGCCCGTCGCTATTCTGACCAAGGATGGCGACCTGTATCTGCCTATCTCTGACAAAATGCCGGATGACGACCAGAGGCAAAAGCTGATGCCCTTCGTGGGCAAATATGTGCGAGTCAGCGGAACGGTGTTTGAGCGTAACGGGACGCACGCGATTGTGATCACGGAAATAAAAGAGATGAAGGAAGTGCATGTGACATTAGAGGGCGAGTAAACCGTTCCGGGAGTCGTGGTCAACGCGCTTGTCAGAAAAGTTCGAATCGGCCAAAAAGCACTTACCAGAAGTTAGGGCGTTGGCCATTCTCAGAAACGAACTTCTGTCCCGGTTGAACGATTTGCCCAGTTTCCCGTTTACTAGTAATCGCGCACCAGAAACCTTGACCCAAGGTTTGCAGAGACCCAGGATTCGTGCCAGAGGCGGGGAGCGCATCCCAACGCCTTGATAGCGGGAACGAAACGGCACGCGCACGAGATCGCAAAAAATGATGACCTAAGGGGGAAGCCAGTCGTGAGCGCCAACGAAGTCAGCAGTAGTGCGCCGGCCAACAAACCGAACGCCCGAGCCGACATGAAAGTCGAGGTCATCGTCATTTCGGTCTCGGACATTGACCGTGCAAAGGAGTTTTACCTGAAGCTCGGTTGGAGGCTGGACCTTACGCCGTCAGGTGTGGTCCAGTTCACACCGCCGGGTTCGTGGTGCTCAGTCCAGTTCGGCAAGGACCTTACGACGGCTGCGCCGGGCTCAGGCAAGGCCTATCTTATCGTTTCTGACGTTGTGGCAGCCCGGGACCGGTTGGTCGCCGCCGGCATTAAGGTAGGAGAATTCTTTCACAGTGGCCCAGAAGGCCGGGGCACCGGCCTGGACCCCAAGCGTGCCAGCTATCGCACGCGCGCCATTTTCAGCGACCCCGACGGAAATGTCTGGCTGCTTCAGGAGGTTACGACCCGGCTTCCCGGACGCGTTGACGCAGGATTAAGTGCATTCGCTTCCGCGAGCGATCTGGCGAATGCGATGCGACGCGCGTCGGTGGCGCACGGGGAGCACGAGAAGCGCATTGGCAAAGCGGATCCGGACTGGCCCGATTGGTACGCGGAGTACATCTTACGCGAGCAGGTCGGCGGAGAACCGCCGAAGTAAGAAATAGGCTCAGATTCTCAATGTCCGCTCGTCGGACTACACGGGAGTCAGCCAGTCGCAGCTTCCTAGGAGCGGACCTCTCCGGCAATCCGGAAACCGGTTTCTGTAATTCCTAGTTGGCAGAGCGCTTGGAACCCGACCTTAAGAGGAGGAGCAACATGAAACGGATCGGTTTCTTACTAGTTGCAGTCGTAACCGTGGCCGGAATTGTCGCCCACATGGCCCACGGGTCTGGTCAGTCCGACGGGGACTCTTCCCCGATCTATGGTGTCAAGATTCCCGCCGGATACCGCGATTGGGAATTGATCGCCGTGAAGCAGCTCCATTTCGCCGCCATGGGCGAGCAATTGCGCGCTCAACTCGGCAACGATATAGCGATCAAGGCCTTCAAGGAAGGGACCCTCCCGTTCCCGGACGGCGCCATCATTGCTGCGATTCATTGGACTCGCGTCCCGTCGGAAGACAACAACAAGGTCCTTGATGGCCCGTTCCCCGGCACTGAATCGTTTGTGAGCGGGCCCCGCGTGAATGTGCAGTTCATGGTCAAGGACTCCAAGAAGTACGCCGCGACGGGCGGCTGGGGATTCGCTGACTTTACGGGCACAAAAGCGGGTGACAAGGCGCTGCACGAGACCTGCTTTCCCTGCCATGGACCTGCGAAAGATCATGACTACGTCTTTACGCGTTACGCACGTTAATTTACTTCGCCGCGATCAGAAGATCCCCATAAGATCGACAGGAGTGGTGAAGACCTGATGGCGCCTTTTGAGAGCGGGTACCAGCAGTCTTGGAAAGAGTATTACGGTCTTCGGAATCGGGCGCGTCTAAGTTTATTGGCCATGACGGCGTTTCTTTATTTCTTTGTGGAGAAACCTCCAAACACCTTGCTGGATAAACTAAATAATCTGCCTGGCCATCTCGAACTGACAGTCGTGATGGTCGGCATCGGTCTTGCGACGGTTATTGTCGCGGCACCCACTCTAAAATGGGCCGCATGGAGATGCCCGCGCGGTGGCAATAAATTTGCGCTTCACAACTCGGAACTTGCGGGGGCTCTCATCCTTCTTTACGTCGCTTGGCGTCTTGTATCGGGACGGCGCTGTGCGACGTGCGGATTTTCGCGGGGCGACTCAGCTTAAGTCCACCTCAGCACCGACGGGGTACCCTTCTCAATACATCTCGACGAGCAGCCGTTGGAACATTCTGCGAGTTTTCGGCGTACTTTAGGCGCGAGGGAGAACCATGTCCAAACGCCAGATCGCCGTGTTGTTCTCAGTTCTGTGGGCTGCATTTCTTCTGCGGCCGGGCAGCGTTCAGGCCACCTACTCCATAGTGGCATGTGATCCGAACACACGGGCATGCGGGGTGGCGGTACAGACGAATAATCTGGCGGTGGGGGCAAGTGTGCCGTATGCACAGGCGGGTGTAGGCGCCGTGGCCTCGCAATTTGAGACAAACCCGCACTACGGTCCAAGGGGACTGGTCCTGCTGGCTGAAGGACTCCCCGCAGAAGAGGTGCTGAAGCGCCTGCTGGCCGAAGACGGCAACTTCGACGGTGCAGGGCCGGAAGCGCGGCAGGTCGGCATCGTCAGCGTGGATGGCCGTGCGGCCAACTACACTGGCGACGAAGCGCAACAAGCGGCCTGGTCCGGCGTGCGTTCTGGCGCGGGTTACAGCATCCAGGGCAACGGACTGGCGGGGCCAGAAGTGGCCGAGGCGATGGAGCGCGCCTTTTGTCACACGTCAGGATTGCTGGCCGAGAAGCTGATGGCAGCGCTACTTGCCGGAGATCGCGCCGGAGGCCAGCGCACCGGGCGCGAGTCCGCAGCCCTGCTGATACGCACCAGAGAAGGCTGGCCGATCGATATCGACCTACGCGTCGACCATGCGGCTGATCCCGTGGGCGAGCTTCGGCAACTCTTCGACATGCAGATGGCGCGGCAAGAAGTAGTCCAGGCGAAGATCCTGGCAGGCCAGGGAAATTTCGCGGAAGCGAAGTCGACGCTTGTAGCGGCGGTGGCACGTGGTGCGACGTGGCAGCGCGTGTGGCTGGACGCGGCGCATGTTGCCCTGAGCATGGAAGAGCCCACACTGGCGTTGCAATACCTGGCGGTTGCGTTCGACCAGAATCCCAACTGGATTCCGGCAGAACTTGGTGAAGGGAAGTACGCAGAACTGGGAGCGGATCCACAGTTCCACATCTGGATTACCAAGCAGCAACAAAATGCCCCAGCCGAATCGCACCGCCTGACGAAAGATGCCACTCCTCAAAAACGGATCGAGCTCGCGCGAAGGCTGCTCGAAATCGGTCGTGCCGCCAACGCACTGGCGGTCCTCAACGCGCTACCGCAAGGCACCGATGAATCCATTGAAAGCCTGCTCTTGGCCAGCGCTGCTCTCGAAGCACTAGGAAAAACCAGCGACGCCATTGTCCAGTGCCATGCCGCTGCCGCGAAGTCCCCTGACAATCCCCTCGTCCTCATGCGACTGGCGCGACTGGAGCGGAGAGTCAAAGCTCCCAACTAAATCATCAAGCTGGTTTGGCCTAATAACAACCGCGCCGGGGCTAAGTCCCCGTAAATACTCTGTTGGGTTGACATCTTACCTGAAGCGGTCGATACTCGGGTTAGATGTCTACCCAAACAGATAGAGAAAAGCTCGAGTTGCTGCAAGGCACGCTGGACTTGTTGATCTTGCGCACGTTGATCTTTGGACCGCGACACGGCCAAGGAATCGCTCGTGCCATCCAGGAAACGTCAGACAAAGAGCTGCTGGTCGAGCATGGCGCGCTCTATCCGGCGCTTCAGCGGTTGGAAGAACGCGGATGGATCTCGGCGAAGTGGGGAACCTCTTCCAACAATCGCAAGGCTCGTTTCTATATGCTAACCGTCGCGGGTCACAAACAACTGGGCAAAGAAACCGCAAAGTGGAGGAGATTGACGAAAGCCATCGGCCGGATTCTGAGGTCAGAACCGGCGGGAGGTTAAACCCGTGTTTGGAGGCAAACGCAAGGCGGATGACTTTAGCGCCGAGATTGACGCTCACTTACAGCTTGAGTTCGAGCGCCAACGGGAACTCGGCCTGAGTGAGGAAGGGGCCCGCGCTGCCGCGCGCCGCGCCTTCGGTAACGTCGTGCAAGCCAAGGAACGTTTTTACGAAGCCCATCGTTGGCTCTGGCTGGACCATTTCCGGCAAGACGTGCGCTACGCTGTGCGCACGTTGCGCAAGTCGCCCGGCTTCGCGGTGATTGCGATCCTGACTCTCGCTATCGGAATTGGCGCCAATACTGCGTTGTTCTCGGTGGTCAAT
>JBEKSZ010000184.1:0-11148 GCA_049516615.1 Candidatus Acidiferrum sp. | reverse complement strand
CCAACGAAATCTATGCTCAGGAACCGCTCGACGGAAACATCAGGCCCGAAATCAGAAGGGAAGCGTTAGAAATGTTGACGCTGATGCTAGCTCCCATGACCCCCCATCTGGCAGAAGAACTCTGGGAAATGTTGGGCCACCGCGAAGGGCTGTGGACCGTCGCGTGGCCGCAGTTTAGCGAGGAGCTTGCGCGGGAAAACGAAGTAGAAATCCCCATCCAGGTGAACGGCCGCCTTCGCGGCAAAGTAAAAATAAACGCCGGCGCCACGGAAGAAGAAGTCGTCGCATGGGCAAAAGGCGACCCCGCGGTGGCCACGCACTTGGCGGGCAAGCACATCCAAAAGATCGTCTTCGTCCGAGATAAGCTGGTGAACTTGGTGGCCAAGTGAGGCACTCCGGGCCTCCGGCAGCGCAAGGCCAAGTCTTTGGGGCCATGGGGTTCTTTCCGCGCCACGATTTCCGCTCGGAGCCCGGGAATGCTTGACGTAATCCTGAAGCGTTTTGAAGCGCCAGACGAGATCCGCACCTTTGAAAAGGGTCGCTTCGAACTCGTGCGTTTGGGCGGGATGACCATCGGGCGCGCAACCTACGAGCCGGGATGGAAATGGTCGCAGCACGTCGGACGCAGGCAAGGCGCGAGGAGCTGCGCGGTTGAGCATGTAGGCATGGTATTGGCGGGTCGCGCCACGGCAGCCATGGATGACGGCCGGCTTGTTGAAATGAAGCCCGGCGACGTATTTTACATTGCGCCGGGACACGACAGCTGGGTGGTAGGCGACCAGCCCTACGTCTCTCTGCATTTTCTGGGCGCCGACGCTTATGCCAGTGCCAAGAAATTATGAAGCGGTACTTGCGGGTGCGGGTTCCTAGGCCGGTCTCGCGATCTTTCGCCGCACCTGGAGGCAAATAGATGTCCACCACGCCAGCATTGCAGCCGCACAGCACCCGACCCAGGTCCGAACGCGGCGGCGTAGTCGTTCTGGATTTTGGCGGGCAATACACCCAGCTCATCGCTCGCCGCATCCGCGAACAGCAAGTCTTCTCCGCGGTCCTCCCCTGCAACTCAAGCCTTCAAAAAATCATGGCTTTCGAGCCCGCAGGCATCGTTCTCAGCGGGGGACCCAGCTCGGTCTACGACCCGCAAGCCCCCCAGTGTGATCCGCAGGTTTTGGCTGCCGGAGTACCGGTCCTCGGTATCTGCTACGGTATGCAATGGATTACCCACACCATGGGCGGCAAGGTTGAGAACGCAGGCCGCCAGGAATACGGTCGCGCCAGCCTCGAGCGTAGTTGCGCTCACTCCCAGCCGGAATCCCAACTCTTCGCCGGCGTCCCGCAATCCTTGCGCATCTGGAATAGCCACGGCGACCACGTGCACAGCCTGCCCGAAGGTTTCTGCACTACGGCCAGGACCGCCAATGCCATCGCCGCTCTCGAGCACCCCGGCAAGAAAATCTATGCCGTCCAATTCCATCCGGAAGTGAATCACACCGAAAGTGGTACAGAGATCCTGCGCAATTTCCTCTTTCGCGTGTGCAAGGCCGAGCGCAAATGGAGTGGCGCGGCTTTTATCGAAGAAAGCACGCAAGCCATCAAAGAAAAGGTCGGAAACAAATGGGCCATCTGCGCGTTGAGCGGCGGCGTGGACTCCACCGTAGCTGCCGTCCTCGTGCATCGTGCCATGGGCGAAAAGCTCAGCAACATCTTCGTCAATACCGGCATGCTCCGCAAAAACGAATTCGCGGACACTCTGGAAATGCTGCGCGACCGCCTGCACCTGAAGGTTATCGGTGTCGACGCTTCCGACCGTTTCCTCGAAAGGCTAAAAGGCGTTAGCGACCCCGAACAAAAGCGCAAAATCATCGGCAGGGAATTCATCGCTGTGTTCGCCGAGGAAGCGCAAAAACTGCAAAAAGGCGAGGCCCACGGGGATATCGGCTATCTGGTACAAGGCACCCTGTACCCCGACGTGATCGAATCGGTCTCCGTCAAAGGGCCGTCGGCCACGATCAAGACTCATCACAACGTTGGCGGCCTGCCCGAAAATATGCCCTTTGCCCTCATTGAGCCCCTCCGCGATCTGTTTAAAGATGAAGTACGCCGAATCGGAAAAGACCTGGGATTACCACCCGAGATCTTGCTGAAACATCCGTTTCCCGGACCTGGTTTGGCAGTTCGGTTGTTAGGCGAGATCACCCGTGACCACCTGGCTACCCTGCGGGAAGCCGACGCCGTGGTCACCGAGGAGATCCGTCGCGCCGGCCTCTACGAGAAGGTCTGGCAGGCCTTCGCGGTGCTGCTGCCCGTGCGCAGTGTGGGGGTCATGGGCGATGGCCGGACCTATGGCCTTACCGTGGCCGTTCGTGTGGTTGAGAGCGACGACGCCATGACCGCCGATTGGGTTCGCCTGCCGGGTGACGTCCTTGAACGCATCTCGACGCGCATCGTCAACGAGGTCCGCGGCGTGACCCGCGTCGTCTATGACATCAGTTCAAAACCGCCAAGTACGATCGAATGGGAATGAAACGGGTGATGGGAGAGAATCGGGGGCGGGGGCCAAGGCGCGGGGCTGGGGAGGGGCGCGCTCGTTAACTCGGTTTAAGATTGAAGAAAGGCCGCGGCGGGGAGACACGGCCTGGTTTATGATTGCTCTATAAATGGCGACTGCTCGAAGAATGACTCTCCGACTAGCGGTTGGCCATCTTTTGTGCCATATACAGGATCAACTTGCGGTCTTCTTCGTTCGATTTGCTCAGCAAGCGGCGAAGCTTGTTGAGGAAGCGAGCGTCTTTACCGGCGCTGCCCCAGGCGATGTCGTCGGACGACTTCCGCTTGGGAAGGTTCGGCAGTTGTGGCGGCTCTTCGCCGTCGTAGAATAGTTGATAGAGTGGGCTTTCGAGAGCACGTGCCAGCTTCTCTAGCGTTTCAATGGCCGGTACAGTATGGCCATTTTCGACGCGAGAGATATAGCACCGTAACAAACCGGTACGTTTCTCGATGTCGCCCTGGGAGAGTTTCTTTTCTTCGCGCATAGCGCGAAGACGGTCGCCAATAATCATGCAGGCATTGTTTCATATAGATAAGATGGGTTCAAGTATAAAGTTGCAAGGTGGGCCATGAAACAAATGGTGCACCCCGCGAATCGCTGAGCCAAGAAGACCGTAACCAAAAGCCTATGGCCAACGTCCCAAAACTAGCAGGGCACCAGGGCTCCCCGCCCCCGGCTGGTGCCGACCCTCGCGCTGTGACAGACCCCGGTGCGGCCAATGATCGGGAGCTGGTGGTACGCGCGCAAGGGGAGGACAAGGAGGCTTTTGAGGAACTAATCCGCCGCCATCAGCAACGGGTCTTTGCGGTAGCCTCGAGAATCCTGCGCAAGCGGGAGGACGTAGAAGACATTTCGCAACAGGTCTTCGTGAAGGCCTATTTTTCTCTGAAACGCTTTGATCAACGTGCCGCTTTCAGCACCTGGCTGTACAAGATTACCGTGAACGAATGTTGGGATCTGCTAAGAAAGAAAAAGGTTAGACCTCTTTTGTACGAGGCGGATCTAAGTGAAGAGCAGAGCCAGCAGGTCACGGCCGCGGAAGGCTCGCGCAGTACGGAGCCCGATATTTTGGAGCGCATTTCTGCTCGTCAGCGCGTCGAGCAGCTGCTCTCCGGTCTCGATCACCGCGACCGGATGATGTTGATTTTGAAAGAAGTGGAAGGGCTGTCCATCGAGGAGATTGGCGACGTCATGGAAATCAATGCCAATACCGTCAAAGTCCGGCTCTTCAGGGCGCGCAGGAAGATCGTTGTAGCTGCGCGCCAGAGGGAAAAATAAGTGTTTGCTTATTTTATTGCTTCGCCCAGCATCAAATGGATTACGGGAGGCCTGCGATGAGCAGCCCGCTTCAGCGCAAGATGGGACGTCTCGATAGTCCTTGTGATCGCTTTCAGGAATGGCTGGAGGATTCGCACAGCCCGGAGAGCGGCACGGAGACGTACGAGAATCTCCTGGCCGCCGCTCCCGCGAACGGACGCGCCCACGCAGAACTCTGCTTGGACTGCCGGGACGCCGCTTCGGACCTGGTGGCCTTGCGCAATTTGCTTCGTGATTTGCAAACCAGACCCGTCGCCGGGCCGTGGTTCGCTCCGCGGGTGATGGCTACCATCGCTTCCAAGGAAGCGGAGATTTCCCGTGTGGCCGCCATCTGGCTTGCGGTGCCGAAGTTTGCTTCGCGGCTTTCCTGGGTCGCTGCCATCGCGCTGCTCTTTACCTGCACTTGGTTATACGAGCGCCCGGTTTCCCAGCCGCCCCAGACAGCCAGCGCCTTTGCTTCAGAACATTTGTTCGATCCGCCACCCCTGCCCGCCAATCACGACGATGTGCTGGTCAGCATGAACGAGAAAGAGGAATGACGGTGGGGGACATGACGGAAAATTCCCTGACCCCCGCCGTATCCGCGTCGCGCAAGGCCGCGCTGTGGATTGTGGCGGTGTTTATTTTGGGCGCTGCGCTCGGCGGTGTTGGCGGCTACATGTTTGGTCACAGCGTTTCGGCCGCGCCTCCGCAAATGAGCGATGAGGCCAGGCGGCACCAGAAAGTCGCGCAGTTAACCGAGTCGCTCGGGCTGACGACGGATCAGCAATCCCAGATTGACGCCATCTTCACCGATACATCCGTGCAGTTTCAAACGGTGCACAAGCAGTCGGACGCGCAGATTGACGTGGTACGACAGAAAGCCCGCGACCGCATTCGCGCGGTGTTGACCCCCGAGCAGTTGCCCAAGTTCGAAGCGTTTTTGCGCAAATTGGACGAAGACCGCAAGAACCATCCGGGGCCGCACTGAAGCTCCCGGCGCGACATTTTCGATTAGGCGATTTTTACCATTAGCTTGCCGGTGTTGGCGCCGGTGAAGAGCATATTGATGGCCTCGGGCGCGTTCTCGAGGCCTTCGAGAACGGTTTCGCGATCCTTGATTTTGCCGAAGACTTTCCACTTGCCGAGTTGCGTGGCCGCCTCGGTGAATTTTGCCAGGTAGTCGGTAATCAGAAAGCCCTGCACGCGAAGCCGCTTGACGATGATGGTGGAAAAGTTCCCGAGAGCCGGGCCGGTCTTGGTGTAGCCGGAGATCAGCCCGCAAAGCACCACGCGGCCGTGCAGATTCATGCGGTCGATGACCGCGTTCATGATTTCTCCCCCGACATTTTCAAAGTTGATGTCCACGCCTTTGGGTGTGGCGGCGGCGAGTTTTTCTTTCCAGTCGGGGTGTTTGTAATTGACCGCGGCGTCGAATCCCAATTCTCCGGTGAGCCACTGGCATTTGTCGTCGGTGCCGGCGATGCCCACCACGGTGCAACCTTGGATTTTGCCGATTTGCCCGGCGATGCTGCCGGTGGCGCCGGCCGCAGCGGAGACCACCAGGGTCTCGCCCTTTTCGGGCTTGGCAATGTCGGTCATTCCGAAGTACGCGGTGAGACCGGTGATGCCGAGAGTGCCGAGAAAGGCGCTGTCCGCGATGAAGGGAAGGGGCGGAATTTTCTGGAAGCCGCGTGAATCAGCTGCGCTGATCACCACGTATTCCTGCATGCCTACGAGGCCGATGACCTTGTCGCCGGCTTTGAATTGCGGGTGTCGTGAGGCCATGATTTCCGCCAGGCCGAAGCAGCGCATGACGTTGCCCAACGGAATTTTCGGCAGGTAACTGTCGGCGTCCATCATCCACACGCGCATGGTGGGGTCGATCGAGAGGTATTTCACGCGGGCGAGTGCCTGGCCGTCCTGCAGTTCTGGTATTGGCGATTCGGCGAGTTGCAAATCGCCGGGCGCACAGAGTCCCACAGGGCGCGCCTGCAAAAGAAATTGTCTATTGGTGGTCATGGTGATCGGCGCAGTGAAGAGGAATTGGAAGCGGCGCGGCTAGAAGGGAATATCCTCATCGGAGATTTCCGGTCCGCTACCACCGCCACTGGGCTGCCCGCCACCACCAGCGAAGTCATCGCCGCCGCCTTCAAACTCCTCGTGGCCACCGCCGCCTGCAGCGCCTCCGCGCGTGCCCCCTCCGCCGCCTGCGGCAGCGCCGTCACCGCGTCCGCCGAGCATGCGGAAATTGCTGGCGACAATTTCAAAGCTGGTGCGTTTCTGGCCTTCCTTGTCCTGCCATTCGCGGGACTGGATGCGTCCTTCGATAAAGATCAGCGAACCCTTTTTGAGATATTGCTGGGCGATTTCCGCCTGTTTGCCCCAGACGACAATTTTGTGCCACTCGGTTCGCTTCTGGCGTTCGCCGTTTTTGTCCTTGTAGGATTCGTCGGTGGCCACGGAGAAATTGGCGACGGCCTGGCCACCGCCGGTGAAGCGGGTCTCCGGGTCGCGGCCGAGGCGGCCGACTAAAATAACTTTATTCACAGACATTGTTTAACCATTCCCCCTTGCGGTGGCGACGATAGCAGAAATCCTGTGGAAGAGCAAAGAAGCGCAATGGCGAGAAATGGCGAGAAGCGAGAGGCGGTAGAGCGCTGGTGATCCGTATTCCCGGTTGCAAATCATAGAAGCCAACGTATATACTCAAGACATCATACGTACGACTATGGAGCATTTGCTGGAATATGACGAGTACAGAGGTTGCGCGCCGCGCAGGCGTATCCCAATCAGCGGTGTCTCTTGTTTTTTCCGGAAAGGCGAGCGGGCGTGTCAGCAAACGTACAGAACAGGTTATTTGGAAGGTAGCCCGCGAACTCGGCTATCGCCCCAATTTGGCTGCTCAGACCCTTCGCCTGGGCCGTTCCAGGCGGCTAGTTCTGGCAGTTCCGGATATCGACAATCCGTATTTTGCCGGGACACTGAAGGGGGCGGAGCGTGAAGCTCGCAGGCACGGCTATTCCACAGCACTGGCACAAGTGCAGGAGCCGCAGGATTGGCAGACCGTCATTTTGGATGCGTTGGTCTCGGGCTCCGTCGACGGGTTTGCGCTCTTCGCCCTGCGCCCCCCCGCTTCGAGAGCGATGCGGAGGCTGCGCGGAAGGACCGTTCTGGTGGACGCTGTCAGCGGAGGTTTTCCGAGTATAAGTCTCGACATCGAAGGCGGCATGCGCAGCGCGATGCTACACCTGCTCGAATTGGGGCATACGAGGATTGCACATCTAGCTGCGGATATCGACGCCGAAACATTCTCTATAAGGAAGAACGCCTATCTGAACACAATGCACGGTGCTGGCTTGACGACCCGCGCCGATTGGCAGATTAAGGCGCCGTTTGGCATTGCCGGAGCCTCGATCGCAACACAGCAAGTCCTTGCGGGACCGGATGCGCCATCCGCCATCGTCTGCGATAGTGATGTGCTTGCGGCCGGAGTCTACAAAGCAGCCAAAGCGGTGCAGTTCAGGATTCCCGAGGACTTGTCCGTGGTGGGCATCGATGACAGTCTCATAGCGCGAGTTCTCGACCCATCACTTACTACCGTTGCTATTCCTAGCGCCCTGGTGGGTGAACAAGCCGTGCGGCTGCTCGTGGATCAGCTTGGGGGCGTTGAGAAATTGCTCTCCCCCCCCATTCCGCTCAGCCTTGTCGTTCGTCAGTCTACCGCGCCATTGAGGCAAATTAATCTATGCAGTCAAACAATAAGGAGCAGTTGAATGGCTCATCTTCGAGCTGAACCGACACTGAGAGTTCTTCAGGATTATCTTGCCACCGTTTGCGAGGAGCGGGGCTGGACAAAGGACAGTCCGTCCGAGAAGTTCGTACTCTTCGTCGAAGAAATCGGGGAGTTGGCCAAAGCGATCCGAAAGAGGGCGGGGCTCTACGACGAAGCCGCAAAAAGCCGCACCTTCTTCTTGGAGGAAGAATTTGCCGATGTGCTCAGCTATCTTCTGGACCTTGCAAATTGCTATGGAGTCGATCTCGAGGCAGCCTTCCGAGCCAAGGAGAAGGTCAACGAAACGAGAATCTGGCACTGATGGGCCCGGTCAATCCCGGAATTGAAAGGTGAACACCAGACTCGCAATGTCCGTTGACACCAAATGGAGGTCCATGGAAACCGAGTAACGTGAAAACGATTCCGCTTCGCTTCTGGGTAGTCACAACTGCCGTTTCACTTCTATTTTCGGCGCCGAGTTTTTCTCAGAACGCCAAGCTTCCCGCTGACCTCCTCGTTACTGGCATCATCGTCACGATGGACGCCGACCGCCAGATCTACGACGACGACGCAATCGCCATCAAAGGCGGATAGACGCTGATCGCACCGCTCGTCCGCGTTCCTCACTCAGTGCGCGGTACTCAGATGGGGGATCCGTCCTATTTCGGACGTGGGTTTTTGCAGTAGCCAGTATCAGATTTTGCGGCTATTTGGCCCGGTGCAGTTCTTTACTTAACAGTACGTCCAGGGGCATCACTTCCGTATTCGGGTCCAACTTGTATCTGTCCGTACCAGGATAAAGCACGATCTGGCGGGTTGCCCGGATGTCTTCACATCCGATGTAAAACCCTTTGCTCGGAGCAGGGTTTCCAATGGACCGCTTCACTTCAATCGCCCATCGATCCTTTGCGCCAAATTCAATGACGAGATCAATCTCGGCGCCTGCAGATGTTCGGTAGAAGGATGTCTGAGCGCTGGCGGGCAGGGCGCCCAATATGTTCTCGATGACCATTCCTTCCCAGCTTGAGCCGACGACAGGGTGTCCTAGAAGTTCCTCGCGCTCACGGATGCCAAGCAAAGCATGCACTAGACCGCTGTCTCGCACGAAAACTTTCGGCGTTCGCACTAGTCGTTTCTTGGCATTTGACGACCACGGTGACAGCCGTCGCACCAGGAGGAGATCAACCATAATGTCGAGGTAACGGGCCACGGTGTGACCGCTCACCCCAAGCCCGCTTGCCAGCTGTGCAGCATTCAGCATTTGCCCCTGATTGTGAGCCAGCATCTGCCAATAACGACGGAGAGTCTCAGCAGGAATTCTTGGTCCAAGAGCCGGCACATCTCTCTCCAAATAGGTTTGGATGAAAGCGCTCCGCCATTCGAAGCTCTCCTTGTCATTCCCTGCAAGGAAACTGTCAGGAAAGCCGCCCCGCACCCAGAGTTGGTCTCCTGTCTCGGGCCCCACACCTGCAATCTCCGGCTCGGAGAACGGCCGCAGCTCCTGGTACTTGATGCGTCCAGCCAGCGTTTCTGCGGATTGCTGAAGCAGATTAATCGAAGCAGAACCCAGGAGCAGAAACTGTCCACCACGATTCCCTTTGCGGCGCCTTTTATCGATAAGGCTCCGAAGGGTCATGAAGATGCCGGGCACACGATGAATCTCATCCAAGATGACGAGACCTTCCTCGCGTTGCCCGAGATAGAGTTCCGGGTCGGAAAGTTTCGCCCGGTCCGACGGCAGTTCCAAGTCAAGGTAGATGGAGCTGGCTTTGAGCTCGGAGGCCAGGGAAAGAGCCAGCGTGGTTTTCCCAACTTGACGAGGCCCGAGGAGCCCCACCGCGGGAAATCGGGTCAGGAGGTCCTTGATCACTGGCTTGATCGCTCGCTCAATCATCACCTTGCAATTATGCCATTAAATGGCATAATTGCAAGGTTTCTATTACAGGGGCTAAGCTGCATTTCCATCCGTCACGCTCACAAGAGGTTGGGACGACATCACCAACCAACTCGCCACGAACGCCAGTGAAATTAAAGCGGTAACGGGATCGGAATGGTTTTCTGGGAGGCGATCTCTCAGTCGGATTTTCCATATTGCAACGGACGAACCAAGCCGCGGGAGGACCCAAGTGCCCCCCCCCGGGCCTCGCCGACGGGCGAGATTTTACGTGCCGAGGAGATTGGGCTGGGAGCGGGTGTAGTTGTGCTCGACGGCCCAGAGGGTGAGGGGAAGTGCGGCGAGGTCGTCGATGAGCGGGATGGCGTGGCCATCGGTGGTCAGGTCGACGGCGCGGATGTGGGAGTGACAGGTTTCACAGGCTTCTATACGGATGTGAGGAAACTGCTCGGCAACGTAGACCGGGAGCTTGGTTTCCGATTGCTCGCCGCAGGCGGGGCAGAGGATGCGGCGGAATTCCCATTCCTGGGAGCAGAACGAGCACAGGAGGAAGCGCTTGCCCCCGTCGCCTTCGCGGCGGATGACTCCGAGCAACGGCGAGCCGCTGCAGAGGGGGCATAGCGTGGCGGTGACGCGCAGGACCGACTGGGGCTGCTGCTCGGCTAGAAATTCGGCGTAGGGTTGCAGGAAGGCGCGCGGGATGAATTGCGCAAAGGGTTCGGCTGCCGGATCGGCGATGCCCGCGGTGCGCCAATGGTCAGAGAGCAGAGCGATCCAGGAATCGGATGGCTGGGAGGAGACCTGGCGGGCGGAGTCGGCGAGAGGCGCTGGGGCGCTGCGCTCGGTTACGTCGAGGAACGCGCGAAAGTGGGGAAGTACGAGTGTGGCGTCGAAGCTTTCGCGGATGGGCGTGCATGCTTCGTCACCGAGCCGGGTGGGTGCGCTGGCGGCGATCCGGTTATATAAGCTTTTCTGAAATTGCGCGATGCTTTGGTAAAAATTCAGGAATTCGGCGGCAAAGGGATGCTGGGTTGCCAGGTACCGCGCGCGCTGCAGGCGATCTTCGTATTGGCCACGGGCGGCTTGGAAAAGATTCATTTGGGAGGGGGCGGAGAGTCGCCGACGACCTCTTTGTACCACGCCGGATGGTAGCGCTTGGCGAACTCGACGGAGACGTCGCCGCGAATGACCGAGCCAAAGGCCCCGCGCTCGGCGAAGACGCTCATGTAGATGTGAATCATGAAAAGGCCAATGGAGATCAGCGCCGCCCCGGGATGGACGATAACCGCGAGGTAGCGGAGGACGCGCAGGTTCCAGTGGATATACTCTGGAAACCACAGGACTGCGCCGCTGAGCAGCAGGAGGATCGCGCAAAAGATGAAGCCCCAGAAAAGCAGTTTCTGGCCGGCGTTGTAGCGGCCCGCGGGGGGCATGAGTTCATCTTCGTTTTTGGTGTAGTGCTCGATGTTACGCCACCACTCTTTGTCGTTTGCCGTGGTGTGCATCTGGGCCGACCACATGATGTACATGTAAGAAACCGCGCAGACAAAGACGAGGCCGAACCAGGGATGGAGAGTGCGCGAGACTTGCGGGCCGCCGCAGATAATGGCCAGCCAGAACAGCCACGGAGACCAG
>JBEKSZ010000183.1:0-11494 GCA_049516615.1 Candidatus Acidiferrum sp. | reverse complement strand
TTCGCGTGGAATTCTCAAAAGGATGACTATTGGTACAGGCTCTTTTGTCAGCCTACTCAATCGAGCTGCGGGGTAAAGAATGGCGTCCATTTCAATCAAGAAACTGTGAAGACCATCAAAGATTTGAGAATTCCACGCGAACGAATTCAGTGTTCGCATCCAGGTTTCGCCTTGAAGACGCGTCCAGATCCAATACCGAACGACATTCTCGGCAAACACGCCGCGATCATTCCAGAGCTGCCTGACTTTATCTAGCTCCGAACCGTCATCAAGAAACTTGGCGAATGTCGGCAGTAGTAAATCGCCAGAAACGATCGCTTGTTGTGCAATGGCCTTGTTCAGGATTGGAAGCTCATGATTGGTCCACCGACCACGCACTTGAGCACCATTGTTCTGCCACCAATTCAGTGCCTTCCCCCTGCCGAGGAGTGCAGTCGCATTTAGCGCGTCTTGCTCGTTAGCAACGTATTCTTCGAGAATTCCTGGCTCCAACAAAGCAGAGCCGAGAACCAAGATACTGCATGATGATTGTTTGCTCGGTCCCGAGTACCTCGCGAGCTTCCGATTGAGATTGTCGATGTCGCGACTCGGGTAGTCTAAGCCCCCACAATCAAGATCCTTGGCGAAAGAGACCAAGATTTGACGAATAGACAGTTCTTGACGGAATTTCTCTAGGGCACTTTTCTCTGGTGACTGCGTTGTGAGATTGGCCTTGAGCGTTAGTACACCTGGAATTTCAGTTGCGGCATACAGCTGCTGGAGGCGGTCGTTGCATTCGTTAATGTGCTGCTCGCGAAGAGTACCGTCGGAAGGTTCAGCCGCTGCGCGACACGGCCCCCGAACGGCTTGATGCACGACTGAATTGACTAGGAGGTCGCGCGTTCTCTCAATATCGGAACCAAGTGCCTCAAGCGCATTCATAACTTGCTCGTGCTGCGCTGTGATTTTCTTGTCCAAGGCATCAAGTTTATTTAAGACCTGATCTAATTTTGCATTGATTATGCTCAACTGCTGCTGAATTGCCGCCAACTGTGCAGAGTTATCATTGCCGCCCCCAAACCCACCGAGAGCCGAAAACGCCGAAAAACCAGCGCCGAATCCCGTAAGCGCAAGCAACGGACCAGCAGCTTGTAAAATTGATGTTGCGGAGCGCAGCAATGGCGCAGCTTCCTTCAGGCCGAGTATTGGCACGCCCAGTTTCGTAGCTGTATCCAAAACCGTACTCGCGGCGTTGCTGTAGTCACCCTTCAGTTGCATGATCGCAGAGACGGCAGTAGCCGCTTGTCCGACTCCGCTATCCTTTGAAATAATTCCACTCGTGAACAGAACGCCAGAGATTTCAGAGGCGGAAGGCGGAGTTCCGCGTCCCAGCATTTCTTTAAGACTCCCGAAATCCTGGACAAATGGTGCGAGACGTTTGACCTCCGCAGGTAGCACGCCGTCGGTAATTGGGGCGTTTAGAGCAGTCGACAGGAGCTTGTCCCAGCCACCATTTAGTTGGTTAACACCGTTTTGAAGGCTGGTCTGTAATAGCTCCGCATTTCCTGGACTGGTCGCCGGAACAGATTTCTGGATGGCTGAAGATCCACTATCCCGGTGACGAGAGCATGCGCGTGTCTCACGAAACAATTTACCGCAGCGACTTACGCTGCCCCCTGACAATGAAAAGAAGGAAAAGAAAAACAGTTGCCCGTAGTTGACAGGTCATTCCATATCAGAACTTACCAGATGGGATGAGAAGGCCGGTCTCCGCGGGATGCGATACGCTCCCAATGATCGACGCGCTCGAGGCGCAATAGAAAAGGAGACCAGCTATGAAAAAGACTAGCACTGTTCGGGTAAATGGAAACATGATTTTCAAGGGACACAAGCTCACGATTGGTTTGGATCTCGGCGATCGCTGGTCGAACTACTGCGTTTTGGATGAAGCGGGCGAAGTCCTTCTGGAACAGAAACTAGCGACGACACCGGAAGCGATGAAGCAGACATTTGCGAGGATCCCGCGAAGTCTCCTGGCCCTGGAGACGGGAACACATTCTCCGTGGGTCAGCCGGCTGGTAAAGGAGCTGGACCACCAGGTGCTCGTGGCGCACGCGCAAAAAGTGCAATTGATCAGCAAGAGCAATCGAAAAGATGATCGCCACGATGCGCGGACGCTGGCACGGCTGGCGAGAATCGCTCCTGAGCTGTTGGGGCCGGTGCGGCATCGCAGCGCGCAAGCACAAATTCATCTGACGGTGATCCGGGCGCGGGCGGAATTGGTGAGTGTGCGAACGGTGCTGGTGAATGCGGCGCGCGGATTGGCGAAACCGCATGGTGAACGGCTGCCGAAGTGTGGCTCGCAACAGGTGAGCCGGGAGCTGGCCGCGGAATTGAGCGCGGAGTTGCGCGAGGTTCTGGAACCGTTGCTGAAAGAGATCGAATCGTTGAACGAGCGCATCAAGGAATACGACGCGCGGATGGAGAAAATCGCCCGGGAGAACTACCCGCAAGTCGAACTGCTCACACAGGTGAAGGGGGTAGGAACACAGATCGCGCTGACGTATGTCCTGACGCTAGACGACCCCCATCGCTTCGCGAAGAGTCGCGAAGTAGGATGTTTTCTCGGGTTAAAACCTGGGCGCAGGGACTCCGGCGAGGGCCAGCCGCAGATGCACATCAGTAAAGAAGGAGACCGCTATTTGAGAACCATGCTGGTGCAAGGGGCGCACTACATTCTGGGGCCCTTTGGGGAAGATAGTGATCTGCGGCGCTGGGGACGGCGACTTGCCGAGCGTGGTGGAAAAAATGGCAAGAAACGAGCGGTGATTGCGGTAGCCAGAAAGTTGGCGGTACTACTGCATCGCTTGTGGGTCAGTGGAGAAGTATACGAACCCCTGCGCAATAGCCACAAAGCCATGCGCGCTGCGGCCTAGAGTGAGGAGCTATTTCTCTGCGAAAAAACTGGGAAAGAGAGGAACAAGGAAAAAGGCCATACCAGATGGAAGGAAGAAGAGAGATCGTATCCCAACAGCCGAGCTCAACCGCCGAGATCAGGTGACTGCGCCTAAGTCCTGGCCCAGTTTCCTCCGCAAGGGGGAACCGAGGTCGATTACCAGGTTGCAGCACCTACTGAATCGAGTACACCCAACTTGCACCGAGCGACAATCGCTCAACCAAGAGTGCGAATGGAAGGGTGGCGACAGGAGCGGCTTGGCCCAAGGGTAGGAACTCACAGGGAGAAAGAGACGAACAAAAACATCCTTACAAAAAGAAAAAGAGAAGAAACAGCAAAACACACTTGACTCATACCGGCCTTCTCATGGAAGGACTTAGCACGGCGCGGGCGAAACGGATAGGATGGGAATTCCACTTGCCGTCAAAACCGTTTTGACACGACCACAGAGAAAGGTGGTTATCACCAGGTGCGAATCCGATTTGTCCTGTCTTTTCTTATTCTCTGGGCGCTGCTTGGGTGCGGTCGAACTCTCGCTTCTGACCTGGCCTTGGTTGGCGCCAAAATTTATCTTTCGCCTACCGAACAACCAATCGAACGGGGCTCAATCCTTATACGCGAGGGACGGATAACTGCCGTTGGGCCGAGCTCCGCCGTCAAGATACCTCGTGGCACCCCAACAATTGATTGCACGGGTCTGACGATAACGGCGGGGTTCTGGAACAGTCACGTCCACCTGATTCTGCCCGGCTTGCTACACGCAGAGAAATTGCCGTCTCAGCAACTCACATCACAACTCGAACAGATGTTGACGCGATGGGGATTCACAAGCGTGTTTGACATCGCTTCCGTGCTGGAGAATACAAATATCATCCGTCGTCGGATCGAAAGCGGTGAAGTGCGAGGCCCGAGGATATTCACCACAGGAGAGCCGTTCTGGATAAGGACGCCCATTTACATCGGGGAATTTCTCGTCACCAATCACATTGCGATGCCGGAGATCGAATCGAAAACGCAGGCCGCAGGGCAAGTGCGACAGCAAATACACGACGGCGTGGACGGCATTAAGATTTTTGCAAATTCGGTCCAGCGTGACGACATTCTTACGATGCCGCTTCGCGTGGCCCAGGCCATAGTCGCCGAGGCTCACTACGCCCATAAAGCTGTTTTCGCCCATGTCTCTAATGACGAAGGAAATGAAGTGGCTATTCAGAGCGGCGTTGACGTCCTAGCCCACACCACCCCAAGTGGAAGTGTTTGGAACGAATCTTTTGTAAAACGTCTAAATGCGGCTCACATGGCGCTTACCCCCACGCTTACACTGTTTGATGTCGAAGGCAAAAAGGCAGGTACCTCCCCCGACGTAGCCGAGAAATGGAGCAACAAGGCGATCCAACAGTTGAAGGCTTTCTCCCAATCAGGCGGACAAGTTCTCTTCGGCACCGACGTAGGCTACATCGATCAGTTCGACACTACCGAAGAGTTTATGTCGATGTCTCGTGCCGGTTTGAGTTTCCGACAGATACTGGCTTCACTCACGACAAATCCCGCACAACGGTTCGGTTCTGCGAGCCATCTCGGGCGCATCGCGCGTGGTATGGATGCCGATCTTACCATCCTAACCGCCGATCCTGCGCAAGACTCGGCTGTGTTTTCGAAGGTCCGCTACACAATTGTGGGCGGCAAGGTCATATATTCGCAGCGGTGACTCCCCAGTCGCTGAGCACCGCATCCCTGTCTAGCTCCTCATTAACCCTGCCGGGACATGTGCCGATCCACGACTACACTTGTCCGGTTACCGCATTTACCAGGCGTAGAGTAAGTTTGAGATAGTTCACTCCAGCCTCTTGGCGCCGTTGTCGATGCGAAAACGAATGTGTGTCCAGCAAAACCGTAGCTATCGATTTGGCGGTGACGCTTCCTCAAGTGTCCCAGCCAGTTCGCTCGCAACCGGCGGTATCATCACTGCGCTGTCTACCACAATGTTCGTCGCTGAGACGTCTCGCTTATATAGTTTTCTGTCCGCATTTTCGTCGATCACAAGTCTGGTTCCGTCAGCGAAATCCCAACGAACGACCCTTTGGTCCGCCCTTAACTCAAAACGTCAGCTTTGGGTGGCGCGACCCTTACAGTGGGAGAATTCTTCTTTGCGATCGGTCCTGCAGCCCCGGAGGCATCTGAACGTTCCCCGAGCGTTACCGTCCCTGCCACGACCGTCGCGGCTACGCGGGAATTCATGAGTATGATTACAATATCTTCTGGCGCGACCTTCAGATTCAGTGCGCAATAGTCTCCCCAGTTTGAGCGTCAGCTGAGGAAATAGCTTTTCGCAGAATCAAATGCACCCGAGTGCCATCTTCCAACGTAAATATAGTCGGCGGTTTATCGGTGGGCGCTGGTGCCGTTCGGGCTTGACCGCCGGCGGAGCCTTGGCGGTGTCTTGTCCGAATGCTGGAGCGAGGAATGACAAAGAAATACACGCGATTGCTGCCGGGCGGGAGCGCATGCTCTTACTCCGTTCGATGAAAAGGACGGCAAAGGTTACCGTTCTCTCTTATCATAATTTCATTCATGGACCAAGAATCGGCGGTTCATGAGCCCCACGCGAAACCGGACAAATCCTTTTTCGACCAAGTCCACACGGGTGCTAACCGGGTTGATCAGGAACTGACACACGTCGCGCTTATCGAAGCAAACCCAACCTCAAGACAATAGCCGCCGGGAAGACTGACGCAGATACGAAGACTAGCAGTGCTGTCAGCCAATTTCCCCCAGTCAACCGGGCTATAACGAATGCGATAGCGGCGCAAAACGCCATAATCAAACCAGTCGCACCGATGACTGGAGCGGAGAAAAAAGCGTATCGTCGAGAGAACCACAGGAATGCGCCGGCCCAATTGAAACCCAGACCGATGATTACGCAGTAGCTGACAAGTGACCAACCCGGAAAACCGAGCTGCCTTGCCGTTGTTGGTGGTGCCTCTGGCTTTGGGGTCATCGCTATCAGAGCGTATGTGGCCAGTATGAAAACCCCCAAGGCCAAGCCTGTTCTCCAATTTTGCCCATCCAGAAGACCTGTCAGCACTGGGACAAAGGCGCACAACCCCACGACCAAAACCATGAGAATTGGCCAGGAGAAATGGGCGTGCTCTGCCTTCACAATGCCACGTTTTTTCACTTGGCGTTGGTGTCTCTTGCTTGGGCATCGCCATTTTTCTGATGCTCAACCGATGCTCAGCATTGCACTGGTCTTTTATTTTAGCCCTCGGGAGAGAGGAGTTCGCGTCGTCTCGTTCTTTAGGCTGCCAGAGAGTCAACTCCTGATTTGTTACCGGAAAAGTTTCAGGGAGCCGCCCAGATATTTACTGTCATACGCAGTTCAATAGAAATTGAAAGATAAATCCACCAAGGAAAATGCTAATTGCAATCAGTTTTACTTTGTCAGCTTTCCGCAGCAAGGTACCGCTCGGGAAGAACCTCTTATATTCGCTTCGAAGCAAATAACGATAATTTCCCCAGAAGAGGGGATACTGCCTGTTTGGGGGCAGTTGCGCGTTCACGAGATCCAAGACTTCCATCTCAGTCAGCGCATTCCAAAGTCCGAAGAAACCGGCAATAAAAGCGCAGATGGCGGCAACGGCGATCACTCTAATGTCTTGGCTCATTGCCACCCTCGGAGTTTGAGGGCCTCGCCGAAAAAAGCGGCGGCCATCGTTCAAAATCATTTAAGCGGCGAATAATTTCCAGTGAACATGACAGACACTGTAGTGCTCGGTCGCAAAACTTCAAAATGGATGTCTCAAGTCCCGATAATTCGTTACCAGACAATACTCTGACGGCCATTCCGGTTCTTAGCTAGATTTAAGCCTTCGGATGCGTGTTGTTTTCGGAACTGTGGACTTCGCTCTCTCTAGGCTCCAACCTCCGCGGCTGCCGTTCCAGCGTCGTCAGCGGCCTCCAGCCCCGCTTTGTGGAGGCCGTCCATCAGGTGCTCGACGAATTCCGAATCCCAAGTTTTCCCGAGCTCCGCGCGTGCGTTCAGGGAGAATTCTGGCTTTAGCGTTAGCAATTGCCGCAGGGCAGTGTGCGCCGCCTCACGCTCTCCGAGTTGCCCGTATACTACGGCGAGGGCAAGGTTCGCACGCCATAGGCGGGGCATGTTGATCTTGAGGGCGGCGTCCAGCGCGGCACGGTAGTCACTCTTGCGGTAAGCGTCGAAAAGGGCGGCAAACCAATACCACCCGGGATGATGGGGATTGAGTCTCCTGGCGCGTTCTGCCATCGCGCAACCGCGCTCCCAGGCACCGGCATAGGCCGTCAGAAAGCCCTGGTAGGCTGCAGTGTATCCATCCATGGGGTTGAGTGCGATGGCCCGGTCCGCCGCATGTTGAAAGGCCTGGAGTTCCCGTCGGTAAAACAGGGCCGTCGCCAGGGCGTGATACGCGAGGTGATTGGATGGCGCCGTCTCGGCCGCGCGCCGAGCCGCCGCCAGCGCCCGTCCGAGTGGATCGGGCCGAGCGTTGAACCCGTGAATGTACTCTTCAACATAAAGTATCGTCAGCATGGCCCAACAGTCGGCATTACCCGGCGCCTGCTCGACAGCTCGCTCCAAGGTGTCTCTCGTCAGGGCGTGCTCTTCAGCGGATACGCGCTCGAAGTAACCGAAGCTGCGCAGCAACACCTCGTAGGGGCTCAGCTGGTCGGAGCCCTTGCTCCGGACAGCTTCGCTCATGCTGCGCGGTAGCACCCCATGTGAGTCTGCGACGGTGGAGACGATTTGAGGGACGACGTCGTCCTGCAGTTCGAAGACCGTTTCTGGGCTAAAGGAGCGATCGTAGCTCTCGGCCCACAAATGCACTCCCGAACTTGTGTCCACGAGTTGCACCGCGATGCGCAGCCTTGTCCCCGCTTGGCGAAGGCTCCCCTCCATCACGTACCGGGCTCCGAGCGCCGTGCCGGCGGAACGCACGTCGAGCGCCTCCTGTGCGTATCGCGCGCTGGAACTGCGAGCGATCACTCGGAGGTAGGAGAAACGGGAGAGACCCGTGACGATGTCTTCGCATAACCCGTCGGCTAGCGCGGTCAGGTCGGCATTGCCACCGGTGTACTTAAACGGCAGCACCGCAACCCAGAAGCCCTCGTTGGCACGTAACGCGCCAGAATCGTCTCTCTTGGACGCCCCTGTGGGCTTCAGCCTTTTTAAGTCGGAACGGATTTCCGAAGCGTATTGGTAGCGTAATTCGCGATCTTTCTCCAGGCACTTACGCAGGACTCTTTCCAATTCCTCAGGTACATCTGGATTTAGCCTGACCGCGGGCACTGCCTCTCGTTCGAGGATGGCGTTGAACATCGCGCCCGAGCTTTCTCCACGGAAGGGCAGCGCGCCTGTAGCCATCTCGTAGAGCACCACACCGTAAGAAAACAGATCCGTCCGCGAATCGAGTTCTTTCGCTCGCACTTGTTCCGGCGACATGTAGGCCACCGTGCCAATTGCTGTGCCTGGACTGGTGAGGTCGTCCGGCCCCACATCCAATGTGG
Organism: Candidatus Acidiferrum sp.; assembly: GCA_049516615.1. Classification (GTDB taxonomy): domain Bacteria; phylum Acidobacteriota; class Terriglobia; order Acidiferrales; family UBA7541; genus Acidiferrum. The sequence goes on along the minus strand of JBEKSZ010000183.1, from coordinate 3,021 downwards.
CCTCGCTCGCGGCTATCTTAGCGGCACCTCCCAGGCCAGACGGTCGCGAAACTTTCGCCAGCCCAAAGTCCAGAATCTTTGCGTGGCCACGCTTGGTTATGAACAGATTGGCAGGCTTGATATCTCGGTGAACGATGCCTTTGGCATGGGCGGCATCTAGTGCGTCGGCAATGTCGATCGCAATGGCGGAGATTCGTTCCAAATCCAGCGTACGGGCGGCGATCAAATATTTCAGCGTCACTCCTTCCAGATACTCCATGGCGATGAAACGCTCGCCCTCGTACTCCCCGATCTCATAGATTGTGCAGATATTCGGATGATTCAGAGCCGAAGCGGCTTGTGCCTCACGCCGAAGTCGTTCCAGCATTTGCTGGTCCCTGGCAAGATGAGTTGGAAGGAATTTCAAGGCCACAAAACGATGGAGCAAAATGTCCTCCGCCTTATAGACGATGCCCATGCCGCCACCCCCGATCGTCTCGACGACGCGGTAGTGGGAAATGGTCCGCCCGAGTGCAGGGGAAGAGTCCGACATTTCGCGCTCATCTTAGGTTGCACTGTGGGGCAAGTCAACGAAGACGGACACGATGTCGCCGCAAAATGAGAATGTCCCGTTTGTGCAAAGTAGAAATGTCCGTTTCTTTGCGTTGACACGAAGACGGACACCAAGACGGACCATGGACTGCACCTGATACTCGTCTGTTGGACTTTCGATCCTGCCAGCGAAATACAAATGTTATTCGTAACGCAGCGCGATGATGGGATCCACGTGGGAAGCGCGGTGCGCGGGAAGCCAGCAGGCAACTACCGCTACAGCTAACAGGATGACCGCTACAGTGCCGAAGGTAAATGCATCGTAAAAGCTCACGCCAAAGAGCATGCTGGCCATTAGGCGGCCGAGCACAGCGGCGGCGAGCAGGCCGGCTACGAGGCCAAGGACGGCCATCTGGCCGGCTTGTCGCAGGACCATGGTGGCAATCATGGAGCGCCTGGCTCCCAGGGCCACGCGAATGCCGATTTCGTGGGTCCGCTGACCCACGATGTAAGAAATGACGCCGTAAATCCCGATGGAGGAAAGCACAATCGCGAGGACGGCGAACACTCCTAGTAGCGCCATGGCAAATCGCTTGGTGGCCAACGAGTCGCTGATGATGCCGTTCATGGATTCCACGTCGTAAACTACGGAGTCGCTGCTGACGGTTTGCACCGCGTGGCCTAAGGATAGGGCGACATCGGTTGGTGCGTAGGTGGTGCGCACTACGCCGCTGGCGCCCCTGTCGAAGGCCGAGATCAGGGAATCTGGCATTTGCTCTAGAGACAAAAAGCATTGCGCCTGAATCGAGTTAGAAGAATCTGAATCCAACCCCCACTCGTTTTCGTGGCCGACGATGCCGACAATCTCCGCGCTTTGATTGAGGATGGCGAGATTAAGGTGTTTGCCGATGGGATCCTGATTGCCGAAGAACTGTTTTGCGAAACCCTCGTCGATGACGGCCACGACAGGCGCACCTGCGGTGTCCGACTGCGAGAGAAACCGGCCGCGCTTCAGAGGAACCTTCATCACTTTCAGATAGTCCGGCTGAATCGCGAAAAACAGCGACGTCTTCATGTCTGCTAGCGACGCCGGTTTGGATTCTCCTTCCAACCAGAACGGAAGCTCGGAATCAGTCTCCATGGGAGTCGAGGCGCCTGAGAGCGACACGGACTCGACACCAGGAACTGCGGCGATCGCGTCGTGTATCTGGCGATAGGATTGACGAATGGCGTCGGGCGTTGCGCCCAAGGATTGCGCAGTGCCAAAGCTAAAAAAAACTACGTTATTGGGATCAAAGCCAGGATCGACGTCCCAGATTTTGATTGAGCTGCGTATCATCAAGCCGGCGGCAACCAGCAATACCGCCGCGAGGGCCACCTCCAACGCAACAAAAGCGCTCTGCGTGCGGTGACGAGCCCCGCTAAGCCCGCGACCGCCCTCGCGTAGCGTTCCTTGTAGGTCGCTACGTGCGCTCTTGAGCGCCGGAACCAGCCCAAACACAATTCCTGCGAAGACCGAAGCGCCGAGCGTAAACAGCAGAACACGCGCGTCCAGATGAATTTCGTTGGCGCGGGGCAGAGCTTCCGGCAAGACTTTGAGCGCGGCTGTGGTGCCCCAAGCGGCCAGTAGCGTACCCAAGGCCCCGCCAATTAAGGCCAGCAACACGCACTCCGTTAGTACCTGGAGAACCACGCGCCCATTGCCGGCGCCAAGCGCGTTGCGAATGGCAAATTCACGCTTCCTGCTTGTGGAACGCGCCAGCAACAGATTGGCGATGTTGGCGCACGCGATGAGCAGGACAAATCCCACCGCGGCAAGGAGCATCAGTAAGAACGGCTGAATGTCGCCGACTAAATTTTGTTTTAATGGCAAAAGCGTGACGCCTTGCCCTTTGTCGACATCGGGATAGAGTTCCGCGAGGTGATTGGCCACTCCGCTCATATCAGAATTTGCTTGTGCTAAGGTAACGCCCGGTTTTAGCCGTCCCACGGCGTCCATTCCCATCCCAGTGTGGCGGTCTCGGAACAACGGGTTGGTCCACTGCCCGATGGGAACGTACACTTCGGCCTTCGAGTGGTAGTTGTTGTTTTGAAAGTGAAAGGTAGCGGGAATAACGCCGATGATGGTGTACAGATTATTGTCAAGCCGGATGGATTTGCCGACGATGTCTGCGGCAGCGCCAAACTTGCGCTTCCACAACCCTTCGCCGATGAGCGCTGCGCGCGCCGCCCCGAGTTGATCTTCTTTTTCCTCGAAGTTGCGCCCGATGATCGGGTTTACGCCGAGGAGCTCGAAAAATGTCGTGGAAACCATGTTGGCATCCAGCCTCTCGGGCTCGCCAATACCGGTCATGGTAAAGGTTTCTCCGCGGAAAGCGGCCAGCGATGAAAAAGAATGGTTCTGCTGGGACCAGTCCAGGAAATTAGGATAAGAAATGGAAAATTTGTTGATCTGATTGGCGCGCGCGTACAAGGCGACCAAGCGGTCCG
>JBEKSZ010000182.1:0-11529 GCA_049516615.1 Candidatus Acidiferrum sp. | reverse complement strand
GACGAGGATGTTGGTGGCCACGCTTTGGCAGGTTTGCACGCTGCTGCACGGGGACGAAAGATTGTTGGTGACGGTGTTGCCCTCGATGAGGCCCTGCGCGCCGAAGCCGATCTGGATGCCGTTTTGTGCCGCGCCCGTTGTGGGGCCGATGCCGGTGACGACGTTGCGGCGAATCAAGACCGTGGTGCCGATTTCGTTGCCGGTAATGCCGTTTTTCTGGAAGTCGTGGATCGCGCAATTGTCGATCAAGACCGTGGAGCTTTGCCCGGCGCCGCTTTCTACGAAAATGGCGTTGCCGGACTGGCAGCCTGTGAGGCTGGAGCTTAAGGCAAAGTTTTTGATCGCGGCATGGGCGATCGAGCCGGAAGCGTTGCGGAACATGATGCCGATGAGATCGGGCGAGCACTGGGTGGCGGAGTTATGGACGCCGTCAACGATCAGGCCGGTGATGGAGACGTTGCTGGCGTTGGCGACGAGGATGGCCGCGGCAATGGGAGAGCCGTCAAAGAGACTGGTGGTGTTGGCGACGAGCGGGCCGGGCTGCAGGATGGCGCCGTTGTCGGCGTCGAGGTCGAGCGCTTTGGTGATGGACAGCTGTTCGGGGTAAATGCCCCGGCAGACCCGGAGATGATCGCCGGGATTGGCGGCGTCGATGGCGGCTTGGATTTGATGGAAGGTGGCGCCTGGGCATTCGGAGGTGTCGGGCGCAACGACGATTTGCTGGCCCCAGGCAGAGGCGACCGGCGGAATCAACACAAGCGCGAAACCGGGAAGCCAGATTCTTAGAAATGCGATCATGCTGAGTTTCATGAGGGTCTCCTTAGAAGACGTGCGCCGCAAGGAGTGGCGTGGGGAACGGCCCCATACCATGCAAGCGGGTGTCCGTTGTCGATCGAGTGGATGGCTCTTCGGGGAACTCTTACTGGAGGTTATCGGTGCGGTAGAGCTGGCTGAGCTGGGTGCGGTACGCGTAGGACATCCAGTGGCCGTCCGGGGTGATGGCGATTTCGTTGCTCATGGGGCGGAGGCCGACCTGGTCTTTAGGGACGATGGTTTGCCAGAGTTCGCGCCGGCCCGAGGTGAGATCGAGTTTGAAAATATTGAGGCCCACGGGAGTGCGCGCCTGGGTGAAGACGTGTTGCGAGTCAGCGCTCCAGGAGATGACGGACTCATTTTGTTCGAGGCCGGGAATGAGTTTGAAGCTGTTGCTGGTGATGCCGAAGACGCCCATGGTGCGTTGCGGATCGCCGACGAGAATGGAAGAGGCGTCTGGAGAGACCTCGGGGCGGCCGGCAGTCGAGGCCGAGATGAATTTTGGCGTCGCGCCGCGACGATCGGTGGCGAAGAGTCCGCGAGTTTCTCCGGATTGGCCCACCAGCAGGATGCGATCGCTATCAGGGAACCAGGCGCCCCAGATGGGCTGAAAATTGTCCCAGTGCAGGGCGCTCAGCTGGCCGGGACCGGTGGGGACGATTTGAATGGTTCCGTCCACGGCGCCCGGAAGTATGATCAGCGCCCATTTGGCATCGGGGCTGATGTCTACGCCAAAACCGCCGGAGCCGATGCGCACGGGGGACGAGCCATCGCTGTTCCGGACGTACACGGAATAGTCGGTGCCCGCCAGGACAGACTGATCGGTAAAGAGGATTTCAGAGCCATCGCGAGAGAGGCGCGGATTGTAAGCATTGTCGAGCCAGCTGATGTCGCGTTCTTCCTTTGCGCCGTGTTCGAGCAGGGCCATGGAGACGCGCGGATCATCGGTGGCAAGGAGGGCGCGGCCGGAAGGGGTGAGGTCCTCAATGCGAGTCGAGGCGGTGCCGCAGTGGACGGTGCGCACCTTCCCGGCCAGCGTGACGGCGCGGATGCAGTATTGTTCGCCGGTGTCCGCGGCGGAGAACCACACCTCTTTGCCGGAAGGGGACCAAACGAGGCCCTCAAGAGATTCCCAACCGGCGGAAAGCGTGGTGAGTTCGCCGGAGCGATCGGCAAGCAGGACGTCGCCGCGGTCATCGACGTTAGGAGGGTGGCGGAAAAAGGCGAGATGCTCGCCATCGGGAGAGACGCGGACGTCACTGATCCAATTGGGGCCCGCGAGGAGGATTTTCCCGATGGGATATTGCAGGCGCCAGTTTTTTTGGTCGTGATCGATGATGGCGAGGTCGGTGCCGTCGGGAGCCCAGTCGGCGTCGAGGACATTTTCCAGAAGTTCGCGCGGCGAGGTGCCGCCCATGGGCGCGGTGGCCAGAGTGCCGAGCCAATGGGTGTGAGCGAAATAACGTGGCTTGGTCAGCACCGCAAGCTGGCCCTGGCGGGAGACGGAGAGCAGAAGGGAGCCGTGAAGACCCGCGGCAACCGACTGCGGGTAGTCTTCGCGGATGACGTAGGTATCGACGGGACGGGCATTGAGCTGCGCGCTGTAGACGATGGTTTTGCCATCCGGGGCAAAGCGGGCTTGCAGGATTTCGCCGCGATCGAACGAGGAGCGCACGAAAGTTGGAACAGGACGGGGGCGGGGACGCAGGTACCAGTTGGCCGCGAAGCCTATGAGCAGGCAGAGCGCGCCGATCCCGGCGGTGAAAGCCAGGGGCATGCGGGTTTTTGCCTTGTCCGAGGTGATGGCCGCGTGGGCCACGGACTTGGAGGTGGTGCCGCTGAGGGCTTCAAGGGCGAAGGCCAGATCTTTTGCGGATTGGAAGCGCTGCTCGGGCTGCTTTTCAAGGCAGCGGAGGACGATGCGTTCAAGACCGGGGGAGACGGGGTGGGCGAGGGCGCCGAGTTCCGGAGGATCCTCCTTGAGGATGGCGGTCATGGTTTCCGCGGCGGTGTCGCGGCGGAAGGCGCGCTGGCCCGAGACCATTTCATAGAGCACGGCGCCAAAAGCGAAAATATCGGTGCGCGAATCGATGGCTGCGCCGCGGACCTGTTCAGGCGCCATGTAGCCTGCGGTGCCCATGACCACGCCGGCTTCGGTAGGGGCGCTGGTCAGCGTTTGGTAGGCGGCGTCGGGAGTCGCCGCGTCGCCTTTTCCAGCAAGTTTGGCTAAACCGAAATCCAGAATTTTGACCCGCCCGGCGCGGGTGATAAAAATGTTTTCTGGCTTTAAATCGCGATGGACGATGTTTTTCTCGTGCGCGGCGGCGAGACCTTGCGCGATCTGCACGGCGTAATCGCCGGCTTTGCGGGCGGAGATCGCCCCGGTTTCCAGTTCGGCGCGGAGACTGGCGCCCTCTAAAAGTTCGGAGACGAGGAAAGGCACGCTGTTTTGCTCGCCGACATCGTAAATGGCCAGGATGTTGGGGTGATTGAGAGCGGCGACGGCGCGGGCTTCCTGTTCAAAGCGACGGAGACGGTCAGCATCGAGCGCGAACGTCGGGGGCAAGATCTTCAGGGCCACGTCACGTCCGAGGCGGGTGTCGCGCGCGGAATAGACCTCGCCCATGCCTCCGGCGCCGAGGGGAGCGAGAATTTCGTAAGGTCCAATTTTTGTGCCGGAAGTCAGGGGCATGCGTGAGCGGAAGTATAACCGAGGATTGGCGATGCGTAACAATCGCAGCAGCGCGGCGGGCGTTCCGGCCGGCAGCGGGTGATCGGGAAGCTTACTCTGAGGGGGTGCCGGCGCCCTGGAATTTTTCCGGTGCGCGAGCGAGAGCCGCGATGGCGGGCAACAGATCCGAGGCCAGGCGGGTCTTGTCGACGCAGGCTTGTGCGCCGGCGGCCAGGGCGCGCGGCAAGAAGTGCGCGGGATCGTGCTGGCTCATCATGATGACATCGGTCGCGGGAAATTCCTGGCGCAGCAGCCTTGCGGCTTCTAAGCCGCTTTGGCCGGGCATACTGATATCGAGGAGGACGAGATCGGGCGCGAGTTGGCGAGCTTGGCGCAAAACGTCGGGACCGTCGACGGCTTCGCCGCAGACCAGCAAATTGGACTCGGAGAGCAAAAGCTGTTTGATCCCGCGCCGGACCAGTTCGCTGTCATCGCCGATCAGGATGCGCAAAGGTGGGGCATGGCCGGACATGAGTGATCCTTATTCTGAGCCCGCGGCGCCGTGCGCGTCCTTTGCCGCCTGCCCGTTGCCGGATGACCGAATGGGGAGGCTGATCAAGAGCGTAGTGCCGCGTCCTTCCGATTGAATTTTCATCTGCCCCTTGCACTGCAAGACGCGTTCGCGCATGCCGCGAATGCCAACCCCGGCGCCGCGCGACTGAATTTCCAGCAGTTTTTCGCGAGGGATCCCCGCGCCTTCGTCCTGAATTTCCAGCGCCACATTGCGGGCATCGCGCGAGATGCGAATTCTCGCGACTTTGCTGCCGGAATGGCGGTGAACGTTGGTTAAAGATTCCTGCACGATGCGAAATATCACCAGCTCGGTTTCGTGCGAGAGGCGCCCGAAGTCCTCGGGAATATCGAGGGTAATGTCGAGGCCGCTGCGCTCCTGCAGGCCGCGAATGTACCAGAGCAGCGCGTCGGCGAGGCCGCTCTCGTCAAGGAGCGGGGGATGCAAAAGGTAGGAAGTGGTGCGAATCTCCCGGCTGAGATGGTGAACCAGCTCCTGAGCCTGCGCGGTATCCTTGGCGAGCCCATTGTCGGTATTTTGCGCCTGCTGCGCGACACGAGCGAGATTCATGCCGAGCGCGGTCAGGATCTGGCCGGCGCTGTCGTGCAATTCGCGCGCGATATGGCGACGTTCTTCGTCCTGAATACGCAGCAAGCGATGCGACAGTTCGCGAAGCTGCTCGGATTGCTGGAGCACCTCTAAATTGCGCTGCTCCAATTCCGCGGTGCGGGCGCGCACTTCAGCGTCCAGGGACTCCGCGAGGCTGCGGTAGTTCTCCTCGGCGCGTTTCAGGTCGGTGATGTCCACACCGGTCGGATGCAGGAAAAGGATGCGCCCTTGCTGGTCGCGAATGGGGTGAATGGCGAACTCCACGAGACGCTCCGTGCCATCGGCGAAATGGTAGGGCAAGACCTCGCGGTAGGGTGTACCCTGCGCCGCTTGTTTCGCCGCGGCACCGATTTTCGCTTGTACCTCGCGCGAGTTGCGCCACCACGGGCATTCCCAGAAAAGCCGGCCCACAACCTCTTCTGCTCGATAGCCGCAGGCGTCTAGGCACAGACGATTGGCGGCGGTAACCGTGCCGTCAAGGGTCATGATACCCGCGAACACGGGAGTTTGTTCAAAGACGGACTGGAATTTCGCGGTGGCGGCTATCACTTCCGCGTTTGCCTGGCCGAGTGCGAGTTCCGCGCGCCGGCTCGCGGTGATGTCGAGGGTTACGCCGTCGAAGCGGACGGGTTTGCCGGCAGGGTGGTAAAAGGCGCGGCCAATGGCGCGAATGCACCTCTCCTGGCCATCAGGAGAAATCGTGCGGTATTCGATTTCGTAAGGAGTGCCGTTGGCAATGCTTTCATCGATGGCCTGACGGGTCCGTTCGCGATCCGCGGGGTGTAATCTTTCGTAGAAGGTGTCGATGGTGACGTCCGCGTCCAGGGGCAGCCAGAAATGCTCCTTGACGCGTTCGTCCCAGAGCAATTTGTCGAACGGAAGGTCGCAAAACCAGAAGCCGACCTGGGCTGCTTCGGCAACCAGCTCAAAGCGCTCGCGGTGCTCGCGCAGCGTTTGTTCCGCCTGCTTGCGCGGGGTGATGTCCTGCACCGTGCCCACGACGCGCAGGGGCGAACCGTCGGCGCGATATTCGGGCTGCCCGGTGAATTCCACCCAAGCGAGACTGCCATCGTGGCGATAAATGCGGCCCTGGTAAAAAAGGCGCTCGCCGGTTTTGAGTGCGTGCGCAAACGTCTGCTCGAAGCCCGCGACATCGTCCGGGTGACTGACCTTGGATGCGAACTCGGCCCCGCTGATGGGTCCGTCCTCGCGCGAGCGGCCAAAGATTTCGTAGGGGCGGTCGTTTTCCCAGGTGGCGATGTCGACGTCGGGATACCAGTGCCAGATGCCCAGTCCGGCTGCGTCGGTCGCAAGGCGGAGCCGGCGCTCTTTCTGGCCCAGGGCTTCCTGGGCCTGCTTGCGCTCGGTGACGTCGCGAGCCACCTTCGAAGCTCCGACGACGCGTCCTTCCGCGTCCTTTACCGGCGAAATGGTGAGGGCGATATCGAGCAGCGTGCCGTCTTTGCGCACGCGTACGGTCTCGAAGTGGTCGACCTGTTCACCGCGCTTGAGGCGTTCAAGAATCATGGCCTCTTCGCGCAGGCGATCCCGGGGAATGATGAGGCTAATGTGCTGGCCGACGGCTTCTTCCGCGGAGTAACCAAATATCAGCTGCGCGGTTTTGTTCCAACTGGTGATCACGCCATCGAGATTCTTGCTGATTATCGCGTCATTTGAAGAATCCACGATGGCCGCGAAGTGGCGGAGGCGCTGCTCGCTGGCGCGCACAGCCAGCGCACTTTCCTCGCGCACGCGCGCCAGTTCCAGATGGGTTTGCACGCGGGTGAGCAGCTCGCGGGCGCTGAAGGGCTTGATGAGGTAATCGTCGGCGCCCTTTTCGAGGCCTTTGACGCGCGACTCCTCACCGGCACGGGCGGAGAGCAGAATGATGGGAATCGTTCTGGTTTGGGGATCAGCACGCAACTCCCGGACAAGGGCGAAGCCGTCCAGGCGCGGCATCATCACGTCGGTCAAGACCAGCTGAGGCGGACGTTCGCGCGCGGCATCGAGCGCGGCCTGGCCGTCGGGGACGGCGCGCACGTCGTAGCGTTCCGCCAGCAGCCGCACGAGGTATAAACGCATGTCGGCATTGTCGTCCGCGACGAGAACGTGCGGGCGTTTTTCGGACCCCCCAGCGGCGCCGGAATCCGGAACATAGGGGACGGGCAAGAGTTCCTGGCCGCTCGGGAGCTCATCCTGCGGGCTGCCGGCAGACTCATGGGGAAGCCACCGCAGCGCCTCCTCGATGAAGGGCGCGGCGCCCAGCGCAGTCGAATCGAGGGAGCGCGTTTTTCCGACGCTGTCGGACGGGAGGTGCGCGCACCCGGCGGGCACGCGGACAAAGAAGGTGCTTCCCTCGCCGGGCGTGCTTTGAACGCGCACCGATCCACCGTGAAGCTTGACCAGTTCCTGCACCAGCGCCAGACCGATGCCGCTGCCTTCATGTGTGCGGCTGCGGGTATTTTCGATGCGATGAAAGCGATCGAAAAGTCGAGGAAGCTCGTGCGCGGGAATGCCCACGCCGGTGTCGCTGACGCGCAGTTCGACGTCTCCTCCGGCGGTCTCTAACGCGACGGTAATTTTCCCCTCGAACGTGAATTTGAAAGCGTTGGAGATGAGATTCAGTACGATCTTTTCCCACATGTCGCGGTCGACATAGGTGGGCTCACTAAGCGTCGGGCAATCCAATTCGAGAATCAGGCCGGCCTTTTCCGTGGCGGAGCGAAAGACACTGGCGAGTTCGCGGGTGAACGCCGCGAGGTCCGTTGCTTGAAACACCGCCTGCATGCGACCGGCTTCGAGACGGGAAAAATCGAGCAGGGTGTTGACCAGGCGGAGAAGACGCGCGCCATTGCGGTTCACGAGCTCGAGCTGGGCCTTCGCCGATGGAGAAAGGTTGGTGTGGCTCTTGGCCAGCAAGTCCTCGACGGGAGCAAGCATGAGGGTGAGCGGGGTGCGAAATTCGTGGCTGACGTTGCTGAAGAAAGTGGTTTTGGCGCGGTCGATTTCCGCTAAAGCTTCGGCGCGCTGTCTTTCGGCTTCGGCGGCGCGCGCGTTTTGGATGACGGTGGCGACTTGAGCGGCGATCAAATCAAAAAACGCGCGATATTCGACGTCCAGCTTGCGCGTGGGATTCACTCCGGCGATAAAAACGCCAATCGGGCGATTCTGACCTGAGGAGGTAACCGGCAGAACGATCGCCTCGCGCACCGGTTGTTGTGAGGGGCCGAGAGGAACGGACGCCAGGTCCGTCAGCGGCAGAACCTGCGCCTGGCAGTTGCCGAGGACTTCGTTCATGCGCCAGATCGGCGATCCTGGTAATTTTTGGTCCAAGATTACTTGCGCCGGGCTGAGGCTCGGAACGTCCTTGGGGATCCCGGTGCTCTGCTCGAGAACCGCGCGGTTCCCATCGCCGTCGCTCAAATACAGCAGGGCGAACGGCAGATCGGCAGGATTTTGCGCCAGCGCGGCAAAGGATGAAGCGCACGCCGCTTCCGGGGATCTCTCGACCAGGGCGTTGGCGGCGAGTTCGGAAAGCGTGTGCAGTCTCCGCGCGCTCAGGTTCTTCGCCGTGGTGTCGTTATTGGGGCAAAACAACCCGCCGACTTTGCCGGACTCGTCGTGAATGGGGCTGTAGGAGAACGAGAAATAAACTTCCTCTAGGAAATCGCCGCGGTTCATGAACAGGCGCACGTCATCGACGAAAGTGGCTTCCCCTTTTCTGAATACTTTGTCGGCCAGCGGGCCGCAGATATCCCAGATCTCGGGCCACACTTTCGATGCCGGCTGGCCGAGGGACTGCGGATGCTTTGCCAGGCTGAGAACCGAGATATAGGCGTCGTTGTACAAAAAGGTGATGTCCGGGCCCCAGCCGATCCACATGGGCTGCTGGGAATTCAACATGAGATTGACGGAGGTTTTCAGGCTTTGCGGCCAGGCGGCGAGGGGGCCGAGGGGAGTCTGCGCCCAGTCGTGCTCGCGGATTAATTTGCCAAGTTCCCCGCCTCCGGCAAGCCAGGCAGTTTGGAACGACGCGGGTGGCCGGGGCGTAGCTGCAACCCCCGGGCCGCCGGGCGAACGCTCAAACAGGCGGTCCAGCGTGGGAAACAGGCTTTGCACCAGCTCGCTTTTGGCCACGAAGGCTGCGGCGTTCACTTCCTCAGCCTGGCGCCGCGTGATTTCCGGATCGTTCTGGCTGACGATAACGACTTTGCATTCAGGTAGGTCCCGGCCGATGACGCGTGTGGCTTCGAGGCCATTCATGCGCGGCATGGAGACGTCCATGAGCACGGCGTCCGGGCGCAGGGCCCTGGTTTTTTCGACGGCATCCGTGCCGTCGACGGCTTCGCCACAGAGCAGCCAGTCGGAACGGGCGGCGAGGAGCGAACGCAGGCCCCGCCGAACCGCTTCATGGTCGTCAGCAATCAGGATGCGCAAGGAATCCAAGGGTGTCCATTGACCTCAAAAACGATATGCGACGCGCATTTCGCGCGGCTAGGGACAAGACACCGCGCAAACCGATTCGGGGCGATTTAGGGCTGCCATATTAGTGATAACAGATACGTTCAGACATACCGCAATTCCTGTAGGCGTCCGGTACGATTGCCGGGCGGCTCGGGACTTAGCACGTTTCCTGTCCAAGCCCCCGGAAGCGATTAAACTTACCGCGCCGTGAGTTGCGGGAAATTATCTCATTTGCAGGCTAGAGTGCACCGGGAGTGCACCGAACAGAGTTCTCTATTTTGGTCGAAGTATAACAGTTATGTTATAATCGGACTATGAAGCGCTACGAATTCAAATCGGCCCGCCTCGCAAAGGGATGGACGCAAACTCAGGCAGCCGCTCACATGGGGATGACCCAGGCGTATTTGAACTACTTGGAAAACGGAAAGAGGCGCCTGACGCCCGGTCTGGTGCGCCGGGCCACTTCCGCCTACGGTTTGCCTCCCCAGGCTCTGCCAGTAGCCGACACGTTTACACCTGTGCACACGGATGATCGGCAAATGACTGAATTTCTTGCGCGGCTTGGCTATCCGGGCTTTGCGTACCTGCGCCCACGCTCCCAAAAGAGGCACCCTTTTGAAGTGTTACTCACCGGATTGGCACAGAAAAGTCTCGATGCGCGTGTGGCAGAGGCTTTGCCGTGGGTCGCTATGAAATATGCGCAGCCGGACCCGTGGCTTGTCGGGAATGCTCGCAGGTTCAATCTCCAAAACCGCCTTGGGTTTGTCGTGAGCCTCGCAAGACGGGTAGCCGAGACGCGAAGCGATCGTCCGAGATCGGCAGAGCTAGCCGAACTCGAGAGTCTCCTCGATGAGAGCCGACTCGTTAAGGAGGATGCTTTCTACCGTCCGCCCCGGACCGATAGTGAGAGGGAATGGCTCCGAAAGAATCGAACAGAAGATGCTGTGCACTGGAATATGCTAACCGACATGAGGCCAGAGCACTTTCAATATGCCAGCTAAGAAAGAAGCACGGCCGCTCCCATCACCTTCGAAAGAGTTCCTCGCCGAGCTCGATGGAATCCCTGCACGAACCTCTCGAACTGCAGCGCATAGGCGGTTTTGTTTTCACTTACTTCTATGGGCTGCCCCGCACGACGGGAGATATCGACTACTACACTGCGATTCCCGCGAATCTCAGCTAGAGCGACGTGGCCGGACAAGGCTCAGCTCTTCACGGAAAACGCGGAGTCTGGCTGCATCGAGTTACCGTCGCAAACCTCTCTGAAGATTACGCGAGCAGACTGACCGACATGGCTGCCGGGGAGTTCAAACTCCTGAAATTACTGTGCTGCACCGCTGGCGGCGGGAATTCCGGGACGGGCCAGGTAACGCCTTTTCGGGGCTGGGACAACGGCGCTCGGACGAAGGACGTTTGGCGCAACTGGAGCGCAAGATCGGCGAGCAGGAATTGGCTGGGGCGGAAGGATTCGAACCTTCACCGGCCTCATTAACAGTGAGGTGCCCTACCAGTTGGACCACGCCCCAGCAGCGCCGGCGGCCAATACTTGGCAGCCGATCAGGAGGTAGGCTCCGCCAGGAGAAGCGCGCAGCGGAGGGTTTTAATAAGATAGCACGGCGACGGGAAGGCCAGAAGAGAAGAAAAATAAGGACGCGAAGAATACCAGGGGAGATTAGGAGAATTAGAGAAATGGCCGCGGGGAACGGGGCGGAAAGGGGAGAATGTGCCGGAGAGTTCCCGAAAAATTAGAAATTCCTGCGGCAGCCGTTGCGTCGTTTTGAAACATTCGAAACGGTTGTCAGGGACGTTGTTTTTTGCAGAACACCAGGGCCAAATTTGTTTTTGATGCGTGGTTGCATTCCCGAAAGTTTTGGTGGACACTATCGCGTCACAGTCGATCCGCAAGTCTTGCTGATCGGCGGTAACGGAGGCCGCAGCCGCCGTTGATCGAGCGTATGGCGGGCGGGGCGGCAAAAAAAGAAAAACTGAGATGCCGCAGCTTTTTCAGCGCAGTGCAAATTCCGCCGCCAGAATCAGCCTTCTGGCGGTTGCGACCCTGGCCACCTTGGGACTGACGGCAGTATTGGGGGGCGTGCGTTCGCCCAATTTTACCAACCAGTATCTAACGCGGAATCAACCCATACAATTCAGCCACAAGCATCACGTGGGCGACGACGGAATCGATTGCAGATATTGCCACACGGGCGTCGAGGTTGCCGCCACCGCGGGAATTCCCCCGACCAAGACATGCATGAACTGTCATTCGGTACTGTTCAATAATGTCGGTTATCTGGCGCCGGTGCGGGAAAGCTACAGCACCGATACTTCCATTCAATGGGTGAAGGTGCACCGCCTGGCCGATTACGTGTATTTCAATCACAGCATCCACGTGAACAAAGGC
>JBEKSZ010000181.1:0-11595 GCA_049516615.1 Candidatus Acidiferrum sp. | reverse complement strand
CTGGCCGCCGACAACTGTCTGTCCGACTTCGATGATGGTGTGCGGGCGTGTACGGCTGAATTTGACGGCGTTCGAGAGCAAGTTGACAAAGACTTGTTTCGCCAAAATGGGGTCACATTCCACAAAAGGCAAACCGCCTATCTTCCATTCGATATCCCTGTCCTTTAGTTCCGGCTCGAGATCCTCCAATACTTCCTCGACTAAAGAGCTCAGCCCGGTCATTCGCAACTTCAACCCCACGCGTGCCACGCGTGAAAGGTTAAGCAACTCATCAACCATAAGCCCCATATCGCGAGCGCTGCCTTGAATGGATTCCAGATGATGTTTCGAGTTCTCATCCAAGGAGCCGTCGAGGTCTTCGGCAAGAATCCTGGAAAAGCCGTCAATGTGGCGTAGCGGCGCGCGGAGGTCGTGGGCAACGGAATAGCTAAACGCCTCTAGTTCTTTGTTGGCAGCCTCCAGTTGCGCGGTACGTTCGGCGATTCGCTGTTCGAGGTGTTCATTGAGTTTCGAGATCTCGAGTTCGTCGACCATTCTCTGCGTAATGTCACGAAAGGCGACCACCCCGCCACGCACTACCCCGTCCTTATCCCGCAACGGCGATCCGTTGGATTCGATCCAGGCCGAGCGGCTGAGTTCGGGATTGCGCAGAAACATTAGGGCGGTGCTTACCTCTCCCCGAATGGCCCGCAGCAGCGGGTTTTGCTCAGGCGGGAAAAGCGTGACCATATCTGGCAAGTAGGTCGAGTAGTGCGCGCTCCATTCTTCGGGGGGCACATTGGCCGCACTTAGGCCAATTATCTTTTCCGCCGCTGGGTTCCATAGTATGAATTTTCCATTTTCGTCGGCGGCGACTAACCCTTCGACCATACTGTCCAGCACGGATTGCAGCATAAGCGTTTGCGCTTCCAAGGCCTGACGCGAGCGGAGTAATTCCTGCGCCTGGCGCACCAGTTCCTCTTCACTCCGCTTGCGTTCGGTAACGTCGCGGAGCACAGCGACGCCACCGCACAGATTGCCACCCGCGTCCCTGAGGGGGCGCGCCGTAAGATCTATAGATCGAGCCTCTGACGATTGAACGATCAATTCCACCTGCACGGATTCTCCGCGAATCGCCCGCACCAGCGGAAGGCGATCCGGCGGATACGGCGTGATTCCGTCGGGCAGGAAGACCTTGTAGTGCGAGGTCCACTGCTCGGTAGGCAAGTCCGCGGGCCCGCGGCCCATGAGGTCGAGCGCGGCGTCGTTAAAAATGAGAAAGCGGCCTTCGAGATCGGCCGCAATCAATCCCTCGCCCATGCTTGCTAAGACCAGCTTGAACATGACCGTCTGTGCTTCCAAGGCTTCTCGCGAAGTCGCCAGTTCCTCCGCCCTTTGCGACAGTTCCCGCGCGAGTTCCGCCAATCGCTGCTCGGCCCGAACACGTTCGCTGATGTCGGTGTTGGTACCGAACCAGCGCACCACTCGACCGTCTGCGTTTTTTAACGGCACGATGCGGGTCAGGAACGTCCCAAAACTCCCGTCTGCCGCGCGGAGCGGGAATTCCATCTCAAAGGCCGTCTTCTCCGCAATCGAAACCGTCCACTTCTCCAGCACCTTGGGTAGGAACGCTGGATCGTGCACGCTCTTCCAGCCCCAACCCGCCATTTCTTCGGAGGTTGTCCCCGTGTATTCGTACCAACGCTCGTTGTACCAGAAGATACTTCCGTCGGCCTTCGCCATCCAGGCGAGCTGCGGGATGCCGTTGAGCATATCGCGGAAACGCTCCTCGCTCTGGCGCAGGGCTTCTTCCGCCTTCTTCTGTTCCGTGATGTCGCGCGCGATTTTTGAAGCGCCCACGATTGTCCCACCGCTGTCTTTGATCGGTGAAATGGTCGCGGAAATGCTAATCGTGGTACCGTCCTTCCGGACACGGGTGGTTTCGAAATGTTCAACGCTTTCGCCCTGCCGAATCCGTTCTAGAATGTCGGACTCCTCATTGACGCGCTCAGGCGGAAGGAGCATCAGCATCGACTTGCCGATGGCCTCGGAAGCCGAGTAGCCGAATACCTTTTCTGCCCCGTGATTCCAGGCCTTAATCTTCCCATTCAGATCCTTCGCGATGATCGCGTCGTCCGATGAGTCGATCACCGCTGCCAGGTGTTCGCGTTGCTCCACGCGGAGTTCCAGATCGGTGTTAAGGGCATTAATGTGATCTCGCGCTCTCGCACTGGCGCTGATCTCGCGGCGGACGGCGATTGTGGCGATGAACAAGAAGAATGTCCCGAGCACCGAGCCCAGCCAGATACCAAGAGTGGTCAGTCGTTGCGCGGCACGAGCGCGCTCGGCACGTTGCTCGAGCAGCCGAGTTTCTACAATTCTCATCGCACCGATGGTGACGCGCAGGGCATCCATGAGATTCTTGCCATGCTCGAGTTCGGCGACACTAGGGGCTATCCCAGAATTCCGGCGTATGGCCACTAGATTACTGTCAGCCACAATTCCGGCGTTCGCTTGTTCCACAAGAATGGCCAAGGGGAGTCTTTGATCGTCACCCACCATGAAATCGTTCAATGCCGCGAGGTCCTCGCTGACGGCATTTTTTCCTGCCTCGTAAGGCTCTAGAAATATTTCGTGACCGGTCATGGCAAAACCCCGGGCCCCGGTCTCCACGTCGACCAAATGTCTAAGCGTGACTTCCAGAGCGGTTGAGACTTCATGGGTATGGGCGACCCAATCCGCATCCTCCGCCGCTCGTCGCGAGGTGCGCCAGGAAAGCGAACTTAGGAGTACAGTCAGGAAGAAGGCCACTGCGAAGGCTGCATTAGCCTTGCGGCGCAGCAGTTTCTCGGTTTGATACATCATGGCGGTCATCTACTTCCTCTTGAATTTCTCGTAAGGAACTCCATAGCTCGCGCTGCACTGAGTGGATCTATCGTCTGGGGTTGCGGTTGGTAACCTCCGAAAGCGCTTGGCCTGCCTGATTCATGATTTCCTATTAAGGCAAGCCAGACAGCGGAAGGGGTCCACTTTGGCACAGATTCTTGTGCGTCACCTGTCGTCGCCGTAGGGTCTGGGATTCTCCGTCATGCCCTAATCGAATACGATTTCACCCGGGTTGATCCGTGCAAACAGGCGAACGGTTTCTTGAATGTCGGAAGCGAGACCAGCTCGTCGAGATATCGTCAAATATCAGCGGTGGTGTGAAACAGCGGGAGGGTTTCACACAACGTTTTAATCCGCTCTTTCACGCCCGACGGCAGATCGATGAATTCGAATCCGAACGTCGTGCCCTGATTACGCCGCACGATGGCCCTGATTCGTTGGCCCAATACAGGTTTCACATCGACGGCTCGGCCGACGTGCAAGTTTCCAAGTGTCGCTGCCGACATGCCCCCTCGGCTTATCTCGGAACTCGTGCCAGTAAAGGTGCCGTTATCGGTGACTATGAAGATTCGGTCAATGAGTTGATGGCGCGAAAATCGTCGGCGCTCGATGCTTTTGCCTGTGGGCCACGATTCGTTCTCGATCTCGTTTCTGGCTGTTGGCATTCGGATGCTTCCTCGATCGGTCTTATCGGCCAGAACTCTATAAACTTGAAGGTGTCGATACAGGTTCGGTAACCCACGCCAATGATCCAACTCTCGGCCGCCGCCAAGCCCCTTGACCCGCCATTGCCTGGTTCAAGCTGGCGAGTTCGTCTCACCATTACGCTGACTTCCGGGTCTTCGACCTTATTGCGAACGATTGTAAGACTCTTAGAGAACGTCGAGTGTCCCGTATCGCACGGCTCCGCGAACAAATTCGATGCTACGCTGGCCGCCGTCACGACTGATGACAGGCTCAGGAACGGTGAAAGCCAATTGAACTTCCGTGGACTCGTTGCCATGTTTCACGGGTCCCGCCTGATTTCACTGCCGCGCTAGAAAGCCGAGAGCGAAAATAATGAACAAAAGACCGTAAGCACCCACGACGGTCCAAAAGGCTCCTGGCTGCGATGCTCGGAATTTAACGATGGGAAATGATGTGCCGCTCGTGATTTGAGCGTAGACTAAAACCAGAAGAATGACGCATATTGAACCACCAAACGCATACCGCATCGCCGAGCGGGAAGCATGAGCAGGGTCTACAAACGAACCGCAGCAGTGCTCGGCCGGCCGGATTGCTTCTGAATCCATGCGGTGACGCAACGAGTGTGCACGGAAACGATCTTAGCGTCCACATCGGGCAACGAAAAACCGTTATCGGGTGTAACCAAGTTCTTCTTGTCTAGGCACTGAGCGCAAATTTGGCTGGAGAAGTTCATCTAACATTCCTGTTATTGACGAGTGGGGACTCTTTGTGTTGTTTTGTCAAGAGTCGCGCAGAGGCTGCGTACCTAATTCCGCGTAACGGGGAAGCTTGAACATGGTCGCTACAAGCTATCCGCGGCACTGTTTGGTTGGCTGGATTGCTTCAGTATCCATTCATCGGCGCACTGGACATGCGGCATAACAACCTTGCCGCCTGCATCCGGTACTGAAACGCCATTCTCTACCGTAACCGGGTTGCTCTCGTCTCCGCATTGCACACAAAGTTGGCTGTCCATAGCCTCTAACACGCGTGTTAGATTCATCTTGATGTTTTGTCAAGTCAGACGTCCTGAATGGTACAGTTTCTACCGCACAGGCCATGAGAAACTGCCGCGAGAATTCACATGAGTAAAGAACCGTGGCCCTACATCCCCTGCTCGGAGTGCGGTGTTTATGCCGGACAGCAATGTCTGACTCACGCAGGGGACTTGCGCCCTGAATCGCACACGCTCCGGGAGCTTGCTGCCGTGGAGTCACCGAAGCCAAAAAGTCCAGTTCGCTGCCCTGTGATTCTGTGGCGACCTTATTGGGGATTTAACAGGGGAAGAGACTTGTGGCAGAATAAATAAAATGAGAACGCGATTTATCACCCAAAAACTGGCTTCGATTGTTCCGTGCCCCATGTGCGGTGCTCCAGCGGGGCATCGCTGTCTCTTGATTTCCGGTCAGGCACGATTTGAACCACATACGTTCCGCAAACTTGCGGCGCTGGATACTGTTGAAGAAAAGAGAACTGCAAAGGGCGAGTCACGAGGCACCGATGCGTCGAATTGACCGCCCCTTCGTCATCCGATAGTTCGCTTTGTGCAGTGGCAGTGATTCATTCCGCGTAAGCGGTCCGTTTGCGAAACGCCCCTCAGTATCTTTTCGATGATTTCTCTCAAACGCTACCAAGTCTGTGGAGCTGCTTGACCATTTGCAAGAAAATTGTCGATCGCCTGGGCGGAACAATCTGGGTGAAGTCCCAACTCGGAAGCGGCTCAACCTTCCTCTTCGCCCTGCCCGACCGGGTCCTCAAATGATCCATAGACCGTCGACCTGGGCTCGTAGATGCTGACTGTTATAGTGTTCACAAAAGTGGACAATCCGCCAGATGTGGTACCCAAAGGGGTCTACTGAAGTTTGGCGCGAATAGACCGATAGTAAAATCGGGGTGTCGCGCTCATGGAAGCCGAATCGCGGATTGAGAAGCGCCGAAGTCAGCGAGTAGCCCTCCGCGTGCCAGTGACTGTTCTGGGAGTAAGAGCAGAAGGGAACGCTTCTATTTACGAGAAGGCGCAGACGCTGGAGGTAAACGCTCACGGGGCTTTTCTGCCCATCAAATCAGCTGTCGCAGTAGGACAAATGCTTACGATACGGCACGATAAAACCGAGGAAGAGTTGTTTTGCAAGGTGGCGAGGGTCGAGCACAATCATTCATGGATGCACGTGGGATTGGAGTTTCTGCACCCGTCGCCAAGATTCTGGCGCATTTCATTTCCTCCCATCGACTGGGGCTGCCCTCCTGCAATCTAGGCGTTTGATGCGGGCGTTGAGAGAAGTTTTCCGGCACGGTTTTTGTAAGTGCTCCGCTAATTGATTATGATTTATACCCGCACCTTTACTTCTCACAACACGCCCCAGGCGATGTGATCGCCGGCAGCCTGGTCTGTCACAGGGAGTTTGACCTCCCAGAAATTGCGGCGGAGCGCAGCGCCTCGCGCGGGGGGTACCTGAATAACGGGCGGGCAGGCCTGGCCGTCCAAGAATTTGCCGTCGCTGAGCCCTACGTGGTGGCCCGGGGGAATATCCGTCGCTCTACGGGTGGGCTCTAGAGGCGGCGGGACGGACAGAGGAGGTTGTGCCGCTCGATCTGGGTCGTCGACGACGATGATGGGATTGAGGACACCGCCCCAGAATGCGTGGGAGTAGCGGAAGGCAATCCGGAGATCATTCCAGTTTCCCTCTCGAACGCACCAACCTAACCACGCGGGGCGATAGCGAATTCCAACGCCGCTCGTGGCCAAGATTGGCTCCAGAAGTTGCTAGAAACGCGAACGAAATTTCGATTGGGGCGCCATTCCATCCTTCTATCCCAAAATCAGCTGGGCGGCAGTTTTTGCCAAAAAACGAATAACGCCAAAGGTACAACCGGGCTACAACGAAACCCATTGGCGTCTCGTGGAGTTGCCGAAAATAGCGTTTTTGTTTCTGGAAAATGGTGCGCCCGGGGGGATTCGAACTCCCGACCTTCTGGTTCGTAGCCAGACGCTCTATCCAGCTGAGCTACGGGCGCAGACTTTTTTTATTGTAACACAGCACATTATTTTTTCATCCCGCGCAGGCCGGCGTACGACCGCGCGCTCCACGACGAGGTGTTTCCTACCATCCACCCGCCTGCAAACTCACCAAATTACCCGATGGTCTCCAGACCTCGCCCCGGCGAAAAATGTCCGCAGTCGTGCGCGCTCCAGAGGGCGATGCACGGCGACTCGGGCGCGTCGGAAACCTGACCCGGCGCGTCCAGCCACTCTATCCCCTCGGACGATAATCTTTGCACTGGCATTTCGGAAAATTGCACGGACTGACGATCTTCCCGCGCACATTCTTCGTGTGATGGATGGACTTGCCGTGCTGGCAGGAACAAGATTGCTTTGTCTTGGGATTTGGCATAGTAAAAGATTAGCATTTTCGATCGGCCCAGCGCCGAACCTCGACGAAGAGTTGGACAAAGGGTTAATCGCCGGCATGAAACGCCCGATCGAAATCACCATCCTCGGTTGCCTCTTTATCCTGGGGGGGCTCCTGAGTCTCCTCTATCACGTTCTAAGAAATTCCCTCGACATTTGGACCCTTCCCATCTCCCTTGTTGGGTTGACTGCGACGGTGTGCGGCATCTTTTTGCTGAGGGGCTGCGCTTGGGCTCGCTGGCTTTTACTCGCTTGGCTGGTCTTTCACGTTTTCGTCAGTGCCTTTCATTCGCTCTCCGCCTGTCTGGCGCACCTTGCCATGTTGATCGTTATCGGTTATTTCCTTCTGGCCTCCCCCGCTTCCGCATATTTTCGATCCACAAAATCAATTTAAAATTCCAGTCAGAAAAAGGATCGCAGTGCCGTCGTCGGCGCTTCGTGCTGGGCAGTACCTTGCGTCCGGAAAATTGGGACTTATTTCCGCCACTCTGAAATGACACGCATGGAACGACGGTCCCCGCGCAGTTCCGGGCCCCCAAACCCCATCGGAGGATTAATTCCCAGATGCAGAATTATCAAGCTGGCATTTTCGTGCGCTGCGCTCGGCGCTAGTCTAGTGTTGTCGGCGTCGGCGAAAGCCAGCACCATCAGCAAGAATCTCACTTTCAATCTTACCGGCTTCGTCGGGTATCGGCGGCTCCAACATTCCGGCGCCGGACCCGTTCGCCGGCGGCTCGCGTAGCACTCTTTCCAATTTCAAGCATCGGCGCTTGAATGGCGTGGTAGGGTATCAGGTGCTCGAACGACTTTTCGTTTGCGCAAACGAATATTCGGGGAGATGGATGATGTTGTCAGCTTCAGGAGTTTTGTCGCGCTCAGTCGGAAAACGTTTTTTGGCATGGGGAACGTTGGCGCTGTCGATATTTCTCCCGGTAAATGCCAACGCGCAGGTTGCCGCGTCGCCGACGGCTCCGACCGCAGCACAGGATCCCGCGCTAATCGACCGAGCCTGGCAAAAAGCCAGCGCCAAGTATGACCAGCCGCGCGCGGCAATTCTCCAAGACGTCGATCGCTTGGCGCATGCGGGCCCCTATCGCGCGGACTGGGAGTCGTTGCAAAAATATGAAATTCCCGAATGGTATCAGGACGCCAAATTCGGGATTTTCATCCATTGGGGAGTGTATTCCGTGCCTGCTTTCGGCAACGAGTGGTACCCGCGAAATATGTACAAGCAAGGAACAGCGGAATTTAAGCATCAAGTGGAAACTTACGGGCCGCTGGATAAATTCGGGTACAAAGACTTTGTGCCGCGCTTCAAGGCGGAACATTTTGATCCCGTAGCGTGGGCGCAACTGTTCAAGGAAGCTGGCGCCAAATACGTTGTGCCGGTCGCCGAGCATCATGACGGCTTCGCGATGTATGACAGTGGATTGAGCGACTGGACGGCGGTGAAGATGGGGCCGCACCGCGACATCATCGGAGATTTGGCCAAAGCCGTGCGCGCAGCCGGGCTGCGCTTCGGCGCGTCCTCGCACCGCGTCGAACACAATTTTTTCCTGGGTATCGGGCGCGCCGTTGCTTCGGACCTCAACGACCCACAATACGCGGATTTTTATGGCCCGGCTCACAATTGGCTGGAGGCCAAGGACGGTTCGCCACTCTCTAACGATTTCACCTTCGTTTCGCGCGAGTGGACCGACGATTGGCTCGCGCGCGCTGCGGAGATCGTGGAGAAATATCATCCCGATATCCTGTATTTCGATTGGTGGATCGGCCAGCCCTCGGTCCGCGGGAATCTCACGCAGTTCGCCGCGTTTTATTACAACGCGTCGCTAAGCTACGGCGATCACGTTGGCGTCATCAACTACAAAGAGTTCGCCATGCAGGAGCACTCCGCGGTGCTCGACGTAGAACGCGGACAACTCGCGGATACCCGGCCGCTGCACTGGCAGACCGACACTTCAGTGAGCAACGCGTCCTGGGGATACATCGAACACGACAGCTTCAAATCGTCGCGAACAATCGTGCAGCAATTGATCGACATCGTGAGCAAAAACGGCAACCTGCTGCTGAACATTGGCCCGCGCTCCGACGGCACGATTCCCGATGAAGTGCAGCAGGTGCTGAGAGATGTTGGCGCGTGGCTGAAGCTAAACGGCGAGGCCATCTACGGGACCCGCCCCTGGAGGATTTACGGCGAGGGGCCGACAAAGCCCGCGGCAGGCGCTTTTCACGATACGGACGCTGTGAATTACACCGCCGAGGATTTTCGCTTCACTACCAAAGGAGACGTCCTGTTCGCCATCGAGCTGGGCTGGCCTTCGACCGGAGAAGCCGTGGTCCGCTCCCTCGCGAGCGGCACGGCAGGAACGAAGAAAGTCGCCTCGGTCAGTTTGCTGGGAGTCGATGGAACATTGAAGTCCCGGCAACAGAAAGACGGGTTGCACATCGAGGTGCCGGCAACAGCGCCGGGCGGAATTGCCCACGCCTTTCGCATCGTTTTCGAAGGCGGAACCTAATAGGCGGAACCGCGCGACCACAAAATCACCTTGCTAGGGCGCTAGCATCCTTGCCTCCTACCCGGTTCGGGCGTCCGACCGAAGGCCCCCGTTTCCGCTCCGGCTTTGCCGGATAGATGGGCCGCCGGTTTCTTTAGCGGATGCCCAGGAGGATTTCGACAGTGAGTTGGTCCAGGCGCTCGTAAGGCAATCGCTTCTGCATCATGCGAGCGCGATCAAATTGGTGCGCTAAAAGAGTCTCCGCACCGGTTTTTGAATAAGCGCCCGAGGCGGGAAAACGGTCCGAGCTTTCCGCGAGTCCCGACAAGATAGATTGAACCTCCTTGTCGGCATTGAAGCGCGCGGCTGCCTCTTTGAGCATCAAGTAAGAACGCATGCAGCCGCGCGCAAAATCTTTGACGCCTTCGTGGTCTTCAGTGCGGTAACTGTGCGCATCGAAATGGCGGGGCCCGTCATACCGCACGTCTTCAAGAAACTTCACGAGAAAGAAAGCGTTTTTGGGATTACAGGAGGCGAACCGGAAATCCTGGTCGTAGCGCCCGGGAGTCTGATCGTTTAAATCGATGTGGTACAGTTTTCCGGCTTCCCAGGCTTGCGCGACTGCGTGGAGGAAGTTCAGACCAGCCATGGTCTCATGCGCAACTTCGGGATTAACGCCGACCATCTCAGGATGCTGCAGCGTGGGAATAAATCCAAGGTATGCACCGGTGGTCGCCATATAGATATCGCCGCGCGGTTCGTTGGGTTTGGCTTCGAGCGCGAAACGAAAACCGTAATTCTGGTCCAGCGAGTATTCGCACAAATAGTCGACCGCTTCGCGCAGGTGTTTGATGGCTTCATCCGCGCGGCGGCAGGCGTCAGTTTCCGTGCCCTCGCGTCCGCCCCACAAGACAAATATTTTTGCGCCGAGTTCCGCGCCGAGATCTATCGCGCGCATGGTCTTCTGCAATGCGAACGCTCGTACGTTGGGATCGTTGGCGGTAAACGCTCCGTCGCGAAACACCGGACTGGTAAACAGATTTACGGTCGCCATAGGAACGCACAACCCGCTCGAAGCGCAAGCGCGTTTGAACTCGCTCACAATCCGGTCGCGTTCCGCGGAGGTGGCGTCTATGGGAACTAAATCGTTGTCGTGAAGATTGACGCCCCACGCGCCAACCTCGCCGAGAAGTTTGGCTAGTTGCGCCGGCGGGAGAGGCGGGCGCACGGGTTCGCCGAACGGATCGCGCCCGGGGTTTCCGACGGTCCAAAGACCGAAGGAGAATTTGTGTTCGGGCTTTGGATCGAACCGCCGGTCCGCGGCGTTTTCCCCATTCACGGCGTTCACTGCATTCGCTTCGTTCACCGAGGATTCACCAAGGGGCACCATGAGCCTCTCGCCTCTCTCCCGCGCTGCGCTCCGGGTTCGCAACTCCTGACGGCAGCGGAACGCGCGGCAGCCTCTGCGGCAAACTAGCGCGTAAGGTCGTGCAGCAGCGGGTAGAGTCTCTCGTATCTGGCATACTGCCGATTCATCGCCCTAACGCGCTCCGCGTCAGGCTCGTAACGGCGGGCGATGCGCACGGAGGCCTCACAGGCGTCCCGCACCGACGGCCACGCGCCAACTCCCACGCCGGCAAGCAAAGCCGCACCGTACGCCGGGCCTTCCTCGGCTTGCAGGACAGAAACTTCGCGGCCGAAGATGTCGGCCTGGATCTGGCACCAGAGCGCGGAGCGCGCGCCGCCACCGCCCAGGCGGATGGAGCTGACGGGAATTTGCAGTTCGGAAAAGATGGTCAGGCAATCCCGCAGACTGAAGGCCACGCCTTCGAGAATCGCGCGAATCATATGGCCGCGCGTGTGCCCGGCGGTCAAGCCAACCAGCGCGCCGCGGGCATGGGGATCCAGATGCGGAGTGCGTTCACCCATCAGATAAGGCGCCCAGAGCAAACCTTCCGCCCCCGCGGGAGTCTGCGCGGCTTCTTCCATCAAGTGATCGTAGGAGATGACATTGCAGTTCCCGTTGGCGCTGAACTGCTCGCGAAACCACTTTAGAGACAGACCTGCGGCTTGGGTGACGCCCATAACATGCCAACC
>JBEKSZ010000180.1:0-11660 GCA_049516615.1 Candidatus Acidiferrum sp. | reverse complement strand
ATTGCGCATCCTTGTCGAGGGCGGAGCTGAGCAGGGCGGTCATGTTCTGCTGCAGGTCGGAAAGGTCCGCGCGGAGTTCGAGACCAAACAGGTTCGCGTCCTGGTTTTTGGAGAGCTGGTTGATTTGCCCCGAGGCGGTGATAAAGACGGTTTGCTCTTTGACGGCGATTGGGATTTTCACCGAAGGGATTGTCAAGTTGAGATTCTGGGCCAAGACAAACGGAGAAGACCCGGCGAGCAACAACAGCGGCAGCAACAAAGAGCGAGGACGCAGAGTTCGGTTTGGCAATCGGCAAAACCCCGGAATACGACTGACCGTCTGTTTTACCCCGTTTCTGATGCGGGGGAGATCGGCGCGGTTGCGTGTGTCACGTAGGGGGTATGGCAGCACGCCGCCGAACCCGGGAGCAAGCTGTCCTTGGCGGCTGCGCGTATGCGGCGACCTTTAGAGCGGCAGCGGGCTGCCGCATGGTAGGGATTGCTACCAGTTGAAGAGGTGCTGAGCGCCCACGATCAGACCCAAGGTGAACACCGCGATGACCACTTCTCCTATCGCGCCTACGGCGAAGGGCTTTAAACCTTGTTTGCGCATTTCCCGGAAGTTGGTCCGCAGGCCTACGCCTGCGAAGGTTAACAAAAATGCCCAGCGGGAGAGATTGGCCAGCGCGGTGACTTGGTCCTTGTTGAAGAAGCTGTAGGTGGCCAGGACGGAAACCAAGAGGAAGCCCAAGACAAATTTTGGAAATTTTTGCCAGAGAAACTTTGCTTTGTTGCCGATGCGCTGTGCCTGGCCCTGGTTCGCCCAGTAGATGGCATAGCCGAGGACCACGAAGCCGATCATGGCGTTGCGCGCGGTCTTTACGAGCACCGCTAATTTTCCCGCCGCCTCGGAGTAGAGTGCGCCCGCCGCGGCGGTTTCGGCGGTGTTGTCCACGGCAAGACCAGCCCAGAAGCCGTATGCGCGGTCGCTTAAATGCAAGAGATGTCCAATGGGCGGAAAGGTAAAAAGCGCGAGCGCGCCGAGCGCCAGGATAGCAGCGATGGCGAAGGAGGAGTCTTCCTCGTCGGCTTCGATGGCGCCTTGCGTGGCAATGATGGCGCTCACACCGCAAACGGCGGAGCCCACAGCGAGGAGCGAAGTCAGCTTGGGGCGGAGGCCGAAGGCGCGTCCGAGAAAGATCATGAAGGCAGTGGCGCCGGCGATTTCCAAGGCCACCAACGCGAGGCTGGCTCCGCCGAGCTTTAGTACGTCGCCGAGCAGAAAACGCGCGCCCAAGAGGACGATGCCCACTTTCAACCAAAACTCGTAGGTGGCTACTCCGGCGCGGAAAACGGCGGGGACACCGACGGTGTTGGAAATTGCGAGGCCGAGGATAATGGCCCAGAGAACGTACTCGATGTTCGGGAAGGTCCAGTGATGGGCCTTGGCGTATGCGCCGACATTCTTTTCTAGAAGCTTTCCAGCGTAGCCGATGGCGGCGAGGAGCAGGACGCCGGGAATCAGGCGGAGAAACTGCACCGGCCGATTGACGGTGTGGACTTGCGGGAGAACTAGCGCTTCTGCCATATTTCTTCGCCTCTTAGGGGTTTTTGTTTCTACCTACGTCCGCTCTTTCGCTACGCAGAGAGTGTTTGTCGATGGAAATGAAACGCGCATTTCGCGCTGCGCGCAAAGCGACTGTCCGGAGCGCGTCGCTCGATTCGCCACGGCACCTGACCGCGATAATCGGCGACCACTAGGTCGCGCCGGGTAATGCGTCACCATGGAATGTGCTTGAGGACACCAGCGCGGATCAGGGCCGCAGCGGCCAGTGCAAAGAGCACCGCCCAGGTATCAAGAGAAATTTTGGGACGCTTGGATACGACCTCGACAGTCGCCTCGTGGTTTTTTTCGTTTGTGGGCATTGCTGACTCGCTCCTCGGGTTTGCTAAATCAGACGGGAAACGGGTGATGCCGGTAGCGCTACCTCGAGCATCGACCACGCCTGCTCGCTGATTTCCTGCACGTGCGGGCTGGCTACGTAACCGACAATTAACAAAGCCGGCGCGGGAAGTTTTGCCTCCGTGGCCAGATGGGAGATCGTGGACCATCGGACCTGCTGGCTGGCTTTGCTGGCGGCGGAGATGACCGCGCACGGCAACTCCCGAGGCAAGCCGCCAGCGAGGAGACGGCGCGATACTTCCGCGTAATCCGGGCCTGGCATGTAGAGGACGAGCGTGGTCGCGCTGCTCACCGCACTCCAGTCCATCAGGGCGCCGTCAGAACCGCGGGAAAACGTGGTCAGCAGTACTTGCGAGGCTGCGCGGCGATCGGTCAGCGAGATTTTTGCAGCCGCTGCCGCGGCCGTGGCTGCCGTGACCCCCGGCACGATTTCAAAGGGCAGCTTCGCGCGGCGCAGGGCTTCGATCTCCTCTCCGGCGCGGCCGAAGATGGCGGGGTCGCCGCCTTTCAGGCGGACGACGACTTCGTGGTCTTGCGCGTAGGAGACCAGCAGCGCGTTGATTTCGTCTTGGGTTAGAAGCTTTTGCCCCGCACGTTTGCCGACGTCGATGATTTTGGCGACGGGGCTAATTTGATCGAGGACTTCCCTGCTGACCAGCGAATCGTGCAGGACGACTTCCGCGGCGTGCAGCAGGCGCGCGGCGCGGACGGTGAGCAGTTCTGGATCGCCAGGGCCGGCACCTACCAGATAGACTTTGGCGGTCGCTGCGGGCCAAGGCCCCCGGGCTCGGCCCTCGGCGAGAGGTTCGGGCTGATTGCCCACCTGGGTCCTCGCGGCCGGGGTGCGCAGCGCTGCCGCAGAGGAGTTACGAAAGCGGTCGAACATTTCCTGGCTAGCCAGGCGATGGAGTAAGGCCTTGGTACGCTCGGGAGCACCGGCCTTGGCACGCAGCACATCGCGGGTGGCCCCGAGCTTTTCTAGCCAGCCCGCATACTCTTCGCCGTAGCCTTCTTCGAGCTCTTTGCGGATGCGCTGCGCCAACGCCGGGCTTTTTCCATTCGTCGAAATGGCCAGCTGCAAATCGCCGCGCTGGACTACCGCGCCATAATAAAAATGGCAATTCTCGGTGTCATCCACGCTGTTGCAGAAAATTCCTCGGTCTTCGCATTCCTGGAAGACGGCATGGTTCACACCGGCCGCGGAAGTTGCGGCGATGGCCAAACTGGCGCCTTCGAGGTCACTGGGGGAAAATTCACGCGCGACCCATAGCAATTCCCCTTGACCAGCCCAGGCAGCGATTTGCCGAGTGGCCGTGGGAGCGACGACGCGCACTCGGGCTCCGGCGACGAACAGTCCGGGAATCTTCCCTTCGGCGATTTCGCCTCCGCCGATAATCACCACGGTACGCCCCGCCAGCTTTACAAACATGGGAAAGAGGCTCAAGGCTAGCCCTCCACGCTGTGGGGAACGGCGCCCGGGGAAAGATCGCGTTCGACAGGTTTGGGAATTGCGGGTGTTCCGGCGAGCAGCCCGCGCAGCGCATCGCTGGAATGGCGGGCGAAGAACTGCCGGAGATTTTCGTTGCTAGCGCGCTCGCGCAGAAAGGCGTTCAGCATACGCTCGATGGCATCGGGAACATCGGTCGCCGCGCAACGGTAGCCGACCGGCCGGGCAATCGCAGCGTGTTGCCCGAGGCCCCCGCCCACGCAGAAGTAGTAGGCATCGACCATTTTGCCGTCGACTTTTAATTTTTTGCCTTCGATGCCGATGTCGGCGATCCAGTGCTGGCCGCAGCTGTTGGGGCAGCCGGTGACGTGCAGTTTGAGCTGTTGCTCGAAGCCGGGTATGCGGTCTTCAAGTTCGCTGGTGAGCCAGCGGGCGAAGCCTTTTGTTTCGGTGAGGGCTAGCTTGCAGTATTCAGAACCAGTGCAAGCCACTATGCCGCGCGCAAAGGCCGACGCCTTTACGGGCAACCCCGCAAGAGTCAGGGCATCCGCAACGGTCTGCGCATTACCAGAAGGTATATTGGCGAGCAAGAGATTTTGCATCATGGTGGTGCGGATGCTGCCGTCGCCGTAGCGGTCGGCGAGCTCGGCGGCGAGGTGCAATTGTTGAGGGGTGATGCGGCCACGCAGGACCGATGCCCCCACATAGCTCATTCCGGGCTGGCGTTGCGCGTGGATGCCGGTGTGGTCGCGATAGACGTCGCCGGGAAGTTCTTCAGGTTCCGCCGGATCGAGCGTGAAGCCGATGACACTTTGCAGTTCACTCAGGAATTGCTCAGCAGTCCACCCGTGCTCTAGAAAGAGAAATTTCAAGCGGGCTTTGTCGCGGCTTTGACGAAGGACTTCGCTGCGCCGGAAAACTTCCGCAACGCCCCGCGTTACCGTAACGACCTGGTGCGGCTGGATGAAGACGTTGAGGCGCACGCCGAGATGCGGCTCGGTCGAGAGGCCGCCGGCTACGCGGAGAGAAAAGCCAGCCTCGGAGACGCCGTTACGCACGCGGCGGACCGCGGTCAGGCCGACGTCATTGATTTCCGGATAGGTGCACCAGTCGCGACAACCGGTGATGGACAGCTTGAATTTTCTGGGCAGATTGTAAAACTCGGAATTACCACCGAGCTGGCGATCGATTTCAAGCGCCAAAGGAGAGGCATCGATGATTTCCTCGGCGTCGAGGCCGGCGACTGGGCAGCCGGTGATGTTACGCGCCACGTCGCCGCAGGCGCCAGTGGTGCTGAGGCCGATGCTCCAGAGCTCGTCGAGAACTTCGGGGAGCGATTCGATGGTGATCCAGTGGAATTGGAAATTCTGGCGAACGGTGATGTCGGCGACGCCGCGAGCGTGTTTCTCCGCAAGATTGGCTATGCTGCGCACCTGGTCGCTGCGCAATTTTCCATTGGGAATGCGTACGCGCAGCATGAAGAACGGGACGGCCCGGCCTTCGCCATCCTTGCCACCGGTCACGCCGACCCCGTCACCCTGGCTGTACACGCCCCAGGTGCGGAAATAGGTGCTGAACCATTCCGGCGGGACGCTGTCCCAGCCCGTCCTGGCGAATGCACGCAGCTCGTCGAGCGCTTCCCAGGCGTTCTTCGCGAGTTTTAATCGCTCGATGCGCTGGGCCTTCGTTTCCTTGACTCGCGGCGCTTCTAGGGGCATATATTTCCGCAATTCCTCTGGGCCAATACAAAAAACCCACCGGGCCGGGGACTCTGGCGAGGTGGGCTTCGGAACTTGTGCTTCGGATAGGGCTTAAGTCCGGGAATCTCCCATGCCAGATATGTAGCCGGGGCAACACGCAGCGTTAGTTGCACCCGCGCAGGCGACGATGCGGCAGATAAGATTCATGGCCAGACAAGCATACGGTGACATGGAATACACTGTCAACTGACTAGGGATTTAAAGATTTTATGCGATTCATCATTTCTATAACTACTTAAGGCGGTCAGTTCAGCCAGGTGAGCTGCGGCCAGAGTTGCGCGAGTGCCGCCTTCGGCCGGCGGCAGAGGTAGATTGTGAGATTCGATTCCTCGGGCATGGCGTGCAGCGGCGAGACCGTGGTGGTGGCTTGCACTTCCCCGAAGAATCGGCGCAAATCGTCTTCGCTGAACCCGATGGCTACTACCACATTCCCCGAATAGCCTCGGGGTCCCCAGAAGCCATATTGGTTGTGACCGCTGATGGCCAACGGCAGGCCGAGTCTCGGTCCGAAGTAGTCGATGGCGCTCGCCTCGCCATAGTTTTTGGCCAGGATGGCAGCTTGGGCGCGCTCGGCCGGGGGCAGCGCGTGGTACACACCCGCGACGGCGGTGGCTTGCTCGGGCCAGCCGTGCATATCGCCGAAGAGCTGCGGGAGGTCGCCGAGGGGAATGTTTTCAACGTGCACGGCTTGCACGTCCCAGAAACGGCAATATCTGACCGCGGCCTCGACCGGCAGAACGGGCATAGCCAAAGGCAAGGCCACGGCTGCAGCGATGAGCAGCGGGGTGGCAATGGCAGGGACCAACCAGCGGCTCGTGCGCGGAAGCAGCCGGAGCTCGATCCACACCGCGCCGGCAGCGAACAGCATGATGTAGGCAGGCGCCAGATAATAGATTTTTCCGTGGAGGTAAAGCATCTCCGCCAGAACCGTCAGATACGCCCAGGCCAGCACGGAGTATTTTTTGCCGATTGGGTCGCGCAGCAAAAACCAGATCCCCGCCAGCCAGATGGGCGCGGCGAGCGGATCGGTGAGCAAAGATTGCTGAAGGATATATTCGAGCGGCGAAACCGTGGAATATTTCGTGCCTACCACGGCGTGCAGCAGGGCGATGGTGGGCCAGCCATTGTGGATTTCCCAAAGAAGATTGGGTAGAAAAATTAGAAAAGCGATGGCGGCGCCGAGCCAGATCCAGATGCGCGCGAATTCGCGGCGCGCAGAAGAGAGCAGCAAGCCTACCGCCAGACCCGAGCCGAAGAAGAGCATGGAGTGTTTATTTTGCAGGCCGAGACCTGCGACGACACCGAAGAGCAGCCACAGACGACGGTCGCCGCCGTTCAGGATGCGCAGCACGATGGCGGCGCTGGCCATCCAAAACACGGGTTCGAAGGCATTCATAGAGAAAAAATTGTCGAAGGTTAAGTAGATGGGGGCGAGCAGAACTAATAGAGCGGCAAGAAATTGCGCAGCCTTGCGCCCCCCCATCTCGCGGGCCATCCATCCGCCAAGCAGGACCTTGACGGAGGAGCTGAGCGCCGGAAGCAAGCGCAGCGCGCGGAGAGAGTCGCCAAGCAGCGCGCGGCTTAGATGCGCGAGAAACGGCGCCAACGGAGCGTGATCGACGTAACCCCAAGCGAGGCGCTGGCCGCAGGCGGCATAATAAAGTTCGTCGCGAAAGAAGCCATAACCACTGTTGAACGCAACGTGCAAGACCAGGGCACATGCGGCCAGGGCGTAGACGGAGGCGCTCAGACGCGGCGCAGCTTCTTTCCCTTCGTAGCGCGGTGCCGCGCCAGAGGGAAGTTCGGGCGCGCTGTCAAAAACAACTGGCGGTTGCTGAACGGTTACGGACAACAAGTCCTCTTAAGCGGAGCAAAACAAATGAGCATCGCGAGTGTTCCTTTCGCTGCTTGTCAGATGCCGGCCGAACGATGACGGCTCTATTGATTCGCGGGCTTGGCGGCCGCCGGCTTGGCCACGGGCTTTTTCGCGGGCGCGGCAGGCTCCCCAATGATCCCGGCGGTCTTGATGTAGTCAAGCTTCGGCCAGCCTTTGTCGAGATACGGCTTGCCCTGCTTTTCGATCTGCTCCTGGTCGGGTCCGCCGCCTTGCGGCGCGCCTTCGCCGTAGTCGCCGTAGAGACTGTCGACTACGGACATACCGTCGCTAACCTGGCCGAAGGGGGCAAAACCCATGCCGTCGAGGCGCTTGTTATCGCCATAGTTGATGAACACCTGGGTGGTGCGGGTGTTTGCCCCAGCGGTGGCGAAGCTGACATATCCGCGAAGATTGCTCTGCGCAACGGGGTCGTCGGTCAGGTTGGCCTTGGACCACGCCGCGGAGACCGCCGGATAGGCGCTCAGCCCGAACTGCGCCATGAAGGGAGGATTGCTCAGCACGCGGAAGAAGCTGGCATTGTCATAAAAATGATGCTTCACGAGGTTGTAAAAGCGGTCCGCGCCGATCGGAGCCCACGCACGCGTGACCGTTAGGGTGAAATCACCCTTAGTAGTGGTGAACTTCACCTGATAGGTGGCCGGGGCCTGGGCTTTGAGCAGCGCGGGGTGCAACAGGGCGCGGTCGTAATGTACGGCCGGAGCCGGCGCGGCGCTTTTGTGAACCGTGGGCTTGGACGCGCCAGCATCGGGGGTCTGCGAGGGCGTCTGCCCCGCAGCGAGCGTCGCCAGTGCCAACGTCGCCGCCAGAAACATGGCTGTTGCCTTGATCATTTTCTTTGGTCTCCGTAGATATTTCTAAAGGTGTCTGAGCCTGCATTCATTTTTGCGGCGCCGAACGCAGGGCTTGGCCAACCCGTTCGACCTCGGCCATAAGGCGTAAGGTATTTTCGCCCAAAATCTTCCGCACGTCATCCTCGGAATAACCCTTGCGCAGCAAGGCTTCGGTGATTTTCGGAATGTGGCTTACATCTTCCATGCCATAGGGCATGTTTGCGCCGTCGAAGTCAGAGCCGAGCCCGACGTGCTCCGCCCCGACCAGTTTCACCGCGTGGTCGATGTGCTCGATGATGCTGCTCCAATCGACTCGTGGGAGCTTGCCTTGCGCGACATATTGGCGGGTGATGCGGTCGCCTTCGATGAGCTCGCAGGCTTCGTTGTCGCCGCAATGTTGCCGGACTTGGCTTTCGATGGCTTGATTGATGTGGGGATCGCGCATTTCCGCGTCGCGAAACTCCTGGCTGAGGAAGGCCACGTGGTAGTTGATCTGCACGACGCCGCCTTTGGCCGCCAATGCCTTAATCATGGCATCACTCATGTTGCGCGGAGCATCACAAATAGCGCGGCAGGAAGAGTGCGAAGCAATCAGCGGAGCTTGGCTGATGGCCAAGACGTCGTAAAAGGTTTTGTCGCTCGCGTGGGAGATGTCCACCATCATGCCCAGACGATTCATTTCATGGATCACTTCCCTGCCGAAAGGCGTGAGCCCGTTGTGAATGGGCGTCGCGCCGCTGGAGTCC
Source organism: Candidatus Acidiferrum sp. (assembly GCA_049516615.1). Lineage (GTDB taxonomy): Bacteria > Acidobacteriota > Terriglobia > Acidiferrales > UBA7541 > Acidiferrum. The sequence goes on along the minus strand of JBEKSZ010000180.1, from coordinate 3,038 downwards.
GCCCACTCCGCGTTGCCGCTGTGCGTCAGCGTCATATAGCGCGCGCCCTGCTCCGCCAACTGCCGCAGAACGGCCAGCTCGCTGTTGATCATGTGGCCGCCTTCGATGCCGATCAGGGCTGCGATTTTGCCTTGTTGGTGCGCGGCGCGGACTTCGGCCGCCGTGGTGGCCAAAGCCAGGTCATCAGGATGGCGGCCGACCTGTGCGCGGACGGCCGCGATTTGCTCGCGGGCGCGCTTGACCGCTGGCGGGCCTTTGACTTTGCTGGGAATCCAGATGGAAAGGAAGATCGCGCCAAGGCCGCCTTGGCGCATGCGGGGAATATCCACACTGCCGCGTGCGTCGCGGGCCGCGAAGTCAAATTTCAGATCGGAATGGAAACTGCCGTCCTCGGCAAAATCACCGCCCAGGAAACGCTGGGTGGTGTCAGCGTGGGTATCGACAACCAGCGAGGAGAAATGGAGCTGGCGGGCGCGGTCGGAGATATCGTCCGGCCTCACGAACCTGGCCGCCAAGCGCGCAGGCGCCCTTGCGGAGCTAAACAAGAGTGCCTCTGCCAGCAAAAACGAACCGGGATCGCCCGCCAAACACGGCGCGGAAAACAATATTTGGCGAAGCGCTTTTCTGCGCGAGGCATCGCAAGATTCATGGCTCTTCACGGCTGTGCGTTCAATTCCCTGCTGACCGCCTCGGCCTGCTCCATGATGCGGAGGGTATTGCCGCCGAGGATTTTGCGGATATCTTCCTCGGAGTAGCCCTTGCGCAGCAGGGCCTCGGTGATTTTAGGCAGCTGCGAGCAGTCTTCCATTCCCTCAGGCATGGTGGCGCCATCAAAATCAGAGCCGAGGCCCACGTGATCGGCGCCGACAAGCTTTACGGCGTGATCGATGTGATCGACGATACGTTCCCAGCTTACGTGTGGAAGTTTGCCTTCGGCCGTCAATTTCTCCTGCTGCTCGTTGAGTTTCTTGCTGATGCAGGCGTCGTCGTCCTGGCATTCCTTCTTGAACGCGTCGAACATGGTCACTACGTTTCCGGAAACTTTTTCTTCGGCGTCCTTGTAGGCCTGATCGATGAAGCTTCTCTCGTAATTGATCTGAATGACGCCGCCCTTGGCCGCCAACGCTTTGATCATCTCGTCAGTCATGTCGCGCACGTGATTGCAGAGCGCGCGGCAAGAAGAATGCGATGCAATTAGCGGAGCCTTGCTGATGGCCAGGGCGTCGTAGAAAGTTTTGTCGGAGACATGCGAGATGTCGACGAGGATGCCTTGACGGTTCATCTCGCGAACCACCTCCCGGCCGAAGTCCGTCAGGCCGTTGTGCTCGGGCTTGGCCGTCGAGGAATCTGCCCACTCGTCGTTGTAAAAATGCGTGAGGGTCATGTAGCGAACCCCGAGATCGGCGAAGATACGCAGCACGTGAAGATCGTTTCCCATCATGTGGCCGCCCTCGACGCCCATCAGCGCGGCGATCTTGCCCTGCGCGTGCGCGCGGCGAACGTCCTCCGCGGTGCGGGCCAGCACCATGTCGTTCGGGTATTTGCGGACGTTCTGGCGCACCAGATCGATCTGATCGAGGGCCTTCACGACCGCGGCCGGACCCATGGTGCGGCCGTCAATCCAAATGGAAAAGAAGATGGCGTTCATTCCGCCCTCGCGCATGCGCGGAATGTCCACGTGGCCGTCGGGATTGCGTTTGCCGATATCGAAGCCGGGCGAGAGGAACCGCTGCGTAGTATCGTCGTGAGTGTCGACGACGATGGAGGAGAAGTGGATGGCGCGAGCGCGCTCGGCGGTGTCATCCGCACTGGTACATGGAACGGAGAACAGAATTGCGCAACAAATCGACAGAACGTAGGTGGCTGCCCGGACTGGACGCATGGGTTTCTCCCTCAGAGAAAGTGGAGCGAGTTTACCCTAGCAGCCAGCCGAAGAGGGCTTGTTTCCACGCTTCGCGGTTTACTTCGGCGAGCGACTCCGTAAGCGGGATGCCTTTGGGGCAGGCCTTAACGCAATTTTGCGCGTTGGCGCAATCTTCGATGCCACCGTGCCCCATGGCGGCCTTCAGTCGTTCCGCGGCGTGCATTTTCCCCGTGGGATGCATGTTGAAGAGGCGCACCTGGCTGAAAATGGCCGCGCCCATGAACTCGCTGTGCTCGTTGACCTGCGGGCAGACCTCCAGGCAATTGCCGCAGGTGATGCAGTTGGAGAGCGGATAGCCCTTTTCCTGCACTTCTGGCGACACGCGCGGGCCTTCCCCGAGATCGTAGGTGCCATCGATGGGAATCCAAGCCTTCACGCGCTTCAAGCTTTCAAACATGAACTGGCGGTCGACGGAAAGATCGCGCACCAAAGGAAATTTCGTCAGCGCTTCGATGCGAATGGGTTGCTCGAGCGAATCGACCAACGCGCTGCAAGCCATGCGGGCTCTGCCGTTGATGAGCATGGCGCAGGAACCGCAAATTTCTTCGAGGCAATTGGAATCGTAGGCGATCGGGGTGGTGGGCTGGCCGTCGCTGGTGACGGGATTTTCTGCGATGTCGCGCAGGCAGATGATCACATTCATGGAGGGGCGCCAGTTCAGAGAAAACTCTTCCCAGCGGGCCGCTTCTTGGGGGCGGGCCTGGCGCTTGACCTTGACGATTACTTTTTTTCCTAACCCTGTTTCTGACATATGGCCTTCTTTGCGATCCGGGCGACAACCTTTTTTTTGCCGCCCTTTTACGGCCACGGAATCAACGGCCGTTGCGGCTGCTCCCGAGTATGCCTGCCGGGCTAAAGCCCGGGAAAAACCGAGACTTCGCTCCGGCTACTTCACCGCGTCATACTTTCGGGCCCGGGGTTGAATGTGCGACGTGTCTACCGCCTCGTAGGTCAGCTGAATATCGCCGTTCACCCATTTTGCGCGCGTGGTCTTCAGGAAATTGTAATCATCACGCTCCGGGAACTCCGGTTTGTAGTGCGCGCCGCGGGATTCGTTGCGCTGGTACGCGCCCATGGTAATCACGCGCGCCAGAACCAACATGTTCCCCAGTTC
>JBEKSZ010000179.1:0-11708 GCA_049516615.1 Candidatus Acidiferrum sp. | reverse complement strand
CGGTTGTGGCACAGTCGACGGGTGGGGGATGGAACGAACCTTGTAAACTACGCTAGAATGAACACTTAATTATGTCGGGGCGTAGCGCAGCCTGGTAGCGCGCCTGCCTTGGGCGCAGGAGGCCCCCGGTTCAAATCCGGGCGCCCCGACCAAAACATCTTGCGTGTTTTCTTTGACTTATTGAAAGCTCGCTTCACTCAAAACTCATCTGTGGAATTCGGCCAGACAGGCGGTCTGAATTCGCAAGCCGTTTAATTCCAAAGAGTTCGCCGCATGACAAATATTCAAAAACACGCCGAAGCAGGAGTGCCATTCAGAAATCATTGAGCGGAGGCAAGTTAAGCGCGCGCCATCTGGCAAGTATGGGGAAAATTCAGGGGACCCTGTGCATTTCTGGTCTCATGAATCTTCGAAAATGCGGGGTTTAAATCCCGTAGCACCCGGCGCAATATCTTGCAGTTTTGCCGCGTTGCCCTAAACGGACACGGGCATTTGTCGTCTGAGTGCGCCAGGCGGATTCTATTTCGTCAGGCCGATCTGACGGAGGAGTGCCTGGAAACCTGGAATGGCGCGGAGCGAGTCGGCCATGGGATCCACGTTTAAGAAAATCAAATAATCGGAATGTTCGTTGTAAGCTTTCTCGAGCAGGGTGATTCCATCCTTTGAATCGCCAAGACTGGTGTAGAGGGCTGCGAAGTAGAGCGCGGGAACGTAGCGGCTTCTAGACTGCTCCTTTAATCGATCGAGAGCCTTTCGCGCCGACGCGGGATTGCCGGCCTTGGCCTCCGCATAGCCGATGGCCATAACCATCGCCGGCGTTTCGCCGAGCGACGCTTCTGCTTTTCGATACTCCGCAATCGCTTCCGGATACATGCCCTTGGCCAGGTAGGCGCGTCCAAGATGGAAATGGGCGAGGGCGTAATTGGGATCAAGTTCCAGCGTCTGCCGGCATTGTGCGATGACTTCGTCGTAGTGTCGCGAATAGTAGAGCGTCTCGGCCACCGCCGTATGCATCAGGACCAGCAAGGGATCTGCATCGCGCGCGCGATTCATCTCCTCCAAGGCTTCGCTCTCGCGGCCTCTTGCCGCCAGCAATTCCGCGTACCATTCATGAGCGGTGGCGTAATTAGGATTGAGATCGATCGCGCGATGAAACTCCTTCTCGGCGGTGCTCCAATCCCAGTCGTAAACCATGCTGAGGTAGGCAAGCGAGGCGTGCGCTTCGGCCAGCCTGTCGTCCAGTTGAAGCGCTTTCTGCGCCGCGGCTTTGGCTTTGGGCATGGCTTCATTGGGCGGCAGCGCATCGTTCGGGGAAGAGCCGAGCAGCGCATAGGCATCGGCAAGGCCGGCGTAAGCGGGCGCGTAGTTCGGGTCCTGAGCGATGGCCTGTTCGTAATACGCAATGCTTTTGTGAAAGTCCTCGATGGTGCGCTTGGACCAGTAGAAGCGTCCGTGCAAATAGGCGGCGTAAGCTTCCGAATTGACCTTTCCCGGACTATTCAGCCGCAGTTGATCTTCGGCGCTGAGATTCAGCTTCAGCTTTTCCGCGATGGTCCGCGCCAGATCGTGTTCCAGAGTAATAACGTCGTTAGAGTCGCGCTCGTAACTCTCGCCCCACAGGTGCTGGTCACGCGCGCCATCCAATAATTGCACGGTCACGCCCACGCGGTCCCCTGAACGCATCACCGAACCTTCAACAAGAGCATCGACATTGAGCTCACGAGCGATCTGCTGCAGAGGTTTCTTTTCGCGCTTGTACAGCATGACGGAGGTTCGCGAAGGAACGCGCAATCCGTGAATTTTTCCCATTTCTGCGGTCAGCGCTTCAGTCATGCCATCGGTGAAGTATTGCTGCTCAGGGTCGCCAGAATAGTTGTCGAAGGGAAGGATGGCGATAGAGCGGATAGGACCGGCTGCGTGGGGAGCTAAGATCCAACTCCGGGCGCCGCCGAAATACAGTGCGAGTAAGAGGGCACCGGCAACCGCAAATACAATCAGCGCCTTCCTACCAACACTTCTTCTCGCAGCACTGTCGCGTGAGGCCGCGCTAGCCACTGCGATTGACGCTCCGTCAGCTCCCTGCCCATAACTTATCGACCGTGCCTCTGTGTCGGCGCCTTCCACACGCTCGACTGACGCGAGGAAACGATAACCACGCTTCGGCAGAGTCTCAAGGAAGCGAGGCGTGTCGGGATCGTCCCCCAATGCCGCGCGAATCTGCTGGACGCAAACGTTCAGGCCGCGCTCAAAATCGACGAACGTTTCGCTGCCCCAAACCTGCTGCTGGATCTCTTCGCGGGTGACGGCCTCGCCGGGACGACTGGCGAGTATGGATAGCACCTTGAAAGGCTGGGGCTGCAGTTTGATCCGGTGGCCAGACTTGCGCAACTCGCCCGCTTTGGGGTCGAGTAGGAAGTCTCCGAAGCGCAAGGATGAAGGCGCAGGCGATTCCACGCGGTTGGTTCCCCCTTTGTCCCCGGGATTATACTCGATTGACGCGCTTCGTCACCTTCTGGTGCCCTCCGCTAAGTTCTGTCCTGCCAAGCAGTTAGGTATTAACAAGAAGAAGACAAAATCTTGGCCTGCCATGTATTGTCGCCAGCCGGGATCTGCACTATGGTGGCCGCGAGGTCGGTAAATCGGTGCCACAGATTGTCGACAACAACCTCGACCTTCGAACTGGTGAAGCGATTGCTTTCCCAGATCATTTGTTTCGTGCCTTGGCGGGCGTGGTTAGGTCGAAGCCGTCGCCGGCTCCAAATTTTTCTTTTGGACACAGGGCGCAAAATGCCGCGGAATGACTCGATGATAAGGAGATATATTCACGGCAATGTCAGCGGAGTAGAAAGCACTAGCCTGGAGACCATCGTGAATCAAGGCGCAGTCGCTTCCGCGAAGCCGCTGCACGCCTCCCGGTGGGTCCTCCCCACTTGGAAAGACCCGAGAATTCCTTTCGCCGCGCTGCTCACCCTATACGCCATTCTAGGTTGCACCGTTCTCGGATTTAATCGCAGCCCGGGCCAAATCCTGTTGACCATCGCAGTCGGCTGCTCGCTGGACATGTTCCTGCATTGGTTGTTTCTCCGGCGTAAATGGATCGTTCCCCTGAGTGCGTACATCAGCAGCATTTCCATCGCCTTGCTGCTGAACTATTCGCACAACCACTATCTGCTTTTCTTGCCTGTTTTTTTCTGCGTCGCTTCGAAATACATCTTCACGTTTCGCGGGCAACACGTCTTCAACCCCTCTCTTTTTGGTGTCGTTGCAGCGCTGTTGCTGGGCGGGGGCCTGTTCTCTTCTGCGCCCGCCTACCAGTGGGGCGGAAACATTGCGATGGCGGCGTTTCTGGTCACGGCGGCGCTGGCGCTTTTCGTTTTCAAGGTAGGGCGCACTCCGCTCATTCTCAGCTTTCTGGTTTTCTACGCGCTTGCAACACTTCTTCGCGCCTATCTAATTCGGTGGCATGTGCCTGCCGAAGTGCTGATCCTGGGGGCGCTCACGTCCCCGCGCTTCTATCTCTTCACGTTCTACATGATGACCGATCCAAAGACGTCGCCGTCTGGGACGCGTGCGCAGGTCTTACGGGCGCTTGTGATTGTGATCGTGGATCTATGGCTGCACACACGTCAATCGCTGAACACGATTTTCTTTGCGCTCTTCCTGGTCAGTGCGGCGCGCCTTCTGTGGCTGCATGGCCGGGAATTTTTCCGCAGCGGGCTGGCCCACTGCCGCGTCTCGCTCTCAGGATGGTTTTTGACGCGGCTCGCGGCGGTTCTGATCCTTGGAACGGCCGGCTATGTGACCTACGCGAAAGTCATTCATCCGCGATTCCATGCGCATCCGGGATTCCAGTTTGTGGCCGTGCCTTCCTCCGTTTCAGGCATCGACTCGCGCATGAGCAACGTTATGGAGCAAGTCGATCCGCGTCTGCGGCACATAGCGAAGTGGGTACTCTCGGTGGGAGATGCGATTGCCGTCGGCGATTACGACAACGACGGTCGGCCGGACATTTTCCTGACCAATCCGCTGAAGCGGCCTGAAGATCGCAACGCGCTCTATCGGAATCTCGGCGGATTTCGTTTCGAACGCGTCGAGATTCCGGCCCTGAAGGAGATCTCCGCGCATCCAGAGAAATACGGACTGGTTGGCGGAGCGCTCTTTGTGGATTACGACAACAGCGGGGCACAATCCCTGTTCTTGATGATGGCGTATGGAAAAAGCCGGTTGCTGAAAAACATGCTGCCAGTGACGGGCAAAGCGGAATTTGTCGATGTCACCGAACAAGTGGGAATCAACGAATATACGACATCCATCTCCGCCACTTTTTTCGACTATGACCGCGACGGCAAGCTTGATCTGCTGATTGGCAACAGCCTCGCTCCCTATCTGCCGGATTACAATCGTCCCACTCCGCTCAACATTTTCAAACTACCCGCTCCGGAATATCCCGGCGATCGCAGGATGTTTCATTTCATGCATCACACCTGGAACAACGCCGAAAACGGAGGACTCAACGCCCTCTACCACAATACCGGCAGCGGCAAATTCGCGAAGATGGATATGGCCGCGATGGGCATGCCGGAAACTCACTGGACAACAGCCATCGGCACAGGCGATCTGAATGGCGACGGTTACACGGACCTCTATTGCTCCAGTGATTTTGGGCCGGACGATCTCTATCTGAACGACCACGGGAAGCGGTTCGTGCGCGTCTCCGGCAAGACTTTCGGCAGCATCGGCAAAGATACCTACAAAGGAATGAACGTGTCGATTACCGACTTCGACAACCGCGGCTTGTTGGATATCTATGTTTCGAACGTCCACGTTCCGCTGCAAGCCGAGGGCAGCCTGCTCTGGAAGACGCGGTTGAATCCCCGAAATCATTTTCGTCCGGATTTTCAAGATGAAGCGACGATGCGTGGCGTCTTGAACGAAGGCGGATTCGGGTGGGGCGCCGCCGTCGGCGACCTGAACTTGGATGGCTGGCTGGATTTGGTGCAGGCCAACGGCATGGTGGACGACAGCGCGGACAAGCGCTTCGAAAAGCCTCGCGATTACTGGTACGTAGCCGAAAAAATGATGCTCTCCGGGCCGGACGTGCATTCCTACGCGGATCGTTGGCCGGATCTGCGCGGCTACGAGATTTTCGGCCGGCAGGCGAACCGCGTGTATCTCTCGCGGGGCGCGGAGATCACCATGCAGTTCGTAGACGTCGCGAAAGAAGTCGGAATCACCGAGCTGGGCAACTCCCGCGGCGTGGCGCTGGCAGATTTCGACAATCGCGGCGTTCTCGATCTCGCCATTACGCATCAGTTCGCGCCTCTTTCTCTCTATCGAAATACGTTGCACGAAGAAGACCAGAAGACCGGCAGCGTGCACCACTGGCTGGGGCTCTGGCTTCATGGAGATGGCGTGCGCATCAATCGCGATGCGGCCGGAACGCAAGTGTTCCTCACCTATCAGAAAGACGGCAAGACCGTACGGCAAATGCGTGAAGTGCAAATCGCCAACGGATTTTCCGCGCAAGGCGACCGCCGCTTGCTCTTTGGCCTCGGCGACTATTGCGGTCCCCTCACCGTCGAGATTCATTGGTACGGCGCGGAAACGATCACCTATTCCGAGCTTGCACTCGATCACTACCACAACATTGATTACGCTCACGGAAGCTCGGGAGCCACGAGGCGGTAGCCCATCATGTCCTTGCGCGACTCTTGGTACATAGCTGCGAGATCAAAAGATCTCAAGACACGCCCCACGAGCGTGGTGCTGTTCGGAGAAAAAATCGTTCTCTTTCGCGGTGAGAACGGGGCTCCGGCCGCGCTGCTGGATCGCTGCGCGCACCGCAACATGGAGCTTTCGCGCGGCCGCGTGAAAGATGGCTGCGTCGAATGCTGCTATCACGGGTGGCGCTACAACGCCTCGGGCACACTCACGAGCGTTCCTTCGCTCGGTGCGGATGCCAAGCTCCCATCGCATGGCGTGCGTTCTTTCCCTGCTGTCGAGCAGGACGGCTACATCTGGGTTTTCCCCGGCGATCCCATTCACAAGAATTCGCCCTATCGTTTCGCCCATCTCGATGAACCGGGCTGGACCTCGTTTCGCATGAAAACGCGCTTCGCCGCGACGGTGGATTCCTGCCTGGAAAATTTTCTGGATTGCCCGCACACAGTCTTCGTCCATAAAGGCTGGTTTCGAAATCACGATACGCGGGAGCTCACAGCCCGCGTGCGCAGCGGCAAGGATTTCGCCGAGGTGGAATTTGCCGGCGAGCCGCTCAGCAACAGTGTCGTCTCGCGCTTGTTCTTTCCGCGCGGAAAAGAACTCAAGCACACCGACCGCTTTTTGATGCCCAACGTGAGCCGCGTCGATTACGACTTCGGGCCTTCGCGGCATTTCATCATCACATCGCAATGCACGCCCATCAGCGAATGGGAAACGGAAGTCTACACGGTCATGACTTTTCGCGTCGGCTTTATCGGCCCTCTGGTCCGGCTGCTTCTCGAACCTATGTCGCGCCACATCATCCAGCAGGACGTGGAAGTGCTCGCCGCGCAAACGAAACAACTCCAGTCCATGGGCGGAGCACAGTTCGCGCACGTCGAGACCGACTTGTTGGGATTGAAGATTCAGGCGCTCCGCCGAAAGGCGGAACGCAACGGAGCCTCGGGAAGCTTAGATGTTTACGAGCCCGTCGCCGAGCGTGAGATCCGGATTTGTTTCTGACGTTAGGTGTCGATTGTCTACGCCAAGTTAGGAGGAACAACAGTCATGAAAATCTCGCGGCTCTTCAGCGAAAGGGTCCCAATCGAAGAATTGGGCGGTGCCGAAAAAGACTCTATGTACGCTCTCCTTGCGGAGAACTACGAAAACGTGAATCGGCTCTGCTTTGAAGCCGACCTGTTTGAAAAAGACTGCGCGATTCTCCTTCGCGATTCCCAGGATCATGCCCTGCGTGGTTTCTCCACCCAAAAAGTGATGCGATTTCATGTACACGGCCAACCGTTGCGCGCCGTCTTCTCCGGCGACACCATCATCGCCCGCTCGCATTGGGGCGAACAGGAACTCGGCCACGCCTGGGGCCGCTATGTCGCCGACCTGCGCGCTGAAGAACCCGAAATTCCTCTCTACTGGTTCCTCATTTCAAAAGGGTATCGAACCTATCTTTTTCTTCCGCTCTTCTTTCATCAATTCTTTCCGCGCTATGATCAAGCTACGCCCGAGCGCGAGCAGAAAATCCTCGATACCCTCGCCAGCACCCGCTATCCCCAACACTACGTTCGCGAAAGCGGATTGATCGTTTTTCCCGAATCCTACGGCAATTTAAATCCCCAACTGGCTGAAATTGAGCCGCGTCGCCTGCGCAACCCGCACGTGCGCTTCTTTCTTTCAAAGAACCCCGGCTTTGCAACCGGGCACGAGCTTGCCTGCGTGGCGGAGATCTCTGCCGAGAACATGAGGAGCTATGGCGCGCGGATCCTCTCGGAAAACGCGGGCATAGCCACACCACCAGAACCGAGCGCCCTCTATGCGTGAAGAATTGTCCTTCGCCGCTGCCAGCGGAATGTGGCTGGCCAGCTTTCTGCCGGCACACTTCGCATTTCGCCGCGCGGTGAAGAATCCTCAAAAAGTCCAAACGGCCATCCTGCAAAGGCTTTTGCGCCAGAATGCCGCATGCGCCTACGGCAAGCGTTGGCAGTTTTCCCGTTTGCGCGGAGCACGCGACTTCCAAAACGCTGTCCCAATCGCCACTCGCGAGGACCTGGCCGCGTGGATGCGCCGCATGACGGACGGCGAGCAAGACGTGCTTACCTCCGAACATGTCCTCATGTTCGAAAAAACCAGTGGCTCCTCCGACTCCGCGAAGTACATCCCCTACACCGCCTCGTTGCGCGAGGAATTTCACAACGCGATCGCTGCATGGATGTGCGATCTCTATCGACACCACCCAAAGCTCTTCACGGGAAATGCTTACTGGTCACTGACTCCTCTCGCCAGAAAGAAGGAATACACCAGGGGCGGCATCCCCGTCGGTTTCGAGAACGACGCCGAATACTTCGGCGGCTGGCAAAGAAAATTGCTGAATAGGCTGATGGCCGTCCCGAACGAAACGGCAAAAATCTCCGAACTAACCAACTGCCTCTACGTAACCCTGCGATTCCTCTTGCAATCGCCATCGCTTGCTTTCGTTTCCGTTTGGAGCCCCACTTTTCTGAGTATTCTGCTCGACCAATTGCGGCTGCACGGTGGCCGCCTGTGCTGCGACCTGCGTGATGGCGAATTGCGTCCCCCAAGTCTGATTTCGATCGCCGAACTAAGGCCGCTACAGAAATATCTTCGTGCTGATCCCGCCAGAGCGGCGCTCCTCCGCGAAATTCTGTTGCGCGACGGCCCCATCGCCACGCACGAGCTTTGGCCCAATCTCCAAATGATCAGTTGCTGGGCCGACGCTACTTCCCGCCTCGCCGTTCCCGCCATTCAGGAATCCTTTCCCGAAAATCCCATTCAAGGAAAGGGCTTGCTGGCCACCGAAGGCGTCGTCTCCATTCCCATCTGTTCCGCGCAAGGCTCCGTCGCCGCGGTCACTTCGCATTTTCTGGAGTTTCTCGAAAACGGCTCCGCTACTCCCCGCCTTCTTCACGAGTTGGAAGCAGGCCGCGAATATTCTGTTCTTCTGACAACCGGCGGCGGCCTGTGGCGCTACCGCCTCGGCGATCGCGTCCGCGTCACCGGCTTTCTCGAACAAACTCCCGTTCTCGAATTCCTTGGCCGGGAAGGCAACGTCAGCGATGTCTGCGGCGAAAAACTCAGCGCCGCTTTTGTGGACAGCGTCCTCCTCGAGCTCGAATCCGAGCACGCCTGCACTCCCGGGTTTGCCATGCTTGCTCCTTCCTTTGAGGGGAGACCTCGCTACGTTCTCTTTTTTCACGGACGCATCGAAACCGGCCGCTTCGCGGAACTCCTCGATGCCAAGCTGCGCCGCAATCCGCACTACGACTACTGCCGCAAGCTCGGCCAGCTTTCCCCGCCCGCCATTTTTCAAATCACCGAAGCGGCCGGCGAAGCCTACTTGCGGCGCTGCAGCGCCTTGGGCCAGCGAGCCGGCAACGTAAAGACAACTCCGCTCCATCGTCTGAGCGGATGGGAAAATCACTTCCAAGGATTTCTCGTGGAGAACGGCGGTCCGCTATCGTAACCGCAATCCAAACGCGGAATGCCACTTCGCAATTTCAATTCGCCCTGGCGCGAAGCCAGGATGACGCGGAGCTCCGCTCGTTTTTGGTCAACAATCCCGTTCCCGGAAACATTGAAGTCACCTTCGAGCGCGAGCCCGATTTCTTTGTTGGCTCGGAAATTCGCGGCGCATTCAACCTGACCATCGCCGTTCGCGACCTCCAGAGCGGCAAAATTGTCGGAATCGCCTCCCGCTCGGTAACCAAAGCATTTGTGAACGGCGTGCCCTCAGACTTGGGCTACCTGAGCGATTTGCGCCTCAGCCCGGAATACCGCAGCGGTAGCCTGCTCGCCCGCGGATACCGTTTCTTGAAGGAACTGCACGCCGATGGCCGCGCCCTGCTTTACACCACCGCGATCTTTGCAGAGAACTCGCGCGCTCTGGCCACGCTCACAGCAGGCCGCGCCGGTTTGCCCACGTATCATCCAATGGGCTGTCTCGACTGTTCCGGCATCAATCTCGGGCGCACCAAGCCCCCGTTTGAGGCCCGATGCGACATCGAACGCGGCAGCCTCACCCTTCTCCCCCAAATCGTTGAATGCCTGAACCGCAACAATGCCCGCAAGCAATTCGCACCATTTCACACTTGCGAAGACTTTCTACCTGGTGGGCGCTGGCGTGATTTCACGCCCACCGATTTTTACGTCGCCATGCGCGACAATCGAGTCATGGGCGTGATTGGCCAGTGGAATCAGCGGCGTTTCAAGCAAACTCGCATCATTCGATTCTCCGGGCCGCTTCGCTGGCTCGCTCCGATGGTCAAACTCGCTCATCCAATCCTGAAAGGCCGGCGCTTTCCCGAGGTCGGCGAGGAACTCCGCTCTTTCTACGTCAGCTTCGTCGCCGTCGACAACGACGACGTTTCCGTTTTTCGAGCCCTACTCAGGGTTCTTTACCGAGATGCCGCCGCAGGCGATGCGATGTTCGCGCTAACCAGCCTTCATCAAGAGGATCCCTTGAGGGCTGCGCTCGCGGACTACTCTCTGACGCCTTTCTGCGCCCGGATTTTCTGCGTGTGCTATGGCGACGGCAACCAGGTTTTTGAAAATCTGGACAATCGAGTGCCCTATATGGAAGCGGCAACACTATGAGCAAGAAACGGCGGGCCTGATTCGTGGCAAACGTTAAGCTCTTTCTACTGCTCTTCGGCGTGACGCAGACCGTCTTCGTCCTGCTGGACTTCTACGAATTGTGGCGCCAAGATGGCCGCCCGCCCCTCCCCCGAAAATTGCGCTCCGAATGGCGTACCTTTCTTTCGCTCGCTGCCGTTTGGCTGGTCTATTTTTCCCTCCAACTCGGATTGTCGGCCATGCTTCCGTCGGTCGATCGCACCCTGGCAGCCGCAAGACAACTATTAGGACTCTCCTCGCAGCGGGCCGCATTTGTCGCCCATCGCACCACGCTATCCATTGTGATCGGTGCCGTCACCTTCTTCGTGGCCGGTTTCTGGGACTATCTCACTCACCGCTTCTTGCTGCACTCCAGGCTCGCCTGGTATCTCCACGAAAGCCATCATCTCCCCACGAGAGTATTCAACGGCATGCCCGGCATTTCCGCGCGGCCCTTCGTGGTCTTCTCGGCATTCCTCGTCAACGTCTGCTCCATGGCCACCATGCTTCTCCTCTTCTGGGTGGCAGGGCGCCTCGATCTCGCAAATTTGTTTTTCGATACGCTCCCCGCCATTTTCTTCACATTCGCCTTCATCGGCTCCGCCAGCCATTCCTGTTTTCTCCGCCGTCACGCGTTCTCGCATCGCTGGCCGCGCTACCTTTTGATCATCACACCGCAAGAGCATGTCTTACACCACGCAGCGGACCACCAGGGAAACTTCGGCAATTTCACCCCGCTCTGGGACCACGCCTTCGGCACCTACCTGGACCCCGCGAAACACAGCGACGCAAAATTGGGGCTCAACTACGATCAGGATTTTCTCGGAGCCATCACCGCCGGGAAATGGAAGTTGTCCACTCGTCTCAGAAAAAAGTTAGCTTTGGAACAGTTTTGCTATCTGGAGGATTCCCCGGTTTCCGCAACCAGGCCAGCAGTGACCACGGATTCAAATCAGCACTTTCAATCAGAAACGAAATCTGCTTAGCGCAGGAGATCACTCGCAATGAACACCTACAAGCCGTTCAAGGCCGTCGCTGGTTTCATGGGCATCTACCATTTGTTGATTGGGATCTTGGGCATCACGTCTGGCGAAATGGCCGCCCGAGTCGGCGCAGCCGTTTACGGCGCCCACGTGGACGTCACCCCGCTGTTCAGCTACATGGCCAAGTATCTGGCCGCCTACGTCATCGCGTTTGGCGTCATGATGCTGTTCCTCGCCAGCGATCCCGTCAAATACCGCAAACTGGTCTATGTCGCGCTAATTCTTGCCCTCATTCGCATTCTTTCCCGTTTGATTTTCGCCTCCGAGCTGCAAGCGGCATTCGGCATCGGCATGAACCGCAGCCTGATGACCATTGCCGCCGTC
>JBEKSZ010000178.1:0-12028 GCA_049516615.1 Candidatus Acidiferrum sp. | reverse complement strand
CCAGGGTGGAGAGGGGTACTAGTTTGCTAACACAAAGCCTTAAGCTTCGCCATTTCCTTGTTGTCGGATTGCTTTTGTCTCTCTGCTTTGTCCCCGCTTCCGCACAGTCGCTCCGCAAGGTCATCATCAACCAGGACTGTTCCGGCCCGGGCGGCAGCAACATGCAGACTCTTCTCCTGCTGATCCAGGCGCCACAAGTCGAAGTCCTTGGCATCACCGTCGTCACCGGAAATGCGTGGCGTGACGAAGAGGTGGCCCACACCCTGCGCTTGCTGGAGATCATCGGCCGCACGGATATCCCCGTTCTCGCCGGCGCAGTTTTCCCGCTCGTGCGCACGCCCGAAGAAGCTCGCTTCTGGCAGGACCAGTACGGCAAGGTCGGCTTTGCAGGCGCCTGGGATCCCCGCTGGTGGCACGAACCGTTTGTCATTCCCGCGCTCCCCGAAGGCATGCCGACGAGCAAACCCGCTGCCGAAGACGCCGCGCACTTTTTGGTTCGCATGGTCCACAAATATCCCCACGAAGTGACCATCTACGAAGGCGGCCCCATGACCAATCTCGCCGTGGCCACCACCATCGACCCACAATTTCCAGAGCTGGCAAAGGAACTCGTTTTCATGGGCGGAAGTTTGCATCCGGTGACGGACAACCCGGAGTTCTCCAATAATCCGCGCCACGAATTTAATTTCTGGATGGATCCTGAAGCCGCCGACAAGGTTTTGCGCGCCAACTGGAAAAAAATCACCGCCACAACCGTGGATATCTCCATAAAAACCAAATTAACGCCCGCCATGGTCAAAGAAATTGCCTCTGCTGGCACGCCCATCGCGCAATACGTCGCGCGCTTCTTCCAACCGGGGCTTGGCTCGGATTACATGTGGGACGAGCTCGCCGCTGCGGCCTGGATCGATCCCACGCTAATCACCAAACGCGACACCGTATACATGGGAGTCGACACGGAGCACGGCGCGGCCTACGGCAACACCCTCTCCTGGTCGGAAAAACACAAGCCCAAACTGCCCGTCCGAGAAGTCGAAGTCTTGGTCGACCTCGACAACGAACGGTTCGATCGCATGTTCGTCGATTTGATGAGCGCCAAAACGCCGGCCGCAACGCCAAGGACGGAGTAAGGACCGAATCGCATCGCGGCCGCGGGCCAGATGTAGAACGAGCAATTATTCGGGGAGCTGCGCCAATTCTTCCGTGGCCTGCGCGTGCCCGGGATGTTGTTTCAGTAGTTCCAGCAGGATCGCGCGAGCCTTTTGTGGTTCGCCTTCGATGGCATAGAGCCGCGCGAGGTTCAGATAAGATTGATCGAAAGCCGGCGCGACGCGAATCGATTCTTTGAACGATTTTTCCGCGTCATCCCTGCGATTCGAGCGCAAATAAAGAATCCCCAAGTTATTCAGGGCCTCCGGGTAATTGGGACGCGCGGCGACGGCCTTCTGCAGAAATTCGTGGGCGTGTTCCGCGTCATCAAGCTGCGCGAAGACCATTCCCATTGCGTAATTAGCGTCCGCATCCTGGGGATTCAGCTCCAGCGCGCGACGGAAAGCCTCTTGGGCATTCTCCCACTGGCGCGCTTGGCGATAGGCGTTGCCCAGATTGTCGAGCGCCACCCCGTAGCCGGGATCAAGTTTGATGGCTTGCTGGAAATCGGCGACGGCTTCTGCCGTGTGGCGTTCCTGCGCCGCCAGAATTCCCAGATTGTTCCAGGCCTTTGAGAGCGTGCCCGGATAATTGGCCTGCGATTGCAACGCGCTCTCGAAATTTTTGCGGGCTTCCGCGTTTTTCTGCTGGCGCAGGTACACGCTGCCTAGTCCGTAGTAGGCTTCCGCGCTGGAGGGATTGTCGCGCAACGCCAGTTGCAGGAAATTCTCCGCCGGTCCGAGATAGCCGCGCTCGAAAAAAACCGAGCCGTACGAAAGGTAGTTGCGGCCGAATTCGTAGCTGTCGCTCACTCCGGAAAAGGGCAGGGCCTTGGCGAAAAGTTCCGCGGCCGTTCGCGGAATATTCTGGCAGTCGTTTCGCCAAGTCTCCGGCTGGAGCGATCCCTGGTAGATTTTTACCATCGCCCCCTGGTCATCGATCAGGAAGGAAGTGGGAAGGTTCATGTCGCGATGACGGTCAAAAAAAGAACGAAACAACAGATTGTAGACGCCCGGCAAATCCGCGGTGAAGCGCAGCACGGGAAAAGGCAACCGCCGCAAACGCTCGAGCGTCCCGGTTTCCGGGCTTTCGGGTTCTTCGGCGATTACCGCCAGCAGTTGCAGCCCCGCCCCGCTCCATTGCGCGTACGTCTGCTGGAACTTGCCGAGGTCCTGTAAGCAGCGGGGCGAAGCGGCAGCTAGAAAATAGAGCAAAACCGGCTGGCCGCGAAATCTCGACAGCGTTTGCATCCTGCCGGTGAGATCGCCCACCGAAAAATCCGGTGCCGCGACGGGCACGAGCAACCAGGTTTCCGCGGTGTCCGGCCGTTCCTGGATTTCCGCGGTAGCGGGGGAGCCCTGGGGGACGGCGGCCGCATGTTGCGAAACCTTCGCGATGTCTGAGCGGAATGGCTCGACGCGGGGGGGCGGGGAACCCTCCTCAACAAAAATGCGATGGTTCAGGGGCAGATCGTTGAGTGTTTGCTGCAGCCCACTGGGCCAGCAAATCGTGGCTTTAACGGGTTGTTGCTGGGCGCCCAAACCGAAAAAAAGCTCCTTGCTGTGTTGCGCGAGAAACCCCGAGCCCGCCTGCACGAAGAGTGTCTGGCGACGCGAGCCGGCTTCCAGGGTGACCGAAGCCCCAATAGCGTCGCGGCTGCTGTTCTTGCCTTGCAGGCGGAAGGCAATCGCCGGAGGCAACTCCGGCTGAATGTTCTTCAGGAGACGAACCTGCGGGGCGCTGCGATTCTTGAGCACTACTTCGATGCGCCCGTCGTGATCGAAATCAGCCAGGGCGAAGGTGCGGCTGTCTTCGATGAAATCAAGTCCGAGAACGCCTGAAACGTCAAAGAAGGTTCCATCGCCATTATTCAAATAACAGATATTGCGCTCAAAACCGCTCCACGTTCCATCAGAGCGAATGAGCTCATTGATGGCATTCCAACCAAGTTCGTAGATGTGCGTCGGGCGGGAAGTTTCCGGCGAATTGGCCACCACTTGGCGCCAGAAGAAGCTGTTCAAGTCTTCGCGGTCCTCGTTGGTGCGATTGTTGCGCGGACCGGAAATCATGCCATTCGCGATGTAGATATCTGGAAACCCGTCATGATCGAAGTCCCAGGAGTCGCTCGACCAAGCCCAGCGTCCGATGGCGGTTCCCGAGTGCGCGGTGTCGTCCGCGAATTTATCGCCGCCGGAATTGCGGAACAGCGAATTGCCCATGGCGTGTTTGCGATAATATGCGCGCGCATCCGCGCTCGCGCTGCTTTGGAAAATGTCCTGCTCCGAGATGCGCACTCCTGCGGCCGTCCACATATCCGCTACGTACAGGTCGGGTTTGCCGTGGTTGTCGACATCCAGCCAGGAAGCGCTCATTCCGGCGCCGACATCTTCGACGCCAGCTTCGGCGGCAATGTCGGTGAATGTGCCGTCCCCGTTGTTGCGATAAAGGTTTTTGCGGCCGAAATCGTTGACCACATAGAGGTCGGGCCAGGCGTCGCCGCGCGAAGCTCCCCACGCGCAGCAGAAGGTGAAACGGTTGTTATTCACGTTGAGGCCGGATTGCTGGGTGACGTCGCGAAAGGTGGCATCGCGTTGATTGCGCATCAGGAAATTGGGCGGGCCGTTCTGCGCGTCGAAGTAAGGACAGGGATAGCGGTATTGGTCGGTGCCTTGGTAAAAAGAGTACAAGCAAAAATAGATATCCAGCCAGCCGTCGCGATCGTAATCGGCAATGGCCGCGCCGGTGAAAGTCCCTTGCGGAGGATTGGCAAATTGAAAGGCATCGGACTTCTGGCGGAATTTGCCGCCACCCTGATTCAGGAAGAGCTGCGGGCCGGTGGTGCGCACCACGATGAGATCCTGGCGGCCATCGTTGTCGATGTCCGCAAAAAGAGCACAGGCGGTATTGTCGAGCAAGCCGACACCGGATTTTTCCGTAATATCTTCAAACGTGCCGTCGCCGCGATTGCGGAAGAGACGATTGGGCAGACCGGCGGGCTGACAAATATACAGATCGTCGAAGCCGTCACCGTCGATATCGCCGACGGAGACACCGTTATGCCCGTAGATGTCGATACCGCACGCGCCGTCGAGAACCGTGCGCCAGTGGTCAGTGCCGGGGAGCAGTTGTCGTCGGAAAGAGGCGTTGCCGGCGAAAGCTTGCGGTGCGATATCGGCGAAAACGGGAACCAGAGAACGGCTGCGGGTTTCCTCGAGAAATGTCCAATTCCTGAGGAGCACGTCGCCGGACGGCGAAAGCTCCCATTGCAATCGCCAGCTGCCGATTCGCTGTTCGCGAAAGAAGCCATCGCCTGTGCCGACCAATTCGAAACGCACGCGGGTGTCCAGAGAGATGGACTGCGCCGGAACCGAGGATGCGGCGGGCGAAGCGCCGATACTTGTGACTTGCAATTCCGCAGTGAGCAATTTCGAGAAAGCGGCGAGCGAGGAATGCCAGGCTTGCAGAAAAGGTTCCGCCGCGGCCATGGAATTGTCGTTTGAGAATGTCGGGCACACGATTTTGAGAAAGGACTCCGTGTGGACGGGTTGGTAGGATGTTGGCGCGGGCGAGTTTGTTGAAAAAGTCTGGCTTAAAACCTTACGGATGCCGCTGTCCTCACGCGGGGAAGCGAGCAGGTCCGCCGTCCAAACCCTCAGGATGGCAGCAATCTGATCGTGGTATTTCTCGGTGAGGAAAGCGTCGGAACCGGCCTGGACGTGGTTCAGGACGCCGTCGAGTTCCCGGGTCCCCTGATAGTGCGGGTGTATATAAAACTCCCGGGCGGGTGGAGAGTTGCGGTCCGCGATTAAAGGAGCGAAAGGCGAAAAGCGGAGTCCGCCGGGAAGAAAAGCAAAGGCGGATACGCCCTGACCAAACTGGAAGAGAAGTTTGCGTCTGCTGAGGTCGACAGATGAAGTTTTTTTGCCTTGGTTACTCAGCGCCAAGCCCCCGGTGTCTTTCGGTTCCTGCTGGAAACGTAACATCGGTACCGGGAAGGGAGCAACATTTCATAATTTCCCTCGATCAAACCGAAGTACCCACCCTCACAAATCCGAGGGCGGGGCACGCAAAATCGTTTTCGCGGATTACGTCCGGGCCACCCGTCCATCGGTGCCGCGAACATTAGACCGGAACTAATGCAGACGCTTTGATCTCAGGTGGTGCGACCGTAGTGTAGTCGATTCTGCCCGTTTGCAAAATGGCTTCGCCCAGTCCGATGGCGGGATCGCTCTTTGTTAACATGAATTTACAGTTGACGGAGGCGAGGTTCTCCAAGCGAACAGGTTGGCAGCACCCTGGAGCTGACTGTGGCGTTTCGGATGAAGATGTTCTTTATGTTCGTCCCGTCCCAGACCGATATCAGCCGAGAATGGAGCGAGAGGAGCCGAACCTTAGCGACCACCGTCTAAGTCCGGTAGCAGAATCCGATAGTCGGCAGGTTATTTCGGGGTTTTCCAGGGGTGAGTTAAGATAGACGGCCGACGGATGGAGGGAAAATGCGCGTGATTCGGCTGTTAGTGATGGTGCTGCTTTGTGGACCGCCGTTGGCGGCCCAGACAGCTGTGCAACATGGGATTCAAACGGGGGATTTGGATAAGAAGTGCGATCCCTGCACGGACTTCGCGCAGTATGCGAACGGGAGTTGGCACGCTCAGAATCCGATTCCGGCGTATATGGATCGTTGGAGCAGGAGGTGGCAGGCTGGAGAGGAAGCCAAAGACCGTTTGAAGGTGATTCTGGACGATGTTTCGAGCCACGCGGATTGGCCCAAGGGGAGCGTGGAGCAGCTGATCGGTGACTACTACAGCTCTTGCATGGATGAAACGCGAATCAACAAACTTGGGCTGTCGCCAGCCGGGCCGATGCTGAAAGAGATTCGCGAGGTGAATAGCGCGGCGGACCTCCAGCGGGTCATCCTAAGCTTCAACGAGCAGGGGATCTTTGTTCCCTTCGCGTTATTTGCGCAGCCGGATAATCACAATCCGGCGGAGACCATTGCCGGCGTGTTTGCCAGCGGGTTGGGTCTGCCGGATCGCGATTATTACTTAAAACCGGAGCAACGATTCCAGGAAGCGCGCGAGAAATACCGAGTGCACGTGGCCAAGATGTTCCAGCTGGCGGGGTATGACGAGAAAAGCGCGCAAGCCGCGGCGGAGACGGTCTTTCAGGTGGAAGAGAAACTGGCGGAAAACTCGCTGGACAATGTCGCGCTGCGGGATCCCGCGAATACCGATCACAAGATGACGTATGCCGCTTTTACAAAGCTGGCTCCGGCCATGGACTGGGACGCGTATTTTGCTTCCGCGATGATTTCACGGGCGGATCTGAATGTGGCTGAGCCGAATTTTATCAAGGAAGTGGACCGGCAGTTCCGGCAGACGCCGTTGTCTGACTGGAAGACCTATATGACCTGGCAGCTTTTGAACGCCAAGGCCGATGTGCTGTCGGAGGCATTTGTGAACGAAAACTTCGCGTTCCAGGGAAAGTATTTGAGCGGGGCAGCGGAGATTAAGCCAAGGTGGAAGCGGTGCGCGGAGTCCACGGACCAGCTTTTAGGTGAGGCGCTCGGCAAGAAGTATGTGGAGAAGTATTTTCCTCCCGAGGCCAAGGCCCGGGCGCAGGAGATGGTTACGAATATCATTTCCGCGATGCATGACACCATCGAAGGTTTGACCTGGATGGGACCGGAGACGAAGAAAAAGGCATTGGAAAAGCTGGCGACGCTGAATCCCAAGATTGGGTATCCGGACAAGTGGAAGGACTACAGCAGCATTCCCCTGAGCCGCGATTCGTTCTGGGACAATCAAGCTGCGGCGTCACGCTGGAACGTAACGGTGGACAACTGGAATTTGATCGGTAAGGCGACGGATCGCAGCCGGTGGGGCATGACGCCGCCGACCTCCAATGCCTATTACAACCCGCTATTGAACGAAATTGTTTTTCCGGCGGGTATTTTGCAGCCGCCTTCGTTCGACGTGAGCGCAGTAGACGCAGTCAACTACGGATCGATTGGAGTGGTCATCGGGCACGAGATCAGCCACGGATTTGACGATCAGGGCGCAAAGTACGATGCGCAGGGGCGGCTGCAGAACTGGTGGACAGCCGAGGACAAGAAACGCTTTGAAGAGAAGACAGCGTGCGTGGTGCGGCAATTTGACGGGTATTTTATCGAGCCGAATATCCACCACAACGGGAAACTGGTTTTGGGCGAGAGCATCGGCGATTTGGCCGGGTCGAAGATCGCTTACCTGGCCTTTCAGAAGGCGCAGCAGAAGCATCCGGCTCCGACGCTGGACGGATTGACGCCGGACCAGCAGTTTTTTATAGCGTGGGGCCAGTGGCGGGGCGACGAAATTCGTCCGGAAACTCAGAGGAAAATGGTGCAAGGGGATCCGCACCCAATTGCGAGGTACCGGGTGATTGGGCCACTGTCGAACTCGCCGGCGTTTGCGGAGGCCTTTGGCTGCAAGAAGGATTCGGCCATGGTGCGCGCGCCTGGGGAGCGGTGCGAGATTTGGTAGGAGAACGTCAGTCAACGCGGGTGCCGGTCCTTAGAATTACCGTCAAGGCCGGCGGCCGGGTTGGCCCCGATGCCCAACCAATTCCCAATTTGCCGAATTGCTGAACTGAGACAGGGACACATTCTCTATTTTTTGCCAAAAACGGATTTGGGGATCATGCAGTGGATGCCTTTGCGGATATCGACGACTTGCGAGACGCGGCAATCGCCGATCATGGAGGTCAGGGCGTAGGCTTCTTCGCGGGTCATGGGAACCATTTTTTGTTCGGCGAGGAAATTTACGGTTTCGCGCACGGCAATCTTCATCGCTTCGTTCAAGTCTTCGTCGAAGCCCAAGAAAATATAATTCGTAGAAGTTTCTGCGCGGGGCCAGTCAATGTGGAGATCTTTGCGGACAATGGGCTCGATTTCGATTTCCTTGTAGGAACACTCGAGAGCGGTGAGATTTACCTCCCCGTTGCCCTGCAGGCAGTGGGAATCGCCGGTCCAGATGAGCGCGCCTTTTTGAAATACTGGAAAATACAGAGTTGAGCCCTCCTGAAGTTCGTTGACGTCCATGTTGGAGCCGTTTTTCCAGGGGCGCAGGGTGCTGGTGCGGCCTTTGGCATCGTGGATGGGCGGCCCGGCTTTTTCTTTGGGCTCATTGGGATCGGGACCGACGGCGATGGTTCCGGGGAACGGCTTCAAATGAAGGATGATTCCGGGTTTGAACTCCGTAGTCATGGTTTTGCTGTCTAGCTGGAAATATTGCACGTGGCCTTCGGGAAATTCCGAGGCCAGCAAGCCGACGGTAGGGAACTGCCTGCCGGGAAGATTGAAATTGAAGCCGGAGTCCTTCATGACGATTTTCTTGATACGGATTTCAAGAGTGTCGCCGGGTCCCGCGCCATTGACATAGATCGGTCCGGTAACGGAATGCGGGCCGCCGCCGGGATTGGCGAGGCGGAGTTTTACGATTTCGTCCATGGAGGCGCCGGGCTTGATTTCGTCCATGGCATGGCGGAGGGTTTCGATGGAGACGGTGTCGCCCGAATTCACGGTGAGTTTGGGTTTTTCCGCGGGGTCGAACCAGCCCCACTGGGTGGTGTCGGCATTGGCGGGGAGAACGTAGTGCTTGCCAGCGGGTTTTTGCGCGACGTCTTTCTCGGAGACTGTCTGCGCGGGGTCGGTCCAGGGCAAGCAAAGGGCGGCCAGCAAAATGACAGCGGCGGACAGTTTATGCGTTGAGATCATCGGTCGCTCCTGTTTTTCCACATTGCTTACCTTAGCGAACGTGCGAAGAGTATATGCAGAGGGAGCACCAGATGCCCATCTAAAAAAACGATGCTAGCCATGTGTGCGTTTGCGTGAATTTGCGGGCGACAGCTGGACTCCGGTCGAATCTGTAATAGAATTCATCGGCACGCGAGAAAACTGTGAGGTCGTGGCCATGAGATTTATTTTGCGGTGGTGTTTGGTGACGGGGCTGATGACGTTGTTGGTGACGACGCTGAACGCGCAGACAAAGCGCAAGGTGATTATCGATCAGGATTGTGCGGGGCCGGGCGGGACGGATATGCAGGCCATCTTGGCGCTGGTGAATTCCGAGGAGACGGAAGTGCTGGGGATTACGGTGTTAACCGGCGACGCTTGGCGCGATGAAGAAGTGGCGCACACGTTGCGGTTAATGGAGATTATCGGGCGTACGGATATTCCCGTGGTGCCGGGGGCGGTGTTTCCGCTGGTCAACAGCAAGGAATACATCGCAAAGTGGGAAACGCTGTACGGGAAGCTGGTATACCAGGGGGCGTGGAATTTTGCGCACGGGCATGCGGTGCACGGGCCGTACGAGATTCCCCCACTTCCCGAGGGTGCGCCGACGACGAAAGCTTCCGCGGAGACTGCAGCGGAGTTTCTGGTGCGCATGGTGAGGAAATATCCGCACGAGGTGACCATTTATGCAGCTGGCCCGATGACCAATTTGGCGCTGGCCATGGAGCTCGAGCCGCAGTTCTCGGAGTTGAGTAAAGAGTTGATCGTGATGGGCGGCAGCATTAATCCGCGCACGGACGACCCCGAGTTTGCGTTAAATCCGACGCACGAGTTCAACTTTTGGATGGATCCGGAGGCCTCGCACGCGGTGTTGCACGGTAAATGGCCGCGCGTGGTGGTGACCACCGTGGATATTTCCGTGAAGACGCGCATGGAGAAGGATCTGATCGAGCAGGTGCGCAAAAGTCCGACTCCGGCGGCGCAATATGTAGCGAAATACGCGGAAGCGAATTATCTGTGGGACGAGCTGGCGGCGGTGGCGTGGCTGGACCCTTCGATCATCACCAAATCGCGCAAATTGTATTTGGATGTGAATACGGATCACGGCGCGGGGTATGGGAATACTCTCGCGTGGGATGCGGGGCACCAGCCCGGACTGGGGGAAGTGCTCGCGGAAGTGCAGGACGATTTGGACAAGGGGAAATTTTATCGGGAGTATGTGGAGTTGTTGTCACGGCCGACGCCCGGGGCGAAATGAAGGATCCCGAGCGTATAGAATCCGTGAACGAAAGGTGAGGAAGGGCTGAGGCGGACTCGCACGCTCAGACAACTGCAGTGCACCGTACTGCGGCCGCCGGGACCCAAGGGTCGAGATCCTACAATCCGTTTCCTTAGGGTATGATTTAGGGAATTTAACTGAGAGAAGGCGGGCAGATTATGGACGCGCATTCGCGGAAAGTGGTGCAGGAGAATCGGGACTACACGATGTTCTCGTGGTCCGTGCAAGGCACGGCGAATCCCATGCTCATGAAGCGTGGGGAGGGCGTGTGGTTCTGGGATGGCGATGACAATCGCTGGCTGGATTTCAGTTCGCAATTGATCAATTTGAACGTGGGGCACCAGCATCCGACGATGCTGGCGGCGATCAAGAAACAGGTGGATGAACTTTGCTTTGCGGGGCCGAGCTTTGCCACCGAGCCACGCGGAGAGCTGGGCAAGAAACTTTCTGAAGTTACCGGACTGGCCAAAAGTTTCTTTACCCTGGGCGGGTCGGAAGCCAACGAAAACGCCATGAAGATGGCCAAGCTGGTCACCGGGCGGGCGAAAGTCATCACACGCTATCGTTCTTACCACGGAGCCACGATGGGGGCGATGACGGCGTCCGGCGATGCGCGCCGCTTGCCCGTGGAGCCGGGTATTCCGGGCATCGTGCGGGTGTTTGATCCTTATTGCTACCGCTGTCCGTTCGGGCAAAAGGTGGAAACCTGCCATCGCGAGTGCGTTTCGCACATCGAAGAAATCATTCAAATGGAAGGGCCGAAATCGATCGCCGCAATTATGGTGGAGGGCATCACCGGATCGAATGGTTTGCTGGTGCCTCCCGACGATTACTATCCGAAATTGCGCGCGCTGTGCGACAAGTACGAAATCCTGCTGATTACCGACGAGGTAATGAGCGGGTTTGGAAGGACCGGCAAATGGCTGGCCACGCAGCATTACGGGATCCGGCCGGACATCGTCACCTGCGCCAAGGGACTGACCAGCGGTTACATGCCGCTGGGTGCGGTGATCGTATCTGACGCGATTGCAAAATATTTCGAAACCAATATGCTCTGGGGCGGGTTGACGTACAGCGGGCATCCCGTGTCTTGCGCCGCGGCGGTGGCGAATTTAAGGATTTATGAAGAAGAAAATCTTTTCGAGAATGTGACGGAGCACGGGCGTTATCTGGCGTCGCGACTCGAAGCGATGAAGAGGAAATACAGCTGCGTGGGCGATGTGCGTTACAAAGGGCTGTTCAGCGTCTTGGAGTTGGTGCGCGACCAGGCCACGCGCGAGCCGCTCGCGCCGTACAACGGAAGCAGTCCGGAGATGGTCGCGCTCGCGGGGCACTTAAAGAGCAAGCATCTCTACGCGTTCAGCCGGTTCAATATGCTGTGGGTTTGTCCGCCGCTGATCATCAATGAAGCGGAACTCGCCGCTGGGCTGGATATCGTGGAAGAAGCTTTGGCGCTGGTAAGCGAGTCGCTGCAGGCAGGTGCGGCGGTCGCGGAGGCAGCGCATTCCTTGACATGAAGCCTCTCGCGGTGCCATGAGCGGCGTTAGAAGGAATTGATTTGCGCGCACCCGAGCATCATCGGCCTTCGCTTCATGCCGCTGACGTGCAGAAGATTCCGGGCAACGTTCCGTCGGTTGCCCGGCGGAAGAATCGCTAAAGGATGTTGATGGAAATGCGCAGGCCCGGATGGACGATGTCGTACATGTAGTACGCGCCGTCGTCGTAAACGACATAAACGTCGTCCGAGTAGCCCCAGCCGACTGGCCAAGGATCAATGAAGCCGAAGGAATAGCCGCCATAATTGAAGCGGTGATTATTGTAGTCGCCCT
>JBEKSZ010000177.1:0-12119 GCA_049516615.1 Candidatus Acidiferrum sp. | reverse complement strand
CGAAGCAGGATGCTGGGCTGCCCTCCGTTGAGCTCGGAGAGGACGTGCGCGGCGGTGAGCAAGTAACCGTCGCGGTTAATGAAAAAGGCGTTGCCGTAGAAGATGTAGTGGTAGCCGCGCGCGCCGGGGGAGTCGTCGAGCTGATAGGCGACGGGGCAGACGGCATCGGCGGCGTTTTCGTTTTGAGGGGCCCGGGAAGCGGCTGACACGGGCGACCGGGTGGTCGGTGGTCCTAAACGCAGTTCCGGCCGAGTCGCGGCGGCCACGCATACCGCGGCGGAAAGCAGAGCGGCGAGTTGGATGGAGCGAGACATTCCTCTTGGCAGCGCCGCCCCCGGGCTTTCGCGATGAGAGAGTACTCAAGGCATCGCGATCACCAGGGCATCGCGTCCGGGCTACCGTTACCAGCATAGCGATAGGGCCAGGTACTGCAATGGCCCAAAGGGGCAGGTGTGCCCGCGGCGGGCCGCGGTCTCTAGGAACGTCGATCTGACATTTTAGGAGAGCAAGCGCTGCTCGCCAAGCATCCCGAATCTGAGGAACCTGCACAGGGCGATGTTTCGCCGCGAGGAGGAATGAGTGAGTTCCTTGGCGTTCCCGGGCCCTGCCATTCGTTGGCGTTAAAGGCTTAGAGGATTCAGATGTTGCGGTTCTTGCGGCTTGCCTCTGTCGCGCGCGAGCGCGCTACCTTTGACCAAGGGATCGTGTCGTTTCCCCCGGAAAGTGTGGGACACTGCGAGCGATTCCGCGCAAGGTTCTCGCGCAACGCGTGTAGTTTCCCGGAAAAATGAAGACGCTTCCCGCCAGTTCCGAGAATTTCAATGTGCAGCGAGGCCGGTGGTCCATCGCCTTTCTGCTGGCGTTTGGCGTGATCGTCAACTTCTTTGACCGCATCAACCTTTCGGTTTCGCAACAGGCGCTGCACGAGTCGTTCGGCCTCACGCTGATTTCGTTCGGGTACTTGTCGAGCGCCTTTAGCTGGAGCTATGGGGCCATGCAACTGCCTGCCGGGCTGCTGCTCGATCGTCTGGGGGTCCGCCTGGTCGGGCGTGTCAGCGCTTTGCTCTGGAGCGTGGCGTCGTTTTGCGCAGCCCTCGCGCCGGGACTGACATGGCTCTTCGCCGCTCGGCTGCTTCTCGGCGTAGCGGAATCTCCGACATTTCCCGCCAACGCCAAAGCCATCGGCCAATGGTTCCCCGAGCAGGAGCGGAGCCTGGCGGTTTCCCTCACGGATTCTGCGGCGAAGCTTTCCTCCGGCATCGGCGTACCGCTTATCGGGATTTTGCTGCTTCATTTTGGCTGGCGCTGGAGTTTTGCGGCGACCGGACTCGCGAGCCTGATCTATTTCCTGTTTTTTTACCGCATTTATCGCGAGCCCGTCGAAGGAGCTTCGGGTGCGGAGTCGCAGGCGCTGCCCGCTCATGCCGGCCGGAGCCAGAACGCGCCCGAGTCCCCCGCGAAAAGAATCCCGCTACGTTACTTGCTGCAACAGCGCAAAGTCTATGGACTGGCCATCGGCTGGGGTGCCTACAACTACACATTTTTTCTGCTGCTGGCCTGGCTGCCGAGTTATCTCGCCACCACGCTGCATGTGGACTTGTTGCACTCCGTGCTATACACGAGCGTGCCGTGGAGTTTTGCCGCGTTTACGGATTTTGTGGTGGGCGGGTGGCTGGTGGATTTTCTGATTCAACGCGGCCGGAACGCCACCAGAGTGCGCCAGACGGTGCTGCTCACCGGCACCAGCCTCGGGTTGGCGATCTGGGGCGCGGGGCATGCGCACTCGCCGGTCGTTGCGCTTTTCTGGATCAGCCTCGCGCTCGGAGGCCTTGCGGCCGCGGCGCCCGTCGCCTGGACGGTACCCTCGCTGATCGCGCCGCGGGGAAGTGTGGGAACGGTGGGGGCCCTCGCTAACCTCGGCGGCCAGCTTTCCGCCGTTTCGGCGCCGATTGTCACAGGATACGTTGTATCCGCAACCCATTCATTTGCCGCTGCCTTTGCCACCGCGACGGCGGTCCTCCTGCTGGGCATCGCGAGTTACGCGTTGTTGCTCGGACGCATCGAGCGCATTGGCGAGCCGGGCGCAGAGCATTTGAACGCGAGTTAAAATTTGACCCCTGGTCGATCATTTTTTAACCGCCGTGCGAGAATCGAGGGGCTGGGGGCCGCGGAAGAGGCGCCTGGCGGAAGGCCAAGGTCCTTGTTTTCATCAGGGCCGAAAGGAGTCGAAGGAGCTTTCGGGTTTGGCCAGCGGCATGCTATTTTGTTGGGCGTCTTTTGCAAGTAAATGCTATCTACCGGAAGGGAGATCGTCATGGCCATCCAAAAGAAAAGCTTGAGCAGCGGTGCCAGGGGCAGCAAAAAATCGAATTCGGCAGCGGCGCGCGGCGCGAAGCCCAAGGCCGCCGTACGCGGGGGCAAAGAAATCAGCATGAAGCAAAACGTCCTCAAGCTGCCCGCAGTGCAGTAGGTTTTGCCGCAGCATCTCTGGCCTTGCCAGCGACCAAAAAGGCTGCCTCCCGGCAGCCTTTTTGCCATTTCCGTGTCGATTACCGTTCGCAGTCCTGGTGACCGAGGCTTGCTGAAACGATGCGGAGGACGAGTGTGAATTCGGTTCCGGCGCTGCGGATTCGCGATGCGAACAGGGAGCTGGTGCGCGGGGACGGGGAATATGTTCTCTACTGGATGATTACGAGCCGTCGGGTGGTTTACAACTTTGCGCTGGATCGCGCGCTCGAGCATTGCCGGGAACTGGCGAAGCCGCTCTTGATTTTCGAGGCGTTACGATGCGGTTACAGATGGGCCAGCGATCGTTTGCACCGCTTCGTGATCGATGGCATGGCGGGGAATGCCGCGGCTTGCGCGCGTTCGAGCGTAACCTACTATCCGTACGTCGAGCCGGAGGACGGAGCGGGAAAGGGTTTGCTCGAGGAGTTTGCCAGGCGAGCTTGCGTGGTGGTAACCGATGAGTTTCCGTGTTTTTTCCTGCCACGCATGGTGGCCGCGGCGGCGACAAGATTAAGCGTCAAACTGGAAAGCGTCGATTCAAATGGCCTCTTGCCGCTGCGGGCTACCGAACAGGTGTTTTCGCGGGCCTTTGATTTTCGGCGCTATCTTCAGAAATCCCTGCCCTCGCATCTGCAGGCCTTTCCGGCAAAGGACCCGCTCGGAAAGGCGAAATTTGCTGTCCTGGCGCGGATCCCCGAGGCAATCTCCGCCCGCTGGCCACGAGCCACGCGGGCACTGCTTCAGGGTGAGGCGGGGACCCTAGACAAGCTGCCCATTGATCACACGGTCGGGCCCGTCTCGTTGCCAGCCGGCAGCATGCCAGGGCGATTGCGCGTGAAGGACTTTGTCACCCGGAAATTGACGGATTACGGGAAGCAACGAAATCAGCCCGACGTGGACGCCTCGAGCGGACTCTCGCCCTATCTGCATTTCGGTTTTTTGTCCGTGCATGAAGTGCTGCACGAACTGGCGCGCCACGAGAAGTGGAAGCCCGGGAAGTTGTCGCTGCGGGCGAGCGGCAGCCGCGAAGGGTGGTGGAACATGACCGCCGGTGCGGAAGCATTTCTCGACGAGCTGGTGACCTGGCGCGAGTTGGGCTACAACTTCAGCTCGCACCGCGCAAGCTACGATCGTTATGAGTCTTTGCCGGACTGGGCGCAGAAAACCCTGAAGGCGCACGCCCGAGACCAGCGGACGCACTCCTACACCCTGCAAGAATTTGCCGCCGGCGCCACGCATGATCCCCTTTGGAACGCGGCGCAAATGCAACTTGTCCGCGAAGGAAGGATGCATAACTATCTGCGCATGCTCTGGGGCAAGAAAATTCTGGAGTGGACACGGACACCAGAGGAAGCGGCGGCCATCATGATCGAGCTAAACAATAAATACGGACTGGACGGGCGAGATCCCAATTCTTACAGCGGCATCTTTTGGGTGCTGGGCCGGTACGACCGGCCCTGGGGGCCAGAGCGGCCGGTCTACGGGCAGATCCGGTATATGACGTCGGAGAACACCGCTCGCAAGTTCTCCGTAAAAAATTACATTTCGAGGTATGCGGCGACGCCCGGGCGAGAGCGGCAGAAGGGGTTGCAGTTTTAAAGCGAGCTGCCGCGCCGCAGCCATTTTCGTGCCGACCTGCCCGGGAAAGCGGGTCAGGCCTTCACTCCCTCGGGAAAACCTGCAACCAGCGACGCGTTCCTGCGGCAACGACTAACAAATTTGTTATACTAGCGCCGCGCTTTCTTCGGCCGTTGCCTCCCCGCCCAACGATTTGTTCCCTAAGTGTGAGGTGAGTCCTCTAAGCAAATCGGGCGATTCAAGTCCGGTCTCGGGCGGAAGGTTTTTCGTTTTTTTTCGCCTAGGGCGGCGCGGAACGCAAGATACCCTGCAACCCTCTTGGGAAGAGTTGGGTTAGCAGGGTGCAGCAGCTTCCTGTACAGGCCAAACATTATGTCCCTCTCCATGATGCCGCGTTTTTCCCGCGACCGTATGCGCCGACGACGAGCTTTTGAACGCGTAACGAACATCGTGCTGATCTGCGTGATCAGCCTCGTAGCGGCGTACCTCATTACGCGCCCCGGCGGGGGAAGCGGATTTAATCCCTCAGAAGCGGTACGCAAAGCCATTTCGCAGCACGGCGAGGGGCGAGCTCATGTGGCCAGCCGAACGAGGAGCGTCGATGGAAATGATGGCGCGTCCCCCACCGACAACCCGGTTAACTATTACGGCTACAAATTGCGGCCGGGACCGTACCGTGTCGCGGAGGTAAGCGATCTCCTGCTGCACGACGCGCAGCGGAACAAGGATCTGCACGTGCGGATTTTCTATCCGGACGTGCCCGGACGTTACCCGGTGATCGTGTTTTCGCATGGCGCGGGAGGCTCCGGGAATTGCTGCGAGGCGCTGACCGAGCATTGGGCGAGCTATGGATATGTGAGCATTCAACCGACGCACGAAGACTCCGCGCTCGAGCGCCGGGATGCCGGAGAAGAGAACCTGCAGTCCATGCAGGCCGTGCGCGACGCGCTCAAGCGGCCGGGCTTGTGGGAGAGCCGGGCGCGCGATGTGTCGTTCGTGCTCGATTCCCTGGAAGAGCTGGCGCGGCGCGTTCCGAGTCTCTCCGGGAAGATGGACGTGCAGCACATTGGAATGAGCGGGCACTCGATGGGTTCGTTCACCACGGAAGCGGTGGGAGGCGCGCTGGTCGATTTGCCCGGAAAGCCGGGCACGAGTTTTGCCGACGCGCGAGTGAAAGCGGTGCTGTGCCTCTCGCCGCAAGGGCCCGGGCAGTTCGGATTGCTGGAGACCTCGTTTCGCACGCTGCGCGTGCCGTTTCTTGGCGTCACCGGATCCAACGATAATTTAGGGCCGATTGCCAATGCCGAGTGGCATGAGAAGCCATTCGAACTCAGTCCGGCGGGCGACAAGTACCAGGTGTTCATCGAGGGAGCCAATCACATGTCCTTCATCTCCGCGCGAACACTCCAGCCCGGGCGCGGGCAGCAGGCCGAGAATATTCTGGGCTACACCAATTCCGCGGCCATGGCGTTCTGGGACGCGTATCTTAAAAACGACTCTAGCGCCCGGGAATACCTGCAGTCTGACGGTCTGGCCAGTTTCAGCAAAGGTGCAGCGAAACTGCAGCGCCGCTAACCGTTGCGCGCTTTGCCGGTGCGGCCTTGCGGCGCGGGAATTCACTCCCCAGGGGACAGCCGTCCCATCGTGAATCAGACATTTGGTGTTTCCCTGGAGGCGCAGGCCGGCTTCTGCCACGCGGCTCCTACGGTTTCCGTGCGGGGCGAGACGCGCCAGGCCCGTCGCCGCTGGAGCGTAGGAACAAAGCATGGGGACCGGAGAGAGTCAGGATCGCGCGCAAAAAATGCGGCGGAAGATCGTGCCGCTGCCAGAAACCCGGGGTTGCCAAGCATAGGCGCAGGAGCCTCGGGGGGCGAGAGGATTTCGCCCCCATCAAGGCTTTGCGGGGGTTTGCGGGCCGCTTAAAAAGTGGCAACATTCGTTTGTGCCGGATGGCCGGACAACCGCCTGGAGTCTTGAGGTGCCTCCGGGAGCTTTCAGAAAAGATTGGCTGGGTGCTATGCCGGGAAGCTTGTGAGGCGTATCTTTGCGTGGCGGTGCGCCGCGGCGGCCAGGACGGTTTTGAGTCGACCGCTCGGTGCGGCGGGAGAATGGTGATGGCCATCTTCAGAACCAATCAGATTGCCGAAGAACTGTTGTCTGGCTATCGCGCGCAGACCGGCCAGACGCTCGGAGAATTGACAGCCGGGCATGCCGTGTTGCTGGTTTTTCTCCGGCATTTCGGGTGTACGTTCTGTCGCGAAGCAGTCGAGGAGATTTCGAGGAAGCGTGCCACCATCGAAAGCGGCGGGACGCTCTTAGCCTTCGTCCACCTCGGAACGGAGGAGAAGGCCAACGCGTTTTTTACACCGTACGGGCTCGAAGACGCGCCGCGCTTTGCGGATCCCGAAGGGCGATTGTACGAAGCCTTTGGCCTGGTGCGAGCCGAGTTGAGACAATATTTAAATCAGGAGAGCATCTTGCGCATGTTGCTCGCCTGGCTGAACGGACATTTTGTGGGTTTGCCGGCAGGCGATATCCAGCGCATGCCGGGCGCGTTCTTGGTCGAGGGTCGCGAGATTCGCAAGGCATTCCGGCACAAATTGGTTTCTGACCGGCCGGATTATCTGGCGCTCGCGACAGCCACGTGAGCGCCCGCCATTTGGCAGCCGCTGGCAATCATTTCGCAGAGATATTTTCCGTTGTTGCCGGAGGAAGCGTGATGCCGAGAGTTTCTCGACTTATCGTGACGCTCGCGATACTGGCCTGGCCCTTGACCTGCCTCGCGCAAGAGCAAGGGCTGCTCGTCAAGCTCGACACGGGCGCGGTCGAGGGCAAAATGCAGGGCACGATTCGCACCTTTCTCGGCATCCCCTATGCCGCGCCCCCGGTCGGGCAGTTGCGCTGGAAGCCGCCGCAACCTCCGGCAAGTTGGAGCGAAGTTCGCCAGGCCACGAATTTCGGCGCTCACTGCATGCAGGGACCAATCTACGGGGACATGGTTTTTCACGATCCCGGCGGCAGTGAAGATTGCCTGACTCTTAACGTTTGGACCCCGGCGAAAAATGCCAGAGCAAAACTTCCCGTAATGGTGTGGATCCATGGCGGCGGATACCAGGCGGGAGCCACCTCCGAAGGACGTCAGGACGGCCAATTTCTGGCGAAACGCGGAGTCGTCGTGGTATCCATGAACTACCGCCTCGGCATTTTCGGGTTTTTCACGCTGGCGGAACTGGCTGCCGAATCGGACAAAAACGCCGCCGGCAACTACGGGTTGCTCGATCAACTCGCCGCGCTCGAGTGGGTCGAGCGCAACATAGCGTCCTTTGGCGGCGATCCGGCAAACGTAACGATCTTCGGCGAAAGCGCCGGTTCTTTTTCGGTTAGCGCGCAGATGGCTTCGCCTCTCGCTCGGGGACTTTTTAAAAGGGCCATTGGTGAAAGCGGTGCCGCGTTTTCAGGCTCTGGCGAGCGGTTCACGCCCTTGGCGGCCCGCGAACAATCGGATGGGGAGTTTGCCGCCTCCATGTTCGCTACGAGGAGCCTCAAAGAGTTGCGAGCGATGCCGGCGGCGAAAATTCTGGACATCACCGTGAAGTCCAGCGATCGCGGCTTCCGGTTTCAGCCGGACATCGACGGATACTTTCTCCCGCAAGCTGCCCCGGCCATCTTTGCTGCGGGAAAACAAAACGACGTGGCGCTTCTGGCCGGGTGGAATCGCGACGAAGGCAGCTTTCACGCAGAGTCAGGGAAAAATCCGCGGGAAAGCCTGGTGGCCCTGGCCAAGAAGGAATTTCCGGATACCAGCGACGAATTTCTGGGCCTCTATGCCGGCGATGGCGGCGACGAGACCGTGGCGCGTTCGATCGCGGATTTCGTGGGAGATCGCTTCATTGCCTGGTCCACGTGGCGGTGGCTCGAAGCGCAGGCAGCCACGGGCAAGAAGCCCGTCTATCGCTATCGCTTCGATCTCTCGCTGCCGAGTTCGACGAAGAAGGAAGGGCTGGGAGCCTACCATTCCGCGGAGATCGAATACGTTTTTGGCACGTTGGACTCGAAAACGGAAATACCGTGGAGGGCGAAAGACCGCGAACTCAGCGAACTGATCGAGAAATATTGGGTGAATTTCGCGCGCAGCGGGAATCCCAACGGTCCCGGCCTGCCCAAATGGCCAAGCTACCAAGCAGCCGATGGGTGGCAGGTGATGTATCTGAATCTGCCGCCCAGGGCGGCCAAAGATTCGCTCCGGAAACGGTATCTGTTTTTAAGCGCGGCGTGGGGCAAACAGCTTTGAAATTGGCGTGCATGGCAAGTGCCACGTGCCCGAGTAAATTGACGTTATCCCTGCCAGAATGATACAGATGTAGGGTTGGGTACAGGGTTGTCATAGAGCCGGGTTACGGCTGAGCGGGTGTCGCGGACCGGGGCGCTCGCGATGCGCGGCTCGGGCGGTAAACGCGCCAGCAAGATTGTGCATCTGAACCGAACAATAGAGCGGATTCCTGGACTTCAAAGAAAGAGACTGGCAGCTGCTGCGTCGTGCCGGTGCCAGAGGGACTAAGGAGTGTCGATGAAGAGGGTTTTGACAGCGTTGGCTGTCGCACTGATGGCGATTTTTGCGGTTGCGGGCTGCAACGATTACGGCAACACCTTTCAGGCCAATACCGGGGCGGTAGTCACCACGCTTTCCCCCTCGAACATTGCTGCCGGCAGCCCGTCGTTTACGCTGACCATCAACGGCAGCGGGTTTGTGACCCAGACTTATATCACCTGGAATGGCGGGAAGCTGGCAACCTCCGATATCCTGGACGCCTCGGGCGATGTTTTGCAGGTATACGCCACGATTCCGGCGTCGCTCGTGGCCAACCCGGGACAAGCCCTGATCCTCACGCATAATCCCTTTTCCGGCGCGGGCAACAACGGGCTATCGAATCCCATTAACTTCATCATCAATCCGCCCACCCAGCCGAACACCGATCCGCTGCTGCAGTCGATCAGCCCGACAAGCGTCAACGCCGGGGCCGGGCTAACGACCCTGACGCTCAGCGGTACGAATTTTCTTACCAGCGCCAACCCGCCGGCCATCGTCTGCTGGAATTCGGGTACGACGAGCTCGCCAACGTACACCCCGCTTACGATCTTGACGGCCAACAGCAACCAGATCACCGCGAGCCTGCCCGCCAACCTGCTTTCCGCGCCGGGAACCAACTATGTGACGGTCGTGAATCCGCCGAATTCGGCGGGGACTGCTCCGACCTGCACGCCTCCGGTCGGCCTCGTCAGCGGCCCCTTGGCCTTTACCGTATTCCCGGTGCCCACGCTGACCTCCATCAGCCCCACCAGCACCACCGCGGGATCCGCCGCATTGCAACTGACCCTGACGGGCTCCAATTTTGTTTCGAGCGCCAATCCCTCGCAGGGAGCGACCGTGTTCTGGAGTTCCGGCGGCACAACCACGCAACTGGCGGTTGCTTCGATGACCACACCGAGCGCAACGCAGATTGTTGCC
This sequence comes from Candidatus Acidiferrum sp., assembly GCA_049516615.1. Taxonomy (GTDB): domain Bacteria; phylum Acidobacteriota; class Terriglobia; order Acidiferrales; family UBA7541; genus Acidiferrum. Next base: position 2,527 of record JBEKSZ010000177.1, on the reverse strand, counting down.
ACCGTGCCTCCGACGTTAATCGCCAACGCGGGAACGGCGAACGTGTATGTCGTGAATCCTCCGCCTCTTGGAAACGGGGCGACGAGCGCTTCCGAGGTATTTACCATCAGTACGTCCGGTGCGGCGATTGCCGGTGCTGCCGAAGAGACTCCCGCGCTGAGTGCCGACGGGCGCTATGTGGCTTACGCGGCGGGAGACGGCCAGCACACTCAGATCTATTTCCGCGACACCTGTGCGGGTGCCCTCGCTGGATGCGTGGCGCAGACTTCGCTGGTTTCGCTCGACGCCGAGGGCGTTGCGGCGAGTGAGGACAGTCACACGCCATCGATGAGCGCGGATGGCAGGTATGTGGCCTTCTCATCCGCCGCAGCAAATCTGGTTGCCAGCTCAGCTGCGTCATCGACAGCGGCAGGGCGCCAGGTCTACCTGCGCGACATGTGCACCGGGGCGCCGGCGGGTTGCGTGCCGGCGACCCAACTGGTCTCTACCGACGCCAGCGGACAACTCGTGGGGGCCGAGGGCCTTCTCCCCTCGGTGAGCGCATCGGGGAGATTTGTAGCTTTCGTGGCCGTGGCGAGGAGCGCTCAAACGGCGGCGAGCGGTTCAAGCAACGCAACGGCGCAAGCCAGCTCCCCGGCAAACAGCGGGTATCAGCAGATCTTTGTGCGCGACACTTGCCTTGGCGCAAGCAACTGCGTTGCGAAAACTTCGCGGATTTCCTTGCAGCCCGGAGCCGCCGCGGACGGCGCTCCGGCGGCGGGAACCGCGCCAGCTGGCCCGGCGGTCAGCGGCGATGCCAAGAAAATTGCCCTGAATGGCGGGGGCACAGCCGTGCTGTTCACGCAGTCGCTGGCCGTCGATGATCGCGTCTTTGTGGCCGCGCTCGAGGGAACGCCGTAAACCGCGGTCCCGCTCGAATCTTTTACGGAGCGCCGCGCCCGCGGCGTGTCTTTCCTCCGGCCTCCGGGAGCGGCGTTTTTCGTGAACAAGAGAACCTCATCGAGCGCCGGCGGCGAGATCGGCGCAGACTTGACCGCGCGGCTGGCTCGCGAATACGCTGCGCTGGGAAACCGCGAGGGAAGTACCTGCGCAAACTGGTCCCCCCATACCGCGAGGGCCAGGTAACTTAAAACGGTACGCGAGGGAAGTGTGGCAAAAGCGTGAAGCGGAAAATCGCGGTCGTCACCACATCGCGAGCCGACTACGGGCATTTATATTGGCCCCTGCGCGAACTCGAGAAGCATCCCGGCGTGCAACTCGAGATCATCGCCCTCGGCGCGCATCTTTCCCCTGAATTTGGCGGCACGGTGCGCGAAATCGAAAAAGACGGATTCCCCATCGCCGCCAGGCTGGAATGCCTGCTCAGTTCCGACAGCGACGTGGGCATGGCCAAGACGATCGGCGTGGCCACGCTCAGTTTAGCCGACACTCTGGGCGCGATGCGCCCGGACCTTTTGCTCCTGATTGCGGATCGCTACGAGATGCTGGCGCCGGCCTCCGTGGCGTTGGCCCTGCGCATTCCCGTCGCGCACATCGAGGGCGGAGAAGTCAGCGAGGGAGCGATCGACGACGCCGTGCGCAACGCGCTCACCAAGATGAGCCATATCCATTTCACCTCCACCGAAGCCGCCCGCCAGAGAATCATCGCCATGGATGAAGAAGCCTGGCGCGTGCACCGCGCCGGCGCCCCGTCGCTTGATCATTTGCGGCGTAGCAAGTTGCTCGATCGTGCCGAGCTGGCAGCGAGGCTGGGCATCAGCCTGCAAAAGCCGTCCATCGTGGTGGCCTATCATCCCGTCACCATCGCACGCGACACGGTGCGCGAAGCCGATGCCGTGTTCGCAGCGACGGCGAAAATCGCCGGCCAAATCCTGTTCTGCTACCCGAACGCCGACGCCGGGAGCCGCCAGCTCGTCGAGCGGACTCGCGAATTTATAGCGGAACGCAAAGACGCGCACGTTTTTGTGAATTTGGACGCAGTCACCTACTGGAGTTTGCTGCGCCAGGCGGACCTGTTTCTGGGCAATTCAAGCAGCGGCATCATGGAGACGCCGTCGCTCTCCCTGCCCGCCGTAAACGTCGGGCTGCGCCAGCAAGGCCGCGAACGCGCTCGTAACATCGTGGATGCCGAAGCGGATAGCGAAGCGATCCTGGCCGCTGTCAAGATCGCAGAGAGCGATTCCTTTCGCGCTTCACTCGCGGGGATGAGCAATCCCTACGGAGACGGATACGCTGCGGGAAAAATCCTGGATGTATTGACCACGGTTCCGTTGGGCCAGGAACTGTTGATGAAACGCCACCACTAAAAACCGCCCGCGACCTGCGCGGCAAATAATCTCGCACAAGACATGCCCATAAGGATCCCACTCTCCGGCCCGGACATCGGCGAAGACGAAATCGCCGCGGTTAGCGCGGTGTTGCGGACTCCGCGTCTCAGCCTGGGTGAAAAGCTCGCGGAGTTTGAATGCCAGCTCGGGGAGTATGTCTCTTGCGCGCACGCCGTGGCGCTCAGTTCGGGCACTGCGGC
>JBEKSZ010000176.1:0-12138 GCA_049516615.1 Candidatus Acidiferrum sp. | reverse complement strand
TTAAGCGCCCTCTGCGCGCAGAACCTTTCCCCGAGCGCAAGCGCAGAACCCCAAGCCTCGACCCTCGTGAACCTCGCCAAGATCCGCGAAGACTGGGTGCAGGATCTCCGCAACAAACAACTCGAACCCATCCTCAAGCTCTACGCCCCAGACGCCGCCTTCCTACAGCCGAGCGGTGAACGCATCGCCGGTTCCGCCGCGCTGCGCACCCTTTTCCAAACCATCATGGCCAACTTCACAAGCGACCTCACTCTGCACAGCCAGAGGCTCGAAACCTCCGGCGACCTCGCCTACGACAGCGGGGACTTCGAGGAAACCCTCACCAGCGTCGCCAACGCCGCCAAGATCAGCGCCAAAGGCAGCTACGTGGTCATCTACAAACGGCAACCAGGCCCCGGCGGCGCCTGGCAAATCGTCCAGCATGTCTGGACCGGAACTCCGCCGCCGGGCACATGACCCAGCGGAATCTCTACCTGCCGCTTGTGTGAGCTCTTCTTGCTGGCGGCGGTTTTCTCAAGCGGGCGCATCGCCCGCAAGCGCGCCGGGAGAACGGACGACAACGCCCACTTGTGTGCAAGGAATTGGTCGAATGCCGGCCGTCCACCGACGCCACGGCTGATTTCATTGAACTTAGCCCGGGTATTTTAGGCAGGCAACGTGCCTATAGCTTGGCAATGACGTTGTGGTTCGTTGGTCTGGTTTCATGCCACACGCGGCACGATCAGCCCGACAGAGCGGTCGCTCGAACTCCACGAGCAATCGCATCGGTTCCGCAAGCCCAGAAGTCCTCAAACCTTAAAGCAAAAAGGGGCCACGCCACGGAGTGGCCCTTTTTCTTCGCTGTATCGCTTCCTCCGGGCCTTCACGAACCGACGCCCGGGGAGATTTACGCTCACCGGACGAACGCGTGGCGGCGCCGCGACGTCTTTTATTTCGATTTCAGAAATCCCTGGACGTCCAGCCACTCGAGAAACAGCTGCGGCCATCCGGACACCGGAGGGCCATTGCTCTCGCGCAAACCGAATCCGTGTCCGGCCCCGGCGTACACATGCAACTCCGCTCGGACCCCGGCTTTCTTGAGTTCCAGATACAGTTTCGGAAGACCCTCCGCAATATCCGGCCGGTCCTTTGCTCCGCAAACCAGAAACGCGGCCGGCGTTTCCTTCGATAATTTCAGGTCGCTCGGAATTGCCGGATACAGCAGCGCCTCGAACGCCGGCCGGGAACTCTGGCGATCCACAGGATCCGTCGCATCCGCTTCGCCGCGGTCATAACGCGTGCTGGCCAGCAGCGCCAGTTCCCCGCCCGCGGAAAATCCCATCACCCCGATGCGCGCAGGATCCACGTTCCATTCCGCCGCGTGGCTGTGCACCAGGCGGATCGCCCGCTGCACGTCCGGCAGCTCGTTTCCATCGATCGTGTACGTCGAACCTTTCTCGCGCGCCAGACGGTATTTCAATACAAATGCGCTGACCCCGTGTTCGCTTAAAAATCTCCCAACGTTGTAGCCCTCGTGATCCATCCACAGTTCCGCGTGTCCGCCTCCGGGAATCACGATCACCGCCGCTCCGGTGGCCTTTTCTTGGGCCGCAAGGTACGGCGTAATCGAAGGACGGTGCACACCCGACACCACCTGCTCGCCCGTCTCCGTCAAGCGCACTGTTTCCTCTGCGTTTTTACCTTCCGATCCCGGCGCACCCTTCGGCCACAGCGGAACAGACTGCGGCGCCGCAGCCGCGCAACCTGCAAGCAACAGGGCCAGCCAGGTCGCTGTAGCGTGCCGCAGGCATCGCGAGTTCCCAGCTGTTTCGCGCGTCTTTCCCAATCTCGGCATACCTGTCAAGGCAACCTTTCGCAAATCCAAATTCCTATTCGCCGTTTGCCCGCGCGCCATGTTTCGTGCAATCTTTGCCGCGCCCCTCAGCGGATTTTGCCCGATCCCCCGCGCGACGCATTTTTTGCCAGGAGCGTTATTATAAGTGGCCGCACCCTTTTGCGGGCAAGAAGAAGCAAGAATTACCACAAGAGTTACCAGGAGCTCGACCATGAAAACATTTTTACTGCTTCTTTCCCTGAGCTTGCTAAGCGCGCCTGCGGTTCGGCCCGAATCGCTCGAAGGGCTCTGGCAGGCTATGACGGAGAGTGGACCCATGTGACCCAGCAACTGATGGCCTTGGCCGAGGCCACGCCGGAGGAAAAATTCTCGTGGCGTCCGGCGGCGGGAGTGCGTTCGACGAGCGAAGTGTACATGCACATCGCCGTCTCTAATTTTTATCTACTGAGCGTCACCGGCCCCAAGATGCCCGCTGAACTCGACGATGACGATGTTGAGAAAAAAATCATCTCCAAACCGGAGGTGATCGCCTGGCTGAAGCGCTCCCTGGATGCAGTAAAGATCGCGCACACGGCGGCCAAACCCAAGGATCTGAAGCGCAAAGTAAAAATCTTCGACCGGGATGCCACTGTCGATGGCATCTATCTCCGCATCATCGTTCACGCCAACGAACACATGGGGCAACTAGTCGCCTACGCGCGCATGACCGGCGTCGTTCCGCCCTGGTCCAAATGATAAGCGGGGTCTTTTTAGAGAGGGCCGCCGTCTGCAGCAATTCGCCGCGATGGCGCTCGCGAAGCAAAGGTTAGAGCTGCAGCGCCGTGGCATGGCGCGGCGGCCAGCGCGCCTGTCATGCCGGCTCTCGGTTGCGAGCTTTGATCACCCGCTTAGGCCCACTCGGAAACTGAATCTTTCGCGCCCGCTGCGCCCTCGTTCTTCGGTTTCTTCCCGCTCTTCGGATTCCGCTGCTCTCTTTCCGTCTGGCTCTCCGGTTCTTCCCGCTTCCCCAGTTTCACCACGCAATCCTCGCCCAGCTCCGATTCCGCTCCCACTTTCGCGGAAAACTCCCGTAGCTTTTTTCGCGTATTCGCGGCTTCCTGTTGTGCCGCGGCCTTTTGTGCCGCCTCGAGCGCATCCAATTGGATATTCGGATTCATCTGGTTGCTGTGTATGTGCATGCTCGCTCCCCTTCGCGCGTCGACTCCGCGCAAGCGCAGGGCCTGGCGCAGCTCCGCGCGCGTCCTTCAACCTGCGTTCTCGGCAACCCTTCCGCTTCACGTGCAATCACCGTGCCAAACCGTTCCCGCCCGATCCGTCCGCGCGATTCGGCACTTCTCTAATGTCGTCTTCATCTCAGCCGATAGAGTCCTTAGCGATACCGAAAAGCAGCTAGGACGGAAGACCCCAGGCAACCAGGAGAACCCATGTCCATTTCGCTACAAAACACGCCAGTCCCAGTCATTCCAGATACTCCGCCGGCCACTTCGCCGGTCGCCTCGCAGGTAGCTGCAACCACGAAATCAACCACCGCGACCCCATCCGCCGTTCCTGAGGATACCGTCACGATATCCGCGCAGGCTAAGTCCAGCGCCGACAGGGCCGCGGCCGCAAAGACCGCCGCCGCAAGCACTACTTCCAATCCAAGCACCGCTGCTCCCAGCACCACCAGCACCAGCGCCGCCACTACGTCAACGCTCGTCCTTTCCCAGGAGATACAACAGCTCGCCAGCCAGGGACTGAACCCCAGTCAAATCGCCGCAAACCTCAACATCTCCACGAGCACCGTGCAACTGTACCTGCCGAGCGCACAAGCGCCCGCACCCAGCACCCCGGCCGCAGCCACCGCCGGATCGCCCACCAAGACCACGCTCTAACGCGAACTCCCCGGGTATTCAGCCGACTGGCCCTTTTATCGCAAGGTCCCTGAATTGCAACACGAACGAGCAACGCGTCTTTGTATCTGGAATGAGGGAAATCGGTACCAGAGAGTTGCCGGGACCGGACGAGCGGGCAACAGGCTCCGCGCGCGGCCCCGGCTTTCCAAGCGCTACTCATTGCTCATTCTGCCTGTCTCTTGGCAGATTTCTTCACCTCGCCCAAAGGGCCCGCGAAACCGCCCGTAGGAAAACGCATCGCAGGCCGCAAACCTCCCCGCCTTCACCTCTAAATAACGTAGAATCTTACTGTTACACAAATACATCCACTGAGGCTTGCGGAATTCTATGGTTTGAAAAAAACAAGAGCCCGCGTTACCGTGCTCCAGCCACCCCGCTCGGCAGCTCATCCGAACGAAAGTCGGAGGCATGCCGCAGCGTATGATGAGTAGCTGCCCATGACTCAGCTCAATGCTCTACCCCTGAAGCAGGCGATGACCCGGCCGAGCGCTGCCCCCGAACCCGCGACCATTCACGCGGAAAACGTCTGCCGCGAGTACCGGCTCGGCGAGGCTGTGGTTTATGCCGTCGCGGGCATTACCCTGACGATTCCGGCTGGTGAATTTCTCGCGCTGCTCGGCAGCTCCGGCTCCGGCAAATCCACCTTTCTCAGCATGCTTGCCGGACTCGACCGCCCCAGTTCCGGAAGCATCCACGTGGGCAACAGGAATCTGGCCGAACTTGACGCGGAAAATCTCGCGCGCTACCGCCGCGAAACGGTCGGCATGGTGTTTCAATCTTTCAATCTGCTGCCGCGCATGACCCTGGAAGAAAATGTCGAGCTACCCTTGCGCCTCTCCGAGGTCGACCGTGGCCAACGCGCCTCGCGCGTCCGTGAAGCTTTGGAGCGCGTCGGCCTCGGCGCGCGGAGCAAGCACCGCCCCAGCGAACTTTCTGGAGGCGAGCAGCAGCGCGGGGCACTGGCCCGCGCGCTGGTTAACCGCCCGTCCATTCTTTTTGCCGACGAACCGACGGGCAATCTCGACAGTGTCAACGGCGAACAGATTCTTTTGCTGCTGCGCCAATTTCAAAGCACGTTGCGCATGACCATCGTCATGGTCACCCACGAACGCCCGCTCGCCGAGCGTTTTGCCGACCGTATGGTCATACTGCACGACGGAAAACTGATCGGGGACACCGCGACGCGCAGCAAACCTGTCACCGGCGAAGCAAACATCGCCGGCGGTGAAACTCCATCGACGGAGGCCTGTTCATGAAGGCCCGCGACCTCACGGAACTGGCCATCCGCAATCTGCGGGAAGCCATTTTACGCAATTCCCTCACTACTCTGGGTGTTGCCGTCGGCGTGGCTTCACTCGTCGCCATGCTGTCTCTGGGCGTCGGGCTTCAAACGTTGGCCTCGCGGCGACTGCTGCGCTCGGGCCTGTTCGATTCCGTACTGGTCAGCTCCGGCCGTGACAACCGCGGCCCCGGCAGAAACCAGCGCCCGCGCGATACTGCCCTCGCCAAGACCGCTGCAGCGCTCGATGACGAAGCGCTCGAAACCTTCGCAAAGCTCGCGAATGTCTCGGAAGTCTATCCGCAAATCCGTTTTTCCACGGAAATCCGCCGCGAAGGCAACAAATTCACCACCAACGCGCTCGGCATTCCCGAATCCTCGCGCAAGGGCGAAGCTTTTGACGGCATGACCGGAAAGTTCTTCTCCTCGCCGACCGCCGAAGAAGCCATTCTGCAACTCGAACTAGCGCTGCAAATGGCCTCGACCTCCGCGAGGGACCTCGGCGAGGGGAAGTCTCCTGCAGCGCCGAACGTTCAGCAGGACACGGAAAAGCATTCCCCGGGGAACCCGGCCGCGAGTCTACCGGGGAGCACGAGTCGCGCTGCAAAAAGCGCGGCCGGAGAAACTTCGGCGGGAAATTCGGCGGGATCTCCGGCCAGAAACTCGCCGACGCCCGCGCCGGAACCCGCGCCAGCCGTTCCCGCGGCCAATCCCAACGACTTGGTCGGAAAGACCATCGTCATCCGCTACGCCGAACGCGCCTCCTTCGCTTCCGGCGCGGAGCGCGATGACGCGCTGCTTGAAAGCGCCATGACCGGGCAGCTCGCGGGCGGGTTGTCCATGGTGCCCAAAGAAAAAACGCTACGCATCGTGGGCATCGTCGAGACCGATCCTTCCGCGAGCATGGGAGGTTTCGGCGGCGGCCGCTTGTTCTTGCCGCTAAAACTGGCGGAAAGCCTGCACGTCGCGCAGCCCGCTGACATGCAAGCGCTGCTCAGCGACACGGAAACAAAGCCGGCCTACACCGCGGTAACCATTCGCGTGAAAAATCCCAAGGACGTCGCCGCCGTGGAGGATGCCGTCAAGAAAATGGGCTACTCCGCATTTTCCCTGCTCGATGCCACCAAAGGTTTGCGCCTGGTCTTTACAGTATTTGATTTATTTCTCGGGCTTTTCGGCAGTCTGGCTTTAACGGTCGCCTCGCTCGGCATCATCAATACCCTGGTGATGGCCATTCTCGAGCGCCGCCGCGAAATCGGCGTGTTAAAAGCCCTGGGTGCTACCGACGGAGACGTCAAAAGCCTGTTTTTCGCCGAAGCTGCAGCGATGGGATTTTTCGGAGGATTATTCGGAGTCGGGCTGGGCTGGTTTATCGGCCAGGCGCTCACCTGGGGGACGGGAATCTATCTACGCCAGCAGGACCTTCCGGCGGTTAAAATTTCCTATGTCCCGTGGTGGCTGGCTCTCGGCGCGATCCTGTTCGCCACCCTGATCAGTTTGCTCGCGGGCCTGTACCCCGCGGCACGGGCCTCACGCCTCAATCCCGTCGATGCGTTGCGCTACGACTAGATGGACAGGCAGCTGCACAAATCAATCCGCTTTGTGCCAGCTGGCATCGCGGCGATAGCGCGTGAAAGATTTGGCAATCTCCGCGCTGCGCGGTCCAAGGTCTTTTTCGTAAACGATTCCGTCCTGGTCGACAAGAAAGGTCATGACCCCGGAATCGCGATACTTCGCAGGATAAGCGACAAAAGCAAATCCCGCCGTTCCGCGGCTGCCTGCGGAGCTCTGCGATACCGATTGCGCACGCGCCGTGCCAAAGGCCTTCAGCATGCGAAAGTAATAACCATCAAAAGGCTGGGGCGCCTGAGTGGGATCTTCGGTGTAGCCTTCGGCCACGGCTTGCGCCACCAGGGGGCCAACGGGACTCTCCGCCTCGCCAGAAGCCGCTTTCCAGTACAGTCCGTTGTGCTTTCCCGGATCGCTCCAGAATTTCTCCGCATAGCGATTCGCGGGCTCGCCGTCGTGCGACTGTCCGTAATATTCCTTTTCCGCGTCGACCAGTTCCGTGCATACCTGGATTACCGCCATCTCGTTCCGTCCCACCCGGCGGTAAAGGATTTCCTGCTTGCCGGAGGCGCTGTCGAAATACCACTGGCTGCCTTTGTGCGCCAGCGGAATCGGCGTGGGCCAGTTCTCCGCGCCGATGTACAAGGTGGTGGTGCCATCCGGCTCCATCACCAGGCGATGCATCTGCTGGTACTTTTGTACGATCTGTTGCCGTTCTTCCTTGTCGGCGGTTTCATCGCCGGAGGAGACGATATCCTGGGCGCCCGGTCCGAGACTTTTTCGCAGGGTGGCTTGATCTTCGCTCTCTAGCGCGGCGAGCAACGCTTTGGTCGCTTCCTCGGCTGATGCGAAGCTTTGCTGCCCGGTCTGCGGGCCGGCAACGGCACGCACCGAAGCCTTTGCTCCGCCACCGGCCGGCGCCGTTTGCGCCGTCGCGCCGCTCACCCACAACGCAAGACCGCCCGCCAGAACCGCCAAAGAAGCCCGCCAGACAGGCACCCCAAGGTAAATCTTCCCAGCACTGCGTCGCGCTATCGTCATATTCCCGTTCTCCATTCTGCCGTGAGTCCGATGCCGGTCCGAATCGCTCGTCCTGCCGTATACGTCTGCGGGCTTCTAGATGGTATTCGCCGCGTCAGTGCCGGCCGCCGCCACCACGGCCTCCCCCACCAGCACGAGCTCCCCCGCCAAATCCTCCGCCACCGAAGCTAGCTCTGCCGCGTGCGGCCTGACCTCGCGCGTCTCCGCCGCGCGTGACTCCACCGAATGCGCCCGGCCGTGCAGCGCCGCCCCGCGCACCTTGTCCCGCAAAGCCGCGTGCACCACGGTCGCCCCGCGCGTACGGCGCGCCGCCGCGAAAACCGCCGTTGTACCCGCCATGGAAGTAGGCGTTGCGGTTATAAAACGCACGGCTGTGATATGCGTAACGACCGCCCCCGTAGAGAATTCCGCGGTGCCCCCAATCAAAACCCCAGCCGCCCCAGCCCCAACCAAATCCAAAGAACGCTCCGACACCAAAGCCGAGGCCAAAGGAAATGTAGGGTCCAGGACCCCACCAGGGATAGAAACCAGGCCAGTAGGCTACCGGATAGCCGTAGATCAATGCCGGATCGTAGCTCGGGACGTAAACCACCTGGGGATCGGCGGGTTGAATCACCACATTCTGGCCTTGGTCGCTCACAACTTGCTGCGGCGTGGTTTTCAAATTCCCGGCCGTTTGCGCTTTGTGCCGCATATACTGAACGGCATCCATCACTGCGGTCGCCTGATTGGAATTGGCGTCTCCGAGCTCCGAGGTCCAATTAAGATTTTTGTCCATATTGGCCAGGACAGTCGGAAACTGGGTCAGAGCTTTGACGCTCGGATCCCAATCCTGTTGGTCGACAGCGGCGCCCAAGTCCTTGTCCTTGAGGCCGGGATTCTGTTGCAGGAAGCGCTCGGCTTCCACAATCTGCGTGGGATAGGCCGACGCTGCCAGGATTTGCGCAACCAGCGCGTCAGGATACAGCGCAATCGGGGCTACCAATTCCTGCAACTGTTGCGGCGTCAATTGCGCGGCCGAGGGCTGGCCTTGAGCGGGGACCGGCTCCTGCGACGCGTACACGGGCTGCGCCGGAGCGTCTTGAAACGAGCTGGCCTGCAACTCGCCGCCGCCGATCGCCACGCACAAGGCGCACGCGAGAACGCCCGTCGCAGCGCGGCCAGTCAAAATCCTTGCAAACAGCTTTTTGCTTTTCATCGCGACCCTCACACTGCCTACACCTGACTCTTCGATGCATGAAACATGAAGTTCGTTTCAAGGATTTAACTTGCATGGCAGCTGCAGGGAATACCACGCAGCCTCGGGCTTTGGCCAGAAGAGCCAGATCGACGCGTGCGCGCGCCGCGGATCAGGACCCGGCTTGCGGACCGAAGCGTGCGATCACTTCACCCGGTATTGCCGCACTGTGAATCCCGCGCGGATCGAGCGGCGCGTGCACGGTCCAGACGCGTTTCTCAAAACCTTCAACCGCCAGCAATTCGCCTTTATAGAGGCGGTGTTCGACGGAAAAGCTATGGGTGCCCCACTTCACGATTGCCGACTCCACCAGCACGGTATCGTCGAACGAAGAAGGCAGCAAAAACCGCGCGTGGGCATCGACCAGGGGAATTCCCGCGATTTCGTACGCGCGGAGCAGTTCGTGCTTAGGCAGGCCGGCGGATTCAAAAAGGGCGTTGGTGCAGGCATCAAAAAACTCGAAATAACGGGGGAAATAGACAATCCCCAAGGGATCGCAATCGCCCCACTCGATGTGTATGCTTTTCTTGTTTACCAGCATCTGGGTTTTTTCCGCCGCCGGCCGGCACACCCGGAAATCGGGAGTTACCCGAGGTCGCCGGCAGCGGGATGAGTTTATCGCAGAGCCGGCTCGGAGCGCAGGATTTAGAGTGCCAAAAGGGCGCCGGGTGCGGGATGATTGCTGGCGGGTTCCCGGAATCATGCGAGTAAACGGTGTCAGATTCTTTTGCAGAAAGCAGCTCCGGGTAAATCGACGTAAACTGGCCTTATGCAGACAAGTCTTTTTGAGCTGTTTAAGATTGGTATTGGGCCCTCAAGTTCGCACACCGTGGGGCCCATGCGTGCGGCGAACCGCTTTGTGCACGCCCTGGCGGAGAGCGGCCTGCTTGAACGCACCGCGCGCGTGCGCGTCGAACTGTTCGGATCCCTGGCCCTGACGGGCATGGGACACGGCACCGATCGCGGCATATTGCTCGGACTGCTCGGCAAGCAACCGGACGAAGTTGATCCCGCTGAGATTCAGAGCACCGTCGCCGGTATTCGCGAGAAGCAAGCCATCGCGCTGCTCGGAAAACGATCCGCAATTTTTCGCCAGGAAGATCTGCTGTGGAACAAAAGCAGTTTGCTGCCCGGGCATTCAAACGGCATGCGCTTTAGCGCACTGGACGCAGGCGGCAATACGCTCGATGCGCGGGAATACTATTCAACGGGCGGTGGCTTCGTGCGCGAAGAAGGCCAGGAGGATTCCGGCGATGCCAAAGCGCCGCCGCCATATCCGTTTCGCAGCGCCGCCGAGCTTCTTGAGCTGGCAGCGCGCCATCGATTGAAAATTCATGAGTTGATGCTGGCGAATGAAAAAACCTGGCGAACGGAGAAAGAAATCGGCGAAGGCATCGCCCGCATCTGGAAGGCCATGCAGGATTGTGTCGCCCGCGGCATGGTGACCGAAGGCCAGCTCCCGGGAGGTTTGCAAGTGCAGCGACGCGCGCCGGCGATTGCGCACCGCCTGGGGAAAGAGCGGGTCCATGAGGCGTTTGCCGATCCCCTGCAAGCCGTGGATTGGCTGAACCTCTGGGCCATCGCCACAAATGAGGAGAACGCCGCGGGCAGCCGCGTGGTCACCGCGCCAACCAATGGCGCGGCGGGCATCATTCCATCGGTAGCGCACTATTACCTGCGGTTCCTTTCTGGCACACCGGAGGGGATTAGACGCTATTTTCTCTCGGCCGCGGCGATCGGCGTTTTGTATAAGGAGAACGCTTCGATTTCCGGCGCCGAAGTGGGGTGCCAGGGTGAAGTCGGTGTGGCTTGCTCGATGGCCGCCGCGGGACTGGTTTCCGCGCTCGAGGGCATGAACGAGCAGGTAGAGCACGCGGCGGAAATCGCCATGGAGCACAACCTCGGGATGACTTGCGACCCGGTTGGTGGGTTGGTGCAGATTCCCTGCATCGAACGGAATGCTTTCGGCGCGGTGAAGGCTGTCAACGCCGCGCGCATGGCCATGCAGGAAACCACCGAGCATAAAGTCTCGCTCGATCAGGTAATTAAAACGATGTATCAGACGGGACTGGATATGCAGACGCGGTATAAAGAGACGTCCTTGGGCGGTCTGGCGCTGAACGTCATCGAGTGTTGAGCTGATCCATGGGGCTGCTTTTTATGCCAAGCGCAGCGCAGATCTCGCAAAGCCCGCAACCGAGCAAGGGTCTTGCTCATGGTGCAGCCCGGGCGCGCGGGGGGCGCGGCATGCTGCGCCCCCCGGCGAAAGGCTCGGACGGAGCTCTGCTAGGTTTTGGCCGGTTTGGGAGCGACAAAGTTGTACTTGATTACTTTGGCGATGGACTTGGCTAGGGCGTAGGTGGCGCGCAGATTTTCGCCGAAGAAACGCACTTTGCCCTGCACGTCGCGCTCGAGGACGACTTTGCCGTCCTTGTCGATGAGCTTCATGTGCACTTTGATGGTGGTGGCACCGGCTACGGTGGTCACCTGGCGCGCGCGCGCGCTGCCTTCCTTAAAGCCCGTGGCGTCGGTTTCCAGCGTCAGCAAATCGGCCACACCCGCTGCGGCGCTGTCGCCTTCCCGGTAGATGGTTTGGAAGCGGCCGCTCTTTTTTAATTCCTGCAGCGTGTATTCGTAAATGGCGTACTGAAATGCCGCGGGCAGTTTCACTTCGCTTGAGACGATTTTCTTAACCAGGATGGTATGGCCGGTCAGATTGAGCGGCGCTGGCTGCTGATCCTGAGCGCGCGCGGAAGCGGCGGCAAAAGTCGCGAGCAAAACCAGCGCGCAGGAATAGCTCCGCAAACGAAGGGTTGGGGTGTTCACCGTGCACCTCCCGACCCGGACTTCGCAGGGGCAGGCGGCGGAGTATCCTCGATGGGCACGCTGGTTTTCGCGCCGGCAGCAACCAGTTGCTTCTTGAGCGGCTCGGATTGTCCTTCATCGAGGGAAAAGATAGCGCCGTGCACACCACCTGCGGCGTCGTGGTACTCAACAGTAAGCGTGCTGGTCTTCTTGCGGAACAGGCTCAGGAAGCGTCCGCTGCCGTAGGGCCCCAGCATCGAGATGGTGCCCAGCGTGCCGCCGACGGCCCGCACGCTGTCCTTTCCGGTGAGGACGTCGTCAATCGAAGTGATGGGAACCGCTTCTTCGTGTTGCGCCTTGTCTTTGGGTTTGAGCTTCAGCGCGGCGCCGTCGACCACCAGCGTGCCCTTCATATTCTTAGGGGCGTCGGCAAAACCAAGAACGTGCACGGCGCGCCCGGGATGCTCATTGGGCGGAG
>JBEKSZ010000175.1:0-12151 GCA_049516615.1 Candidatus Acidiferrum sp. | reverse complement strand
GACTTCGCTCTCGAAGCGGAGCGCAAGGAAGGGAAGTCACCGCTCGATGCGATTTACGAGGCGTGCCTGCTGCGCTTCCGTCCCATCATGATGACCACCATGGCCGCCCTGCTGGGTGGCCTGCCATTGGCGTTAGGGAGCGGCGTGGGCGCGGAGCTGCGCCGGCCCCTGGGCATCACCATCGTCGGTGGCCTGATCCTTAGCCAGCTGCTGACCCTGTACACCACGCCGGTCGTGTATCTGGCATTTGACTGGCTGGCGCGCCGCTTTACCTTTCGCTTTGGCAATTCTTTCTCGGACGAAGAACTGGCGCACGGAGACTGATCGCGGCCATGCACAGCACCAGCAATTTCTCGGCGCCCTTTGTTCGTCGTCCGGCGGCAACCACGCTCATCACCATCGCCATTTTTCTTTCTGGGCTGGCGGCCTTCGGGCTGTTGCCAGTTGCGCCCTTGCCCCAGGTGGATTTTCCTACCATTAGCGTCGGCGCGAGCCTGCCCGGGGCCAGCCCCGAAACCATGGCCTCCGCCGTGGCCACCCCGCTGGAGCGCCAGTTCGGCCGCATCGCCGGCATCACACAAATGACTTCCTCAAGCGGCCTCGGCAACACCGGCATCGTGCTGCAATTCGATTTGAATCGCGACATCAACGCCGCGGCCCGCGACGTCGAGGCCGCCATCAATGCCGCGCGCAGCCAGCTTCCCGCCGACCTGCCTTCGCAGCCCGCCTACCGCAAAGCCAACCCGGCGGATTCGCCCATCCTTTTGCTCTCCCTCACCTCCGACAATCTTCTGCCTCCCGACATTTACGACGCCGGGAATTCGGTGCTGGCGCAAAAAATCGCTCAAGTTCCCGGGGTCGGCCAAGTCTACGTGTGGGGCAGCTCCAGTCCTGCGGTGCGCGTCGAAGCCAATCCCGAGCAGCTGAACAGCTATGGAATCAGCCTGGAGACCGTGCGCAAGGCGTTGCAATCCGCCAACGCCAATCTGGCCAAAGGCTCACTATCGGACGCCACGCGCATGTACACCCTCGCGGATACCGACCAGATTTTTCACGCTTACGAATACCAGCCGCTCATTGTGGCGGGGAATCGCGGGACAGGAGGCGGGGGCGCCGGCTCTGCGGGAGCGGCGGTACGTCTCGGCGATATTGCCGAGGTGACCGACTCCCTGGAAGACACGCGCACCCTGGCGCTCACCAACGGCAAGCGGGGCGTGATTCTCGGCATCTTCCGCCAGCCTGGCGCCAACATGATCGCCACCGTGGATCGCATCTTCAAGGAGCTGCCCAGACTGAAAGCTTCGATTTCGCCCTCGTTGCACTTGGACGTAGCCGTGGATCGCACCATTACCATTCGCTCCTCGGTGCACGATGTCGAGGTTTCGCTGGTGATTTCCGTGATTCTTGTGGTGCTCGTGGTGTTTGCTTTTCTTCGCAACGCCTGGGCCACCTTCATTCCCAGTGTGGCCGTGCCCCTCTCGCTGATCGGCACTTTTGGTGTGATGTACCTCTGCCACTACAGCCTGGATAATTTCTCGCTCATGGCCCTGACCATCTGCACCGGCTTCGTGGTTGACGATGCCATCGTGGTGATGGAAAACATTACGCGCCACATCGAGAATGGCATGTCCCCGCTGGCTGCCACCATGAGGGGCTCGAGCGAGATCGGCTTTACCGTAATTTCCATGAGCGCGTCACTGGTGGCCGTGTTCATACCCATCCTGTGGATGCCGGGCATTGCCGGCCGCCTGTTCCGCGAATTTGCCGTGGTCCTCAGCGTGGCCATCGGCGTCTCGCTTTTGATTTCCCTGACCACCACGCCCATGATGTGCGCGCGTTTTCTGCGCCACGAAACCGGCCGGCACAACTGGCTGTACCGTTTCATGGAGCGCGCCTTCAACGGACTGCTGCACATCTACGATATTTCGCTTCGCTGGGTGCTGCGCCGCCAACTGCTCATCCTCGGACTGACCTTTGCCACCGCGGTTTTCTGCGTGTATCTTGCCGGGCACGTCAATTCCGGCTTTTTCCCGGAACAGGATACCGGCCGCATCCGCGGCATGATTCAGGGCGATCAGGATCTCTCCTTCGCGGCCATGTCGGAAAAGATGCGCACCATGAGCGAGATCATGCTGAAAGATCCCGCGATCGATAATGTTTCCGGATTTACCGGCGGGGGCAGCGGGGGCAGCACCGCTTTCATCTTTGCCCAGCTGAAACCCAAGGCCGAACGCAAAGTCAGCGCCAATGAGGTGATCGGGCGCCTTCGCGATGCCACACGGAACGTTCCCGGCGCCGAGCTGCTCTTGCAGCCGGTGCAGGATGTGGGCGTCGGCGGACGCTTTGGCGGGGCCCTCTATCAGTACACGCTGCAGGCCGACAATCTGCAGGACCTGAATCACTGGGCTCCCATTTTGATGCAGCGCATGCAAAGCATTCCGGAACTGCGCGATGTGAGTTCTGACCAGCAGATGCGCGGTTTGCAGACTTCGCTGGTTGTGGACCGCGACACCGCTTCACGGCTGGGCGTGCAGATCGCCGATGTGGACAATACCCTGAACGATGCCTTTGGGCAGCGGCAAGTGTCGGTCATTTATAAAGGCATCAATCAATACCACGTGATTCTTGAGGTTGCTCCCGAGGCCCAGCAAGATCCCGCGGCACTGGCTTCCATCTACGTCCCGTCGAACACCACCAAACTCGTTCCCCTCAGCGCCTTCGCGCATTTTGCGTCCACCAACACCGCGCTTTCCGTCAACCACCAAGGAATTTTTCCTGCGATCACCCTGTCCTTCAATCTCGCTCCCGGCACCTCGCTCGGTCCCGCAGTCGATCATATCGAACAGGCGAAAGGCGAACTGCACATTCCGCCGACGGTGCACGCCTCGTTTCAAGGCACCGCGCAAGCTTTTCAGGACGCCAAATCCTCGCAGCTGGTTCTGGTAATCACCGCGCTGGTAGCCGTATACATCGTGCTGGGTATTCTGTATGAGAGCTTCATCCACCCCATCACCATCCTTTCCACGATTCCATCGGCCGGAATTGGCGCCATCCTGGCCATCAAGATTTCCGGCGGCGACCTGAATATGATCGCCCTGATCGGCATTATTTTGCTGATCGGCATTGTCAAGAAAAACGCCATCTTGATGATTGATTTTGCGGTGCAGGCCGAGCGCGAAGAGGATCTGTCTCCGGTGGACGCGATTTACAAGGCTTGTCTGCTGCGCTTCCGGCCGATCCTGATGACCACCATGGCCGCGCTGCTCGGTGCGCTACCGCTGGCCATCGGCAGCGGTGTGGGCTCGGAGCTCCGCCGGCCCCTTGGCGTGACCATCATCGGCGGGCTGATCGTCAGCCAGTTACTGACGCTCTTTACTACGCCCATCGTTTACATTTACATGGATCGTTGGCAATCCTGGTTGCAGCGCCTGTTTGCGCGTGCGCCGCAGCACGTCACCTCGCCCGCGCATTCTGACTGAAGACAGAAGGACCGAACGGCTTAAAGGGCAAAGGTGCCAGTAGCGACGACCCTGAGGCGACCTGCATGCTGCCTCCCTCTAAAGCAAGCGGAGCTGCCCGAGCCAGGCGTGCCGCTCGCTTACGAACTGCCGATTACCCAACCGGTGAGGAACACCAATAGTCCGCCGACTACCACTAGAAAGGCTGCCTGTAGCAGCGGCGTATCCATATATTTGTGGCGGATGGTGGCGATGGCGGCCAGCTCGAATAGCACCACGATCACGGCGACAATTGTGGCGGTGCGGAAGTCGGAGATCAGGAACGGCATGGTATGGCCGATGCCGCCGGCGGTGGTCATGCCGCCAATGACCAGGCCGCGAATCCACGGCGAGCCGCGGCCCGTGAGCGAGCCGTCGTCGGAGAGTGATTCTGCGAAGCCCATGGAGATGCCCGCACCGATGGAGGCCGCCAGTCCGACGCGAAAGGCGTCCCAACTGTTGTGCGTGGCGAAGGCCGCAGCAAAGACCGGAGCCAGTGTGGAAACCGAGCCGTCCATCAAACCGGCCAAGCCCGGCTGGACAACCTGCAACAAAAATAATTTCTCGCGCGATTTGTCCTCGGCCGCGCGCGCTCCCTCGGTCAGGTGCTTTTCTTCCAAGTCTCCCGCCGTCATCTGATGCTTGCGTTCTTCGTCCGCCAATTTATTTAACAGCTCGCGCGTGGAGGCGTCAGTGACTCGGGTCACGGCTTTGGCGTAAAAGCGAGCGGCTTCCATTTCCATTTCGCGGGCCTGGCGGCGCGCCACGTTCACGCCCAGTGGACGCACCAGCCACGTGGGGCGCCGGGTGATGAATCCTTTTACGTTTTCGCGCCGGATCAGCGGGATGCGTTCGCCAAAGCGTTCTCGGAACATGGCGAGCAGGCGGTCGCGATGCACCACCTCTTCATCGCGCATCTCTTCGAACATTTGCGCCGTCGAGGGGTAGGTCTCGCGCAGGGCGTCGGCGAACTCGCCGTAAATTCGCCCGTCTTCTTCTTCCGAGGCGATGGCTAACGCCAGAATCTCTTTCTCCGTCAAGTCTTTGAACTTTTTCAGCATGCGATTCATTCCTCGGGCAAGGCGGCGGACCACGTTTTCTGAGGCCAATGCAATGCAGAAGAATCGCACAAACTCGAAGCAGAGTCATCTCGGGAGCCAAGGCGGCCACTCGGGGCTTGGTCCCCGGCCTTCGCGTGCCGGGCGCGCTTCGCGCGACTCGCGGGCAGGCCACCCGTAAAATTTCCAGGTGCTCTTTTTTGGAGGTTGAAGCCCTTTGTGTTGATAAAGTTGCGCAGCTCCTCCTTCCCTGGACAACGGGTCGCGGAGGAATGGGAACAGCTTAGGGGAAGGGCGCGGGGCGAAACGCACTGCGCTATGCGCCAAGTGCTAAGGAATCGATCTGTAGCGAGTGATGTGCTGGCCGCAAAGAAAAAGAATTTTCCTCGCTTACACCATAAAGCCCTGCATGCGGCAGACATGCACGATGCTGAGGCGGTCGGCGGCGCCGATTTTGTGTTTCATGCGATAGAGGTGATTCTTTACAGTCTGCTCGGAGAGCGAAAAGTAATTGGCGATTTCCTTGTTGGTGAGGCCACGCGCGACCAGCGGGACCAGTTGCTGCTCGCGGCGCGTCAGACCCAGACGCTGATGAATGCTGGCGGAGGGCAGCGACTTGGCCTCGCTCTCAAAGTAGCGGAACAGGCGGGCGCACAGCCTGCCCGGGCACACCGCCGAGCCCGCTCGCACGTCCAGGATGGCGCGAGTCAGCTCCTCGGCGCGGGCCTCGCGCGTCAGATAGCCGCGTACCCCGGCGCGCACCCACTGCAGAAATTCCTGCTCTTCGTCGATGTCGCCGAGCATTACGATTTCCACTTCTGGTGCGGAGGAGCGCACGTTGCGAATTACGTTCAGATCCTCAAGGAAGTTGCCGCGCGAGGTCAACAACAAGATGTTCGCCCCGCTGCCCACCAGCGTTTGGGGATCGAATGGCGTAGCGCAGTCTCGTCCCATTACCTCGACGGCCGGGTTTTTCTTCAGCATCCGGGAGTACATCTCCGCAAGCGGCTCGGTTTCCGCTGCTACGAACACGCGGGCGGCTACTCCAGCCTTTGCGAGTCCGATGTTCGCGCCGAGCTGCGGGCCCGGCGCTGGTGCGAACGCCGCCGTTGTGCCGAACGGCATGGCCCTCGAGCTTGCCAAGGTACGTTGTCGCGCCGCAGTAGCCATGAGATCTATCTCCCGGGCGCTTGACCGGTCTGCTCCTGCCGGTGGTGTTGATGGTGCGAACGATGTTGCCAGCCGTGCCATCAAGCGCACGGCATGTGTTGCATTTGACGCGCCGCGCGAACAAGATTCCCGGCTGCCTGGTGGGCCCGGGATGTTGTTCAAAAGAGGGGTGTTAGTCCTGGTCCGCGGAGAGACGGTGGATGGATCGAGTCCCGATTCGGTACCACAGCCAGGGTTCGTTTCCGATTGCGAACGGTTTTAGGGCCGAGGCCGCGCGCAGTCCCCTTAACAAGTTCTTGCCGCGACGTGTTTTTGGCCTGTTTTTCCCCCTGGTACTTTCGTACCATTCTTGAGCGACAACAACCCATCTTCCGCTAGGTACGATTTCACTATAGGTTTATTGCCGGCCTCCGCCGTACACTTCTTTCACAGCGGAAGTAGTGTTTTTTGAGAGGTCTCGGTTCATGGCTACGTCACAGGATTTTATGGTTGGCAAATCGAATCCCGGAAGCATCCCCAGCAGCCGACCGGAACGACGCGGCACACGGCGCTGCAAAATCACGCAATTGATGCGGGTCCGCCCTTCGGATCCAGAAAAAGAACATTTTGAGGATTTGCGCGGCTCGCTGAGCGTCTCGCGCACCGGCGTGTACTTTCACAGCAGTGAACCCTTGTACGAGATCGGTATGCGCTTGTTTGTGACCATGCCTTACTCGAACGATCCCACGGCACTTAACCGCGAGTATCTGGCGGAAGTGGTGCGCAAGGATGCGCTGCCCAATGGGCTGAATGGCATCGGCATAAAAATGCTCATGGAGATGGGCATGCAGCACGGCTTCGGGCATTTCGCACAGAAGTAAGCGGCGGGTTCTTTTTGAGAAACAGGAAGGGCGAATGGCCTTAAGCCATTCGCCCTTCCTGCGTTGGGGGGATGAAAATCCGCTTACCGCTGGCCGAAGGCGCCCATCGTTCGATGACGCAGAATGCCCAGCTGGCGGTTGATGGGGTGCTTGCGGTCGAGAAAGGTCAGCACCGGAGGCCGGCGCTCGGTCAATTTGTTCATGGCGATGGTCAGGCGCACGTCGCGGCGCGCGAATTTCAGGCCCGCCTGGATGGCCTCGACGGCGTCTTCCTTGCGTCCTGCGGTGGCGTATACTTCCGCCAAATTCAGATAGAGTTGCGCCTGGTTGCGCTTCATGCGCACCGCGGAGTCACAGAGGGATTCCGCCTCGCCCCACTTCTTCTCAGAGCGCGCCAGCACCACGCCGAGATAAGACATGTAGTAGGGATTGTTGCGATCAAGTTCTGCGGCGCGCTTCATGTGCGGCAAAGCGCGGTCTACGTAATTATCGCGCAAGAGCGTCAGACCAGTCTTGAATTCGCGGAAAGCATCCGTATCCATCATTAAATCACCTCACGCGGAGAAAGGAATTGGTGGACTGGTGAACCGCACCGAGCCCGCTGCGAGTACCGGGTCTTGCACCCCCGATACGCTCCGCCGCGCCATTTTGTGGCGCCCTGGCTTGCGCGAAGGCCACGACGGCCGGCGAAAGCGTTCCGCTGATCCATGTCAGGCACGGTATAGCGAGAAGCAGCATGGCGAGGTGTGTTTCCATTCCAGACCTTCTTCAACCTACGCGCCGGGAAAGCCTAAATCTACTGCACTGCGGTACAGTCTTGGGCCAGCCGCACGGACGTAATAAGAACCCCGCGGGCCAGCTGGTCCGCTACAGGCCACGCTCGAAAGCGCGAGCCAGCACGCCGGCGAGGGCTCCCATGAGCACCAGCCAGGCGGAATTCCATCTCAAGCGCCACAAAGCTACGAGTGACGCGACGGCCAAGAGAACGGTGGTGACGTCAACCAGCGATGCTCGTCCGAGTTGCCAGGTGACCGCGGCCATCAGCGCGAGCGACGCGACATTCACGCCGTCAAGGAAAGCTCCGCTAATTTTGGATTTGCGAATGTGGGGCAGGAGCGGCCCGCTCACAGCGACCAGCAGGAACGCGGGAAGGAAGATGCCGAACGTGGCGAGCGCGGCGCCGCGAGTACCTCCGAGCAGGTAACCGATAAACGTAGCGGTGGTGAACACCGGTCCCGGCGTGACCTGCCCGACGGCCACGGCGTCGAGCAGTTGCGTGTCCCTGAGCCAGCCGCGATGTACGACCAAGTCGGCGCGCAGAAAGGCCAGCAAGACGTATCCGCTGCCGAACACCACCGCGCCGAGCTTTAGGAAAACGAAAAATAGCGAAGTGAAGCTGAAGGCGCTCGCGGTGCCCGCCAGAGTCGCGGGGGCGGCGGAAAAAGAGAATTCCGAAAGAGACAACCGCGGCGTTCTCAGCTGGCGGAGGCCAGCGGCGCAACCAGCCATAACCAGCAGCAGCAGGGGATGTACACCGAGAAACGCGAGAAGCACCGAAGCGGCTCCCGCCATTGCCAGGAAGGCGCTCTTCACCGCCGTGCGACCCAATCCCCACAATGCCTGCAAGATCACGGCGATCACTACCGGTTTGACTCCGTACAAAACCGCCGAGACTGCCGGGAGTGCGCCGAAACGAACATAGAACCAGGCGAGCACTCCAACAATGATCGTCGCGGGAAGGATGAAACAACTTCCCGCGACGAGCAGCCCCGGCCATCCGGCGCGCAGGTAACCAATATGAATGGCCAGTTCGCTCGAACTCGGTCCGGGAATGAGGTTGCTGGCGCCCAGCAGGTCCAGAAATTTATCCCGCGAAAGCCACTGCCGGCGGCGTACCAGCTCATCTTCCATGATGGCGATATGCGCCGCAGGTCCCCCGAACGCGGTTAGTCCGAGGCGCAGAAAAAATATGGCGAGTTCGGGTATGGAATGGTTTCCGGACGAAGAAGCCTGCGTTGGAATTTCGCGCGGGATCTCCTCAGACATGACTTGCAAGTCTTTTCGAAGCAATCCAGGCATCGAGAGCCAGGCTCCCGCCCCCGACGAGCGACAAAAAAATCAAGCCCAACAGCATGCTCACGTCGGTGCGGGCCTCGTGCAGCGTGCCCCAAAATCCGTTCTTGCCAAACAAAACAATCTTGGTTGAGTACAAGGCTACGGCAATATCGACGATGAGCGGAACGGTGGCCAGGCGCGTAAGAAAACCAAGTAAAAGCAGAGTGCCACACACCATCTCGACGACTCCGACAAACGGAGCCATGACCTGCGGCCAGGGAATGGCGATTTTCACGAAGCGGCCAACCCCCAAGGCATCCGGGAACAGAAACTTCTGCAGGCCTTCGGATAGGAAGACCCAGCCCACTAGAATGCGTACGAGCAAGACGGCTTTGCCGGTGCGTACTGTCCAGCCATCGTCAGTAAGCGGGATCATCGACCGATCTCCTCGGACCACCCGGGAGTTTAGATGCGCCGGCAGCGGAACTCAACCTTGGAGGTAATCAAACAGGGCCATGAATCCGAAATCCATATGCAATTGCTGATGACAGTGGAACAGCGTCAAGCCGGGGTTATCCGCCGTAAAATCTACTTCGACCTCCTGATAGCCGCCGACCATGACGACGTCCTTGAACACACCTGCAGCCGCGATTCCTGCAAGCTTAGTGAGTTCGAAACTGTGACGATGTAGGTGCACGGGATGAATATCGTCGCTGGCGTTATGCATCCGCAAACGATAGCGTTGGCCTTGCCGGAGATGGTAGGTGGCGGTCATGGCATCGCTGGCAGCTTGGCTCGGAAAAACTTTGTCGTTTATGGCCCACCGATTGAATCCGCGGTCGGCGGCGTTGCGCTTTGTAAAAGTCATGTCGATTACTTCGTCCGGCTCGGCGGGAACCTGGTTGCCATGTCTGGCGAAGCGCGCATAGCTCCAAAGAAACGGCGGCGGAGACCTCCAAAGAGGCTTTCCCGCGTGTCCTGCGTACTCTACGACAATGCCCATGCCGTGGCCACGATCATCGTCCGCGAGGTCGCCGAGAACCCAGACTCCCGGATGATTCATCTCCACGATCACCGAAATGCGTTCTGCGGTTCCCAGCCACAGTACGGGGACTTCGGCCGGCGTGGGCACCAGGTTGCCGTCAAGAGCGATGACCTTAAAAGAGTGTCCCGGCAGCGCCAGGCTGCGAATCTCCGTGGCGCTGCCATTCAGGATTTGGAAGAGCACGCGTTCGCCGCGCTTTACGCGCAGCGGCTCGCCATGCCCCAACATGCGCCCGTTGATCGTGAAATATCGATAGCCGACCTCGTATCCGTGTGGCCGGCCTTGCGCCAGCGATGCCTTCATGGCCGACTCGCCCGCCGCTTCTAGTTCTTTGACGCGGCTGGCCGGAGTAAGAAAATCCTGTGCCATATCGCCGCCCTGACTGAACAACGGTTCGAACTCCTTGAGTACCAGAAAGATCTCTTGGTCGTAGCGCCCGGCATCATTTTGCGCCTCTATGTAAACCGCCCCGACCTGGCCGCTGTACTGTCCGGCATGGAGGTCCGCACCGGCGCGATTGTGGGTGTGGTAAAAACGCAAGCCTGAAGGTTTTGGAGTGAAGGTGATGCGCCGCATTCCGCGAGCCGGGATAAAGGGCGTACCTTCCTCGGCCGCGCCGTCCACATCTGGCGAAACAAATTGTCCATGCCAATGCAGCTGTTCCGGAGCGTCCGTGTCGTTGTGCACTTCGACGGTAACCGGCCGGCCTTCCTTGAAACGCAACAACGGCCCAGGGAACTGGCCGTTGTAAGTGATGGTCGAGACGATGTGTTTGGCTGCGATTTCGATCGGGTTTGCAGCGATGCGCAAGGTGTAATCGGGGGGAGCCGTCTGCGGGTTCAGTGAAGCGGCTAGGGAGGGCCCAGCCGCGAGCGATTCGCGGGAAGTGATCGAATCGAATGATCTCGCGCCCAGCAGTGCAGCAGCCGTCAGGCGGAGAAAGTTGCGTCGCGATGTAAGGTATTCATCCACGGATTGCCCCCGGTTGTGAGCCGCAATTGCCCGGGTGAAGTGTTTATCCCCTGGCCAGTTTTTTCCAGCCGCGGCGCCAGGCCTCCCAATCCTTCAGCGTGGCCTTGCACATGCCTTTGGCGGCTTTGTGCAACCAACGATTCTTGCGTTTGGCCAAATCGCGCTTCACGTCCCTGATCGCCGACGGCGTTCCCAGATGCATGTTTGCGGTCTCCAGGCCCATGGCGTAGAGCAAACGCGCCTCGTCGCGCTCGGCGGGCAGGGAAGCCAGCTCGATCCGCGAGCAGTCGGGAGCCAGCCGGCGCACCAGCCAGCGCCCATGAAAAATCACGAACGGATCGCGCACGCGCACGGCACGCTGCACCAGTTTCAATCCATAGATGTCCGCGGACTTGCTCTTTTTGATCCACACCCACGCCGATGGCCGGATGGCTTTGGCTTCGCGCGCGATGTATGCGCCTTGCCAAGAAGAGATGGCCAGGATGCGCGGATGGCCCAGGCTGCCCAAGCCCGCGATGCGCTTCTTCAAAATGTAGGTGCTCTTGGGAGAGGGAAGCGCGGTCTCAATCAGCTTCCGTACCTCGTCGGGGGCCTTCGCGGTGTACGGCGCGCAGGCATTCATTTTTTCCCAGAAGCGCACGGGATCCCGCAGCTTGCTTTGCGCCATCAAGCGCAGCCATTGATGCTGTTCCGCCAGCACGAAGGCCTTGCCGCCGCCCGCCAGCCCGTCACGATAACCTTCCTCAAGCGCTTCGGAAGCTTCGCGCCGGGTAAGCCCGAGGTGACTCTCGCCAATAGCCAGATAGGCGCTGGCGGCCACGCGCACGAGGTCCAGCGTATACGCCGCCGGCCACGCCTCATCGAGATCGTTCACGCCCCAGATTAGCCGGCCTTCTTCGTCGCGCCAGGTGCCGAAATTTTCGATATGCAGATCGCCGACTCCCAACACTTTCGGGGCCTGCGTTAGGCTGCTGCAGACCGCTGGCCACAGCTGCAGCCAGCGGTAGAATGTGGCGCGAAAAAAAGGAAACGCCGACTCCGCCATCGCCGCGTGTTTGAGCGTCAGATCCTGCCGCACCAGCGGAACTTCACGCTCCAGCCATTTTTCGAATTCCGTCGTAGCCTCGATAATATCCATCGTCGGGTTCCTCGATTGCTTCTGCCTGGACTCCTAAGCGTAATCCGCCGGCCCCGGGAACGCCAATGTCGCGATGGGCTGGTTTTGAACGCGGGCCTTCGCGATAAATGGCGTTCCTCGACTCCCCCGCGAGCAAAATTAAACTTCCCCAATAGGTGCTGTTTGGTACATCCGGCAGCGCCAAGCCCGTGCATAGTCGAGAACACCGGACGGCAGTGTGTTTTCCGGCTTGGAGGAATTGAATGCGCAATTTCAATCGCTATCTCGGCTCGCTGGTCTTGGCCGCCGCTGTCGCAGCACCAACGTTGGTGGTCAGCGCCGCGCAAGCCCAGGAAGTGAATGTCCGCGTTTACGAT
>JBEKSZ010000174.1:0-12169 GCA_049516615.1 Candidatus Acidiferrum sp. | reverse complement strand
CGTTGTCCCATCCCATGTAGTTCCACATGGCTACTAACACCGCGCCGATGAGGCCCAGTTCCGAAGCTCCCGAAGTGGACGCCACCGCATGGGCCTCGGCCAGACTTCCAGCCTTTAAGGGCGAGAGAATCACCACCAGCGCAAACGGCGCAGAAAGCAGAAAGAACAGCCAGAGCGAAGTGATGCCTACGACACGCACGCCGGCCAGATTCAAGGCCGCGCAGGTCACCACCACAAACAGTCCGGCCATCACGCCGTGATTGCCGACGCCAAACCAAGGCACAAATTGCTTTAAATAAAATACAAATAGCGTCGGATAG
The DNA here is from genome assembly GCA_049516615.1 of Candidatus Acidiferrum sp. Classification (GTDB taxonomy): domain Bacteria; phylum Acidobacteriota; class Terriglobia; order Acidiferrales; family UBA7541; genus Acidiferrum. The sequence goes on along the minus strand of JBEKSZ010000174.1, from coordinate 11,849 downwards.
ATGGCCATATCAAAGATGCTGGCCGCCAGGGACAACCAAGCCTCCTGAAAGCCCCAGAAATTCCCGAGACCCCGCCGCACCCAGGCGTAGTATCCACCCTCTGAAGGCAGCGAACTTGAAAGCTCGCCAATCATGAACGCCGTCGGAAGGCACCACAGCACCGGCAAAAACAACAGGACGAGGATGCCGTGGCCGTAACCGGCGCCGGAGATTACTTCCTCCGTGCCGTACGTGCCGCCAGAGACCATGAAGAACGTCGCGGCCACAAGCGGCCACAGTGTCAGCTTGGCGACTCTGGATTTTGTGCTGGAAATTGTGCTGCTAGGCAGGCTGGCGGGCAGGGATAACGTGCTCAATTTTTACGCTCGTCCTCCTTAAGCGACGTTCGTTTTTCGTTGAAAACGAATTCGCAATGGCAGAATACAAGTTCTGTACCCGCACGCAAGAAAAAAATGCATGCATACGAATATTTATTCGCGCGCGTACCCGTACTGCGGTACGGGTCCCGCACGTTTCATGACAGCCTTCGGCGGGGCGGGTTTGCCTGCATCGAAGACAGCGGAGACGGTTCGTCAGGGAGAAAGTCGGCGGAGCGGTCCTCGCTTTCACTCGGTGGCGGAAACAGCTCTGCGCGAGGGACGCCCCGATTCCGGGGATCCCCGCGACTTTGCGGCCATTCACAAAAATTTCGGTTTGCAAAAATCGATTTTCTGACTACTCTATGGCGCGGCATAGGGTGAACCCATGGCCGAATCATCGGCGAGCGGTAGCGTAACCCGTTTCGGCAGCACACAGCGGCGGGATGCCTGGTGGATTGAAATCCTGCCGGTAATTGCGGTAATGGGTGGCTTCAGCGTCTATGCCACGCTGCGCGCCTTGGAGGGCAAATTCTATGAATGGGGGCCGTACATTTCCCCGTTCTATTCTCCTCTGATCGACGCGAACCACCACTGGTGGCCGTTTTCTCCGGCGATCTTGATTCTTGGCGGGCCGCTTGGATTCCGCGCCACCTGCTACTACTACCGCAAAGCCTTGTACCGGGCCTTCTTACTCGATCCACCGGCGTGCGCCGTCAGTGAAAGCGGCGGCCGGAGCTACAGCGGTGAAACTGCCTTCCCGTTCATCCTGCAGAACCTGCACCGCTACTTCTTTTACCTCGCCATCCTGTTTCTCGGCTTCCTCTGGTATGACGCTGTCCTGGCCTTCCACTTTCCCGAGGGCTTCGGCATCGGCGCCGGCTCGCTCGTGATGCTGGCCAATGTCGTGTTGCTTTCAACCTACACCTTCTCCTGTCACTCCCTGCGCCATCTTGCGGGCGGTAAATTGGACTGCTTTTCCTGTGCTACGTTCGGCGTTCCGCGCCACTCTGCCTGGCGGGTGGTCAGCTTCCTCAACGAACGCCACATGTTGTGGGCTTGGATGAGTCTGTTTTCCGTCGGGCTGACGGACTTTTATATTCGCCTCGTCTCCGCGGGCTACCTCAAGGACATCCGAATCCTGTGACTTCTACGGCGACCTGCAAATACGAAACCCACGAAAACGATGTGCTGATTATTGGCGCCGGCGGCGCAGGGCTGCGAGCGGCCATCGAAGCCCTCGCCCGGGGAGTCAGTGTCGGGGTAGTCTGCAAATCGCTCCTTGGCAAAGCCCATACGGTCATGGCCGAGGGCGGCATCGCCGCGGCGATGGGCAACGTCGACCAGGCCGATGACTGGCGCACGCACTTCGGTGACACCATGCGGGGCGGAAAATTCCTGAACAACTGGCGCATGGCGCAACTTCACGCCCAGGAATCCCCCGACCGCGTCCGCGAGCTTGAACAGTGGGGCGCGCTCTTTGACCGCACCGACACCGGTGATATCCTGCAACGCGCGTTTGGCGGACACACTTTCAAACGCCTCTGCCATGTTGGCGACCGCACCGGCCTCGAGATGATTCGTACCCTGCAGGACCGCGGTGTGCAGCAGGGCATTGACGTCTACATGGAATGCACCATCACGCGCCTGCTCAAGGATGGCGAGCGCATCGCCGGCGCGTTTGGCTACTGGCGCGAACAGGGCCGCTTCGTCGTCTTCAAAGCCAAGTCCGTCATTATCGCCACCGGCGGCATCGGCAAAGCCTGGAAAGTCACATCCAACTCCTGGGAATGTACCGGCGACGGCATGGCCCTAGCCTACCAAGCCGGCGCCGAACTTCTGGATATGGAATTTGTGCAGTTCCATCCGACCGGCATGGTGTGGCCGCCCGGAGTGCAGGGCCTGCTCGTTACCGAAGCCGTGCGCGGTGAAGGCGGCATCCTGCGCAACAAGAACGGCGAGCGCTTCATGGAAAAGTACGACCCTAAGCGCCTGGAGCTTTCCACCCGCGACGTCGTCGCGCGCTCGATTTACAGCGAAGTGAAAGAAGGGCGTGGCAGCCCGCACGGCGGCGCGTTCCTGGACATTTCCCACCAGCCCGCCGAATACGTGAAGCGCAAACTCCCCAGCATGTATCACCAGTTCAAAGAACTGGCCGACGTCGACATCACCAAAGATCCCATGGAAGTCGGTCCCACCTGCCATTACATGATGGGCGGCATCCGCGTGGATGCCGAGACGGCCGCTACTTCCGTCCCGGGCCTCTACGCCGCCGGCGAAGCCGCCGCAGGGCTCCACGGGTCCAATCGCCTGGGTGGCAACTCGCTTTCGGACCTGCTGGTCTTTGGCCGCCGCGCCGGTCTAGCGGCCGCCGCGCACGCCCAGGCCTCCGGTCCCCCTGCCCTCGACCCTGCGCAAATCGAAGACGCCGAGCGCCAGCTCCTCGTTCCCTTTGAGCGCACCAGCGGCGAAAACCCCTATACCATCCACAGCGAGTTACAGGACATGTTGCAAGCGCTGGTCGGCATCTTCCGCACCGAGGAAGATCTGAAGCGCGCCCTCGCTGAACTCGACAAATTCAAAGCCCGCGCCGCGGTAATGCGGGTCGAAGGCTCTCGCCTGTTCAATCCGGGCTGGCACCTCTCGCGCGACCTGCAACACATGCTGGTTGTCGCGGAAGCGGTCGCGCGTTCCGCTCTGGCCCGACAAGAAAGCCGCGGCGCGCACAGCCGCATCGATTTCCCTAAGACCGAAGACGCCTGGGGCAAGAAGAATCACGTCATCCTCCGGCAGGGAAGCGCGATGACACTCGTGGAGGTCCCCGTTTGCGAGATGCCCGACGATCTGAAACAAGTTCTCGCGGAAGATAAGTAGTCAAGAAGAATGGGTAACGCTCGGAGAGGACGTTATCCCCGGGCGAAGCGAGGAATCTGCTTTTCGCCAGCAACAAGGAACGCTTCTGGCAGCAGGCATTGTAGAATGCGGAGGCCCTAAGAGATGCCCGACGTAACCGTCCGAGTCTTCCGCGGCGACAGCAGCGGCGGCGCGCCCGTGGATTATCAAGTCCCGCTGACGCCAGGTATGGTGGTCCTCGACGCGCTGCATGCGATCCAGGCGTATCAGGCACCCGATCTGGCCGTCCGCTGGAACTGCAAAGCTGCGAAGTGTGGTTCGTGCTCCGCAGAGGTCAATGGCCGCCCGCGCCTGGCCTGCAAGACGCGCATGGACTCGCTGCCTCTTGATCAGCCCATCACCGTCTACCCGATGAAGTCCTTCCCGCTCATCAAGGATCTGGTCACCGATGTCAGCTGGAACTATAAAGTGAACGCCAAGATCCCGGCGTTTCAACCGCGACCGGGGGTCAAATGGAAAATGTACCAGCGCGATGTCGACCGTGGGCAGGAATTCCGCAAGTGCATTGAGTGCTTCCTCTGCCAGAACGTTTGCCACGTCCTCCGCGACCACGCGAAGCAGGACCAGTTCGGCGGCCCGCGTTTCTTCGTGCGCGTGGCCAGCCTCGAAATGCATCCGCTCGACGGCCTTTCCCGCACAAAGCTCCTCAAAGAAGAATTGGGTCTGGGCCTCTGCAACATCACAAAATGCTGCACCGAAGTCTGCCCCGAAGAGATCCACATCACCGATAACGCCATCATCCCGCTCAAGGAGCGCGTAGTGGATGAGTTCTACGACCCCATAACGATGTTGTTCCGCAGGCTGCGCGGCACCAGCTCGGCGTGAGGGTCCGCAACAGAATTCTCCGCGGACGGTGTGTCCCCGTTGTTCAATAAACACGACACCCAGCCGCGGAAACATTCGATGAAGGAAACGCGAGCATAAAGGTGTTTGGTCAGTTGTCCCCGACGGGAGGCCCCATGGAATACCAACTGAAACCGATCTCCAGAGCCGGCATCGCCGAGGCTCTGGCCAAGGTCGAGTTATACCGCTATCTGAACGAGCCGGAAGAGGCCGAGTCTATCTGCCGGGATATCCTTTCGGTTGATCCTCAGCACCAACTGGCCCTGCGCCTGCTCGGTCTAACCATCACCGACCAATTCGGTGCCACCTCCCGCGACCGCTACCGCGAAGTGGAAGAGACCTTTGAAAAGCTCAGCGACCGCTACGAACAGGCCTACTACACCGGCATCCTCTATGAGCGCCGCGCCAAGGCCCAGCTGCGCAACGGGCAGGCTCCGCACATCGTTCTGCCACTCTTTGAACGGGCGCTTGCGTGTTTCGGCCAGGCCGAAAAAATCCGCCCGGCAGGGAATGACGACGCCATCCTCCGCTGGAACCGCTGCGTACGCCTGCTGCAGACCCCCACCTACGCCTGGGAAGAAGAGTTCACAGGGTTCGACGCCCACGACATGCCTCCGGCTTGAGCTCATGGCCGCTGCCCAGCGCGGGATTTTGAAAACCGCTTCTCCTCACGTCACGCCGCGGTCCGCCTGGCGATGCATACCTTCGGTCTTTGCGCTCGCATTGTTGATGCCTTCTTGTGCCAGCTTGCGCGCCGACTCGGTTCAATTCAGCCCCATTTCCCGTGAGACCGTGGAGGCTCGCCTGCAACGCTACGCGGGGAGTAACGCGCAACGGGAAGCGACGCTCAAGAGCATGTTTGGCGAGGCGGGATGCGACGAGCAACATCTGTCAGAACAACCCGTCAAAAGCTCCAAGCTGCCCAACGTTATCTGCTTCCTGCCCGGCGCATCCGACAGGATGATTATCATTGGCGCCCATTTCGACCGCGTGTCTGAGGGCGACGGTGTCGTTGACAATTGGAGCAGCGCGTCGCTCCTGCCTTCTTTATACCAAGCCATCAATAAGTTTCCGCACCAGCATACCTACGTTTTCGTTGGATTCACTGACGAGGAACAAGGCCTGGTGGGATCGAAGTACTACGTTCAGCAGATGAGCCCGACCCAAGTGGCTGCAACGGATGCGATGGTGAATATGGATACGCTGGGGCTCGGTCCCAGCAAGGTTTGGACCAGCCACTCCGAAAAGAAATTGACCTATGCGCTGGTCAAAGTAGCGGAGCAACTGCATTTACCCCTCGCTGGCATGAACGTCGAAAAGATCGGCAGCAGCGACGGTGAGTCCTTCGCGGACCGCAAAATTCCGCGCGTCACCATCCACTCGTTGACGCAGGAAAGCTTTGATGCCCGTATCCTCCATTCCTCGAGGGACAAATTGTCTGCAATGCATCTGGAGGACTACTACCAGTCGTATCGCCTGGTCGTCGCCTACATAGCCATACTGGACAGCTTTCTAGCCACGCGCGCGCCGGGAAATGTCCCTTAGCGACTTAGTTTGCGTGCCCGCGGCCAGCACTGGCTCTCTCCGTCCAAGGCTGCTGTGCTAAACTCCGGCTTTTGTTTGCGCAGTCATGGTCGTTTCCGGAGTCTCCGCAAAATGAATCACGTATCTCGCCTCGCCCTGTTGGCCGTACTGAACTTTTTGCCGGGTGCACTCCTCGCCCAGCAAGCGACGCTCCGGCCCGTCACCATCGACGACGCCTTCAAAATTCGCGAGGTCAAAGATCCGCAACTCAGCCCCGACGCCAAGTGGCTCGCCTACACGGTGACCGCCGCCTCGCTCAAAGAGGACGACAATAAAAGCCGCATCTGGATGGTTCCCATCACCAACTCCGGCGCTGCGACTTCTGAGCCGATCGCCCTGACCTCTGAAGCTGAATCGTCGACCCACCCGCGCTGGAGTCCTGACGGAAAATTCATGGCTTTTCTTTCCGCCCGCAAGGACGGCAAACAGCAAGTCTGGCTCTTGAATCGCCTTGGAGGCGAGGCCGAGAAACTCACCGATACCATTCAAGATGTCGAAGACTTTCTCTGGTCACCGGAGGGTCGCCGTCTGGCCCTGGTCCTCCGCGACCCTTCTCCGGAAGAACTCGAAGAAGCCAAGGATAAGGCCAAAGACAAGGATGAAGATTCCGCGGAAAAGGTAAAAAAGAAAAAGGCCGACAAGCCCTGGGTCATCGATCGCCTGCAATTTAAGGAAGACACTCGCGGCTATCTCGACCGCCGCCGCACGCACATCTACGTCTTCGATCTCGCGGCCAAATCCCTAAGGCAAATCACCGGCGGCGATTTCGACGACGACGAAGCCGCCTGGTCCCCCGACGGCCAGGCCATCGCCTTCACCAGCAATCGCTCCGTTCCCGATCCCGATGCCACCTATAACACCGACATCTGGGTGGTCGCCGCCGACAACGCCGACAAAGGCGCGAATCTCAAGAAGATCTCCTCTAGCCCCGGCGAAGATCACTCTCCAGCGTGGTCTCCTGATGGCAAGTCCATCGCCTTCACCACGCAGCTCGATCCCAAACTTTTCCAATACGCCACCAAACAACTCGCCATCGCCCCAGTCACGGGCGGGGAGGTGAAAGTTCTGACCCAGTCCTTCGACCGCATGGTGACGTCGCCGCATTTCTCTCCCGACGGCAATTCCCTCTACTTCATCGCCGATGACGACGGCACGCAAAATCTTTGCCGCATCGCTACCACCGGCGGGGAAGTTACGCGCCCCATCGGCGGCCGCCTGATGGTCTACGACTACAACCTCGCGAAATCCGGCGAAGTCGCCGCACATATCTCCAAAATCGATCACCCCGACGAAATTTATTTCCTGCCAGCGTCATCCAGCGCAACGCCGGCATCGCCCGCCGAACCGGCGCGCATCACCCATGTCAACGACCCCGTCATGCAGCAACTCCGGCTCGCCAGCGCCGAATACGTCCACTTCAAGAGCAAAGATGGCACGCAGGTCTCCGGCTACCTCTACAAGCCGCCCGACTACGTTCCGGGGAAACGCGTTCCCACGCTCCTCCGGCCCCACGGCGGACCGGTCTGGGCCTGGTACGCAGAATTCAATTTCGTCGAACAACTCTTCGCCGCCAATGGCTACGCCGTCTTGCTGCCAAATCCGCGCGGCTCTTCCGGCTATGGCGAGAAGTATTGCAAGGCCATTTTCGCCGATTGGGGCAACAAGGATTTTCAGGACGACATGGCCTTCGTCGACTACGCTATCGAGCAGGGAATTGCCGATGCCGACCGGCTCGGCGTCGGCGGCTGGTCCTACGGCGGCATCTCGACCGATTTCATCATCGGCCAAACGCAACGCTTTAAAGCCGCGATCTCCGGGGCTGGCGAAGCTTTGAATATCAGCAACTACGGCCACGACCAATACCAGCGCGACTATGAAACCGAACTAGGCCGCCCCTGGGAAAACGAAGCCCTCTGGGACAGACTCTCTCCCTTTTATAATGTAAAAAACATCACCACCCCGGTGCTTTTTATGGGGGGTGATGCCGACTCGAACGTACCCATTCTGGGCGGCGAGCAAATGTACCAGGCCTTAAAGAGCCTAGGCCGCCCGACCGAGCTGGTCGTCTACCCCGGCGAGTTTCACGAATTCACGACACCCAGCCACATCGAGGATCGCCTCCGTCGTTTCCTGGCTTGGTACAATCACTATATAAAGGGTGATTCAAGCCCCGCCACCCCTCCGCTAACTCCAGCAAAGTAAACAAAATAGAAGCCTGGCAGGCTTCGGACTCTGGCGCCGAGGGCGGCCCAAGCCCCTAGCGGCAGGGAATCGACGGGCAAATTTCTTCAAATTTCGCTTGACAGTGTGTACTGTATGACAGACAGTGTGCATGACACACCGTATGTCGCACAATCTATGACTCTGACCGACCCAACCACAGCCCCTCCCGCCGAGCTCTTCGATGCCTTGCGCCTTGAACTTCGCCGCGGCTGCCTGGTCGTTGCCGTCCTCGCCCAGCTCAAAACCGAGCAATATGGCTATACCCTTCGAAAGTCCCTCTCCGACGACGGCCTGGTCATCGACGAAAGCACTCTTTATCCGCTGCTTCGTCGCCTCGAATCCCAAGGCCTTCTGCGCAGCGAATGGCGCGAAGAAAACAAACGCAACAAACGCTTCTATCGCCTCTCAACGAGCGGTGCGCAGGTCCTCGAACAGCTTCTCGAAGAATGGCGCCGCATCAACGCCTCCATCGACCGCATGGTCGGTCCCCGCCGAACAACGGGAGCTCGGACGGAGAACACGGAAACCCCTGGCGCCCTGAATCAAAATGTGCAACCCCCGAACTCTCGGCAAGAAGTAATCCTGAAGGAGTCATAAAAATGCAGCTCGTCGATCGTTACCTCCAGCAAGTGAAACGCTATCTCCCGGCCGCCCAGCGCGAAGACATCGCCAAAGAACTCTCCGCCAACATCCTTGCGGAGATGGAGGATCGCGAATCCACTCTGGGCCGCCCGCTGACCGAGCAGGAGCAGGTCGCCATCCTCCAGCAGCAGGGAAGCCCACTCGTCGTTGCCGGTCGCTACAGCAACGAGCAGCGCGCCTTCGCTTTCGGCCGGGTCATCATTGGCCCCACGCTCTTCCCTATCTATCTTAAGATCCTGGCGCTCAACCTCACGATCACCGTCGTTGTCGCGTCGATCGTCATGACAACGCTGGGGATGCGCGTGGGTGTGGCGGCGCTCTGCTGGCCGGCACTCCTGCAGTTCGCCATTGTTACCGCCATCTTCGCTGCCATCGATCAATCGCAGAGAAAATTTCACGTTCTCGACACTTGGAACCCGCAGTCTCTTCCGCCCGCCAAGGACCCGCTCAAAATCTCCCGGGCCGGCGCGGCCTTTGAAATCTTCTGGGGCGTGGTGTTCGTCCTCTGCTGGCTCCGCGTTCCGGGAGCCGCCTACGCCGTCGGCTATCTCTTCCTCGGACCCCTTGTCGGCTACCTTGCGCCGCACAGCGTCAGCCCCGTGACGGTTGCTCCGAGCTGGCAAATTTTTTATCTCCCCATTCTGGTTCTGGTGCTTCTCAGTACCGCCCAGCATGGGCTAAACTTTGCCTTCCCGCGCTGGACGCGTAATCGTCTCTTTGCCCGCGCCGCCCTGAGTTCTCTGGCTCTCGTGGTTATCCTGCTGATCTTCCGTGCCGGCAATTTGCTTGTGGTGAACGGCGAAGTAGCGGGCTCGAGCCAATACACCGGGCTGGCATCGATTATCAACATCTCCGTCCACTATGCGATGCTCTTCGTCGCCTTGGTCACCCTGGTCAACATTTTCAAGCAACTTCGCCTGGCACTCTCGACTGAGCCCGGGACATCTCCGTCTCATTCCGCTTTCCTGGCCTGCTAAAGGCAGGGAACAAGGGAGCCGGCGCCTGGCAGGGCGCCGGCCACCCGTCTCGGCGCGCGCTCGCCCTAGGGGTTAGATTTTTTCTTCAAAATAAAATAAGGTGGATGGGAAGATCGCGGTTGAGATTCACTAGGCCCACTCGGGCAATTTCGTAATTGGGAGACCGCAATGTCCCAGGACCTCTGGAGCGCCGTCGATGCCTACCTGTGCAGCCATTTAATCGCCCCGGATCCGATCCTTGAGGCGGCCATCCAATCCAGCGTCGCAGCCGGCCTTCCGTCCATCGCCGTCACTCCCACCCTCGGCAAATTTCTCCACCTGCTCGCTCGCGTGCAAAACGCAAAACACATTCTCGAGATCGGCACCCTCGCGGGCTACAGCAGCATCTGGCTGGCCCGCGCCCTGCCGCCAACCGGTCGCCTGATCACCCTCGAATACGACCCCAAACACGCCGCGGTGGCCAGCGCGAATTTTCTGCGCGCAGGTCTGCAAGACGTCATCGAACTTCGCATTGGCAGAGCTCTCGACACCCTTCCCGAAGTCGCTGCCTCCCATCCCGCGCCCTTCGATCTCATCTTCATCGATGCCGACAAGCAAAATAATCCCGCGTACTTCGAGTGGGCCCTGAAGCTTTCGCGCCCCGGCAGCCTCATCATCGTTGATAACGTAATACGCGACGGCGCCATTCTCGACGCGGCCACCAACGATCCCGTGGTCAAAGGCGTGCAACAGCTCTACACCGTCCTCCACGACAATCCCCGCGTTCAGTCCACCGCGTTGCAAATTGTCGACGCCAAAGGCCACGACGGTTTCGCCTTGTCGCTCGTCCTGTAGTGTGCAGCGACGGAACTTTTGAGGAGTCCCGCCGATCGCGCGTTGCCCGACGCGCCGCCACGCAAATCGCACCTTGTCGTTCGGAGGGCCATCGCCGGGCTTCCGCTTCGTCGTGTTTACATTCTTTCTCCCCGCACGGCCCTTTGAAATCGCCCCGCCACCTGTGCGATATTCAACCGCGAGGCCACTCGCATGCCCTACCTGCTAAAAACCGAACCCACCGTCTACTCCTTCGCCGATCTGCAGCGCGACAAAACCACCCTGTGGGACGGCGTCAGCAATCCCACGGCCGTAAAAAATCTTCGCGAGATGACCCCTGGCACAAAACTGATCATCTACGAAACCGGCGAACACAAATCCGCCGTGGGCACGGCCACTGTCGTCTCCGTCGACGTCAAGGACTCCAAAAATCCCGCGGTATATATAAAAGCCGGCAGACCTCTGCCGGCTCCCGTGGCACTGGCGCAAATCAAGTCCAACAAACTCTTTGCCACCTCGCCGCTCGTACGCCAAGGCCGCCTCTCGGTAGTCCCGCTAAGCGAGCCGCAGTACGCGGCACTTGTTGATGCCGCCTTCTGAGGTAGCCACGTGCGCCGGACTCGCGGCGGGCCTCCACTGTCTCCCCATTACCCAGACGCGGCACCGTAGCGAACCGCACAGCCTGTCGCCAATCCAGCTCGCGCGGCCCACGCGCGGCCCATGGCTATCAAAAATTGTTCATCCTTCGCACACCGCCAGGCATCTCATGGCTGTCAGGAACAGTCGAGGGCGACATCTCTTGCCGATCCCGCAAGTCTTGTGCCCTGACGACCATATCCCGGATTTCGGAGGCGTGGGTATGAACCAGCAATCGCAAGCAACAGCAGGCAACGATATTTTGCAGATATCTCTTTCCGCCTTCGATCTGATCAATTCTCCCCGTCTCAACAAGGGCACAGCCTTTTCCGATCACGAACGCGACATCTTTCAGCTTCACGGCTTGTTACCACCCCATGTGGGCAGTCTTGATGAACAGGTCGATCGGCGTATTCAGGCCCTGGACCAGCAGTCCAGTCCCTTCAACAAATATGCCTTTCTCCGCGACCTGCAGGACACCAACGAGACCCTGTTCTATGCTCTGCTGGTTCGCCACGTCGAGGAGATGCTTCCTCTGGTGTATACGCCGACGGTGGGTGAAGGCTGTCAGCGCTTCAGCGAAATATGGCGCAAGCCGCGGGGTTTGTTCCTCAGCTATCCCAATAAGGATCGCATCGAACAAATCCTCGGCGACCCGCGTTACGACGGCGTGAAATGCATCGTGGTCAGCGATGGCGAGCGCATCCTGGGTATCGGCGATCAGGGCGCCGGTGGCATGGGCATTCCCATCGGCAAGATGGCCCTGTATACCGCTCTCGGCGGGATCCATCCGGAGCATTGCCTTCCGATCCAGAGGTGCTGGTTGAAGACGTCGCCCTCATCCACCAGCAGTTGGCGGCGG
>JBEKSZ010000173.1:0-12215 GCA_049516615.1 Candidatus Acidiferrum sp. | reverse complement strand
TTGAAAACCGGCGAAACGCTCACCAAATCCATGTTGGCTTCGTAATAGGCATCGAGCGTCCCCACGTCGCGCCAGTACAAAGCGTCCTTGCGGTTTTCATCCACGAAGTTGTAGGCAAAGACGCGGTGTTTCGAAATGATGCGCGGAATAATGTCCTTGCCAAAATCGTGATGCGACTTGGGGTCTTCGGAGTCCGCCAGCAAAATGGGAATCAGCAGATTGGTGTTGAAGATGTAGATGCCCATCGAGGCGTTGCAAAATCCCGGACGCAGCGGTGACTCTTTGGGAATTTCCGGCTTTTCCTGAAATCCCTGAATGCGCCATTCTCTATCGGTCTCGATCACGCCGAACTGCCGGGCGGATTGTTCGACGGGAAATTCGATCGTCGCCACGGTGACGTCCGCGCCGGTAGACATATGCTGCTCGAGCATGCGGCTGTAGTTCATTTTGTAGATGTGATCGCCGCTCAGGATGAACGTGTATTTCGAGCGCTCGCTGCCGATGGAATAAATATTTTGATACACCGCGTCGGCAGTGCCCTGATACCACTCTTTCGAGACGCGCATCTGCGGCGTCAAGACTTCGATGTAATCACCGAGGCCGGCGAGCGGCGACCAGCCCGCGCGAATGTGGCGGTTCAGACTAAGCGCCTTGTATTGCGTCAATACGAACACGCGGCGCAGATCGGAATTGATGCAATTCGAGAGCGTGATGTCGATGATGCGGTAAAGAGCCCCAAAGGGCACCGCGGGTTTGGCGCGGTCGCGCGTCAGCGGCCATAATCGCTCGCCCTGACCGCCCGCGAGCAACACTCCAATGGCGTCCCGCATGTCTGGCATGGATCGCTCTCCCCGAGATGACACCGTACAGCGGCTAGTGACGGAAGACGGCTGGATTCTAGCAGTAACCAAAGAAAAGGCAATCGGGGAAACCTCCGAGATCTCGAGGCCGTCCTGCCGGCGCTGCGCGCAGGCCCCCGCGCCCTCCGGCCGCAAGGCGCTCGAAGCGTCCGCTGTGCCCCGCGATATAACCGTATCGTCAATGGGGTTCTGTTCTGGTTACGTACAGGACCGCCCGGCCCGCGCCCCGGGCGGCCCAGAAAGAATGCTTGACTTATATCCCCCTTATTGATTAGAAGAGGCCAGCGACTTAATCATCCCTTACCCGTTGCCACCCATGCGGCGAACAGAGCAGCGGTTTACATGCGATACTTATACCCAGGGACGGCGTCCGCCATGGGGCAGAGACGCCGCAAGAAACCAATCCGAACCGGATTGGGGGTGAATTTAAAAGTGGCTGAAGTGATTATCCAGGAGAGTGAATCTCTGGAAAATGCCCTGCGCCGTTTCAAGCGCAAGGTGCAACAGGAAGATATCATTAAGGAAATCAAGAAGCACAGCTTCTACATGAAACCCGGCGAGAAGCGCCGGGCCAAAGAAGCGCTTTCGCGGAAGCGACTGCGCAAGAAGCAGCGCCGCGAAGCGGATTAATTTCCGGTTCGTGACGCAGCTCGGCGCCGCACTTCCGAGAATCAGACCCCGGTCAGGTACGACGTTTGGGTAGTAGTAGGCACCTTCGCGACCTTTGGCCCCAGGGACCCAGCCCGGTTCCCACGGACTATTGGTATACCCAGCCCCTTTGGCCCCCCGCGCAAAGGCCCCGTCCCTCGGCCGAGGTTTGGTCAGGGGGATAGCGGCAATGGAATACCACGATCGGGTTTTAAAGTGTTCCGAGTGCGGCGCCGAATTTGTCTTTACCGGCGGGGAACAGATGTTCTTCGCCGATAAAGGATTCAAGAATGAGCCGAAGCGCTGCAAGGCCTGCAAAGCCAAGCGCGCCGAAGGTGGCACCGGCGGCGGGTCCTCACCCGTACGCTCCGAAACCAAGACCAGCTGTTCACAGTGCGGCAAGGAAACCACCGTGCCGTTCCGTCCCACACAAGGCCGACCCGTCTTTTGTCGCGAATGTTTCCAGCAACGCCGCGCTATGGGTGCGTAGCGCTGGCTCGCGCGTTTCTGGCTGAATTCTGGAGGTTCTCGAACGGGATGACTCTGGCGACCGGTTGGAGAGCTATCTACGTACGCCCTGGCGTTTGTGCTCTTTGGCGACGAAGCCGGAAACGACGCGCAGCACCCCGGAGAAAGCGAATTCTGATTCCTGTGTCCTCGAGCTTCCTTTTACTTCCTCGGCCTCTTTCCTTCCTCCTTCAGCCACCCGTTTAGATCCGTAGCCCGCGGCAAGAGCGCCAAGGCCCCCAACTCGCGAAATCTCTTCGCTCGCGTCCGGTATCCATGTTCCCCGGGCGCGATAATGGCCATGAACGGCACCCCCGCGTCGCGTGCCGCCAGCGCGTCATCGATGTTGTCGCCCAAATAAAGCGCCGTCCTCGGATCGCGCCTGCGCAAAATCTTGTGCAAACCCTCCGGATCGGGCTTAATCCGTTTCACATCGTCCATAGTGATCACCCGCTCGAAGTGGGCTGTTCCCGGCCAGCTGTCAAACGTAAACCGGAACTCTCGCCGGTTGCGCCCGGTGAATAAATTCAGCTCGTAATTCGCAGCCCAGGCCGCAATTTGCCGCGGCGTAACCAGCAGCTTCTCGTTGCGCACATTCCCGAGCGGCCCGCCCCGGGGCCCCCAGTAAATCCTGATAAAGGCCTTCTGCGCCTCTTCGTACGTCGTCGGACGCCCGACCGACGTCGCCCAGTCCGCGGTCATCTTCCAATCGTCGTTATAGCCTGGCTTGCTCTTCCATTCGTGCAGTTCCGCGTAGGTTACCCTCTTCCCCGTCAGCACGCGCACGGTCTCGAGCGCCGAGCGCCAGTACGTCCCCCGCACATCCACGAGCACCCCATCCACATCAAAAATCAATATCTCCGGTTGCCGCTCGAGCTTCCGCAATCGTCTCGTCGCCACATTCCCTCGTCGCCGTCGAATTTGCCCCGCTATCGGCCGTCGCCGTCCGCCCGGCAAGGCGATCCTACACTCTAGCGCATGCCGCCCGGTCCCTGGGGACCCCATGCCCGCAGCCTCTCGCAATCGGCGGATCCGAGCCGCGCACCGCTCCGCTTTCCCCGGGCCTTCGGCCGCGCACCGGGGAGCGAACCCCTGCTACAATCGAAGCATGGCTGGATTCGGCGGCGTCGACTTCATCGATTTTGATTCGCAGCTCAACGACGAAGAAAAACTGGTGCGCCAGACCGCGCGCCAGTTCGTTGAAAATGAAATCATTCCCATCATCGAAAAACACAGCCGCGAGGGCACCTTCCCCGAACATCTCGTGCCGCAACTCGGCGAGCTCGGCTTTTTCGGCGCCAATCTCCAGGGCTACGGCTGCGCCGGCATGTCCAACGTGGCCTATGGCCTGATGACCCAGGAACTTGAACGCGGCGACTCCGGCCTGCGCAGCTTCGTCTCCGTGCAAGGCGCGCTGGTCATGTATCCCATCTACACCTACGGCAGCGAAGCGCAAAAAGAAAAATGGCTTCCGCTCTTGCAGCAAGGTAAGGCCATCGGCTGCTTCGGACTCACCGAACCGCAGTTTGGCTCCAATCCGAGCGGGATGCTCACGCGCGCGGTAAAAAAGGGCAACAAATACATTTTAAACGGCGAGAAAATGTGGATCACCAGCGGCTCGCTCGCCGACGTCGCCGTGGTTTGGGCCCGCGCGGACTTTGACGACAAGATTCACGGCTTCCTGGTGGAAAAAGGCGCGCCGGGCTTCAAAGCCTGGGACGTGCACGGCAAATGGTCGCTGCGTGCTTCGGTAACTTCCGGGCTGGTCTTCAGCGATTGCGAAATCCCCGAGGAAAATATGTTTCCCAACGTCAGCGGACTGAAGGGTCCGCTCGGCTGCCTGAACCAGGCGCGCTACGGCATCGGTTGGGGCGCGCTCGGAGCGGCCATGGCCTGTTACGACACGGCGCTACAATACGCCAAAACGCGCAAGCAGTTCGCCAACAAACCCATCGCCGCGCACCAGCTCGTGCAGGAGAAGCTCGCGTGGATGATCACGGAAATCAGCAAAGGCCAGCTGCTCGCGCTGCACGTGGGCCGGCTGAAGGACAACGGCAAGGTGGATCCCTCGCACATTTCCATGCTGAAAATGAACAACGTCGGCATGGCCCTCGAAACCGCGCGCAAGGCCCGCGACATCCTGGGCGCCAACGGCATCGTCGACGACTACTGCATCATGCGCCACATGAACAACCTCGAGAGCGTCTACACCTACGAGGGCACCAACGACATCCACAAGCTGATTATCGGCGAACGCATCACCGGCATTCCCGCTTTCGTGTAGCCCTATGCTGCGATCTGCGCGTTTCTTTCACAGCCTTGGCATCTTCTCCGCCCTGCTGGCCCTTTTCGCCCTGAATCTCCAGGCGCAAACCCCGCCGGCGCAGAACCAGGCCGCACCAGCCGAAAAACCGAAAATTCGCGCCATCACGTTTTTCCTGAATCTTGATCGCGCGGAATATGAGGGACAGATTGCCGAAGCCTACAAATCGCTGCGCTTCGCGCGTACCATTTTTGAATCCCGCGGGTACGTGGTGCAAAACCTGCAAATCGCCACACAACCTTTTCCCGAATACACCCGCGATCTGTCTCCCGCCCAGGCACTGGACTTTTTCCAGAAACTGGACGCCCTCGCTGCCGCCAATCACATCCGCATCTCCATCGGCCCGGCGATGTATCACCTCCGCGACAGCGAATCCCAGGCCGACTTGCTCGCCAGCGTCTTGCTCGGAACAAAATTTCTAACCGGCAGCGTGATGGTCGCGGACAAGGACGGTTTGCACAACAACGCCGCGCGCGCCGCCGCCCGCGTCATCAGAAAACTCTCCGAAAACACGCCGGGTAGCGAGGGCGATTTGCGCTTCGCCGCGCTGGCTATGGTTGCGCCGCTGACGCCGTCGTTTCCGGCCGCCTATGTGGACGGCTTCGGGCACCAATTCGCCATCGCCTTGCAGTCCGCCGACGTGGTCGCCGGCGCCGCAAGTGGCGCGCCTGATGGCGACGCCGCGCAGCATCGTCTGACGGACGCGCTGGCTGCCGAAGCCTTTGACGTCGATGCCGACGCCGGACGTGTGGACGGCGAAACCGGCTGGGCCTACGTGGGCATCGATCTTTCGCCCGAGGCCTCGAAAGACGACTCCATCGGAGCGGCCCTCGAAGCGTTGTCCGGGCATCAGGCCGGCTCGCCGGAAGCGATTGCCGCCGCGAAACTTATCAGCGCCGCGATCAAGAATGTCAGCCTGAAGCAGGTGGGCTTTGGCGCGGTGCCGCTCGCCATCCTCCTCGACCGCGGCCTGGCGCAGCGCTACAGCGAAGGGCGCTTCACCATCGACACCTTACTCGATTATTTTTCCGCGGGAAGCACGGGCCTTGACGCCGTTCCCATGCCGGGCGATGTTACCGACAGCCAGCTTGAACTGATCATCGTCAATGCCGCCAGCCAGGCCTATCGCTCGCGCAAGCCTCTTGCCCTGCGCCTCGTGCCGGTTGCGGGAAAACTGGCCGGAGATCGCACCGCTTTCCTCGATCCATTACTGGCCAACGTAACGCTGCAACCCTTGAATTACCCCCGTCCGAAGGCGCAATGATTCATTTGCTGTCGGCGAGCGCCACGTAAACTCCGAGACCGATCATTCCGACCCCCGAAGCCACGCGCTGCCGCCGCCTGAACCGCACGCTGTTTTTCAATTTGCGTTCAAGCGGCACGGCCAAAAGCACTACGAGAAGGTCGGCGGAAGTATTCAGCGCAACCGAAGTGATCCCCAGCAAAATGAATTGCAGAAATACCTGTCCGTGCTCGGGGCTAATGAATTGCGGAATAAAGGACAGAAAGAACAGCGCGGTTTTAGGATTCAAAACCTCCGTCAAAATCCCCTGGCGAAAGGCGCCCGAGCGCAGCGCCGTCCGGGCAGCGGGCAATCCCGCATTGCGACTAGCAATCATGCGGGCACCCATCCACACAAGATACGCCGCGCCGGCATATTTGACGGTATGAAAAGCCACGGCAGAAGCTGCGAGAATCGCGGAAATTCCCAGGGCTGCGGCCAGTACATGAAATAGTCCGCCGACGAAAGTTCCGAGCGAAGAGTTGACACCCTCGCGGCGGCCGCCAGAGAGAGTCCTGGCCAGCACATAAAAAATGCCCGGCCCGGGAGTGATGGCCAGCAAAAACGCGGCGGTGAAAAAAAGCAGGAAGCGATGGGCTTCGAGCATGAAAGCATTCTAATGGCGGGACATAGCGGTGGCAACGTCGGGGCCCCGGGATAAACGGCCTGCACCAAAGGCTAGGAACCTATACGGCACCGCGGCAGAGCTTTCTGGGGGCTAATTTGCCGCCGGTCTGCGAAGATATCCCTTGCTACGATGGTGTTCACTACACCTTGGGAGCTTTTTGTAGATGGCGGATTCTTCCAGCTCCGGCGACTCCTCGTCGTCAAAATCGCTGATGTGGATGATGCTGGCGCTGACCGTCGGTCTCGGCGTCATGCTCGGCGGAGGCCTGTTTATCGCCAACACCCTGCTGCACTCGATGAGTTTGGCGGCCGCCACCGGCAATAAGAACGTTGTCCGCACACCCATCGGAAGCTTTCGCGTGCAAAAGCAGAATCAGAACGGCCCGGGCTTGCCGGTCTATCCCCGCTCTTCATTGCAGCTCCCGGGGACGGATTCGGCCGGACAAATCGTTCAGGATGCGCACGAGGGGTTGACGGAGGTGACCTACCGTTCTGCGGACGACCGCGAGGCCATCGATGCCTGGTATTCGCAACATCTCAGCGCCGAATTCTCCCGTCATGACGCCAGCGAACGACCGCTGCCCGAAGCTTTTCGAGCCGTGCGCGTGGCCGACGGCGATATCGCTTTTCTGGCCGAACGCGGCAACAACATCCGGGCTTTGACACTGTCGCAAGAGGCCAACGGAACCAGGATTTGCCTCATGCAGGTGCAGGTGACCGCCGCGCCGAATCCTGAATCGTCGGGCGCGCCACCGGCCACCAACCCATAATTTCCGCGGGTCAAGAGTGGCGCGATCGCAAATCCCTCCTTCCTTCTTCTCTGAGTGACCCAGGCAACGAACACTGGCCCGTAATCTGTACCTCTGACCAGTAGAGTGTTGTGCACAACATTCCCTATGCTCAGCGCACCTGGTCCGCTGTCGCAAAATAAAAAACAAACTGACGCCCACGGGTTTTGGCGGCAAGGCTGGTGCTTTAGCTCTCCCGTGTCCAGTTCGCGCCGTTGACGTGAAGGGAGACGCCGTGAAACGTATCGCTATATCCCTGTCTGCGATTCTGACGCTTCTTATAGCTGGCTGTTCCGGCCTGCAGAGTTCGGAATGGGCTCCGCAGCAGGCGGCGGTGAAGATAACCCCTTCGGTTGTCACGCTACGTGGCGGAGCTTCGCAGGCATTCGGCGCCTCAGCAAACCGTTCCGCGGTCTTTAACTGGTCCGTGAACGGGATCGTTGGCGGCAACGCATCCTCCGGCACGATATCTTCCACCGGGCTCTACACTGCGCCGGAATTTCCGCCCACGCAAAACTCGCTGAGCATTACCGCCGCGGAATCCACGGACGCGTCTAAATCCGCAACCGCCACGCTCACGCTGCAAAATCCCGCCCCGCAAGTTACGGCTATTTCGCCGGCGTCGATCCCCGTGGGGGCCTTTACCGTCGCGGTCAGCGGGGCACATTTTGCCCCTGGTGCAGCGGTCAATTTCAACGGCACCGCGCTCACTACCACGCGCGTCTCTTCGACACAGTTGACGGCCACGGGATCCGCCGCCAGCAGCGAGGTCGGCACCGTCTCGATCACGGTGAGCAATCCGAGTCCCGGCTCCATTGCATCCGGTTCCATGACGGCACAGGTAATAAAAACCGCGCCTGTCAATTTACAGGTTTCCCCGGCCACTGCGATCGTTCGCGCCGGCGCCCTGCAGGATTTTGCCGCCGCGGTTACGGGCAGCAGCAATCTGTCAGTGGTTTGGAGCGTCAACGGCCAGGGTGGCGGCAACTCCGTCACCGGGTACATCAGCGCGCAGGGAAATTATCAGGCGCCCGCGAGCGTTCCGAATCCCAACACCATCACCATTACCGCCACCAGCGCCGCCGATCCTTCGCAGTCTTCTTCCGCTGCGGTTACGCTCGTCAATCCCCTGCCAGTGGTAACGTCGCTCAGTCCTTCGAGTCTGGGTGTCGGCGCTTTCACCATCGCTGTGAGCGGCACGGGATTCGTCGCCGGCTCGGTCATCAATTTTGGAGGGCAAGCGCTCGCGACTTCCTTCCTGTCCAGTGAGCAACTGACGGCCAGCGGAACAGCTGCCAGTTCCGAGGTCGGCAGCGTTCCCGTGACGGTAGAAAATCCCGACCCCGGCGGGTCGGTCTCGAGTGCCATGAGCGCGCAAGTCGTAAACGGAGGAAGCGTGGTTAGCGCGGCCGCGGCGGACCGCTTTCTTGAGCAGTCCACATTTGGACCGACCGCCGAGCTGGTCAACCAGGTGCAGCAAACGGGTTTTGATGCCCTCCTAGAGAGCCAGTTCGCAGCACCGATATCCACTTATCCCGCGCCCGCTGCAGCGGATACGGGTCTCGGCAAGGTACAAAACGCCTTTTTCCTCAACGCCATCAACGATCCCGATCAGCTTCGCCAGCGCGTGGCGTTCGCGCTCAACGAAATCTGGGTGGTGGGTCAAAATAAAGTCAGCGATCCGACCGGCTATTCCAATTACATGGCGGTGTTAAACAACGACGCCCTGGGCAATTACTACAACGTGATGAGGGACGTCACGCTGACGCCCGCGATGGGCCACTGGCTGGATATGGTGGACAACGTGGCACCCGCGACGGGGCAGCACGCCAACGAAAACTACGCCCGCGAGTCCATGCAACTGTTCACCCTCGGACTCAACCTGCTGAATCCCGATGGCACACCGGTTCTCGATGGCACGGGCACGCCCATTCCCACCTACACGCAAAACGACGTTATGGCCCTCGGCCGTTCCTTTACCGGGTGGACGTATCCGACCATGCCAGGGGCCACGCTGATGAAACACAATCCGTCCTACTACGGCGGAAACATGGTCGTGGGCTCGGAGTCGGACCACGACAGCGGCGCGAAGACGTTTCTCGGTCAGTCCGTGGCAGCCGGCCAGTCCGCGGAGCAGGAACTCAACAACGTTCTCACCATTATCTTCAACCATCCAAATCTGCCGCCCTTCGTGGCCACGCAACTGATCGAGAAGCTGGTCACCAGCAATCCCAGCCCCGCTTACGTGCAGCGCGTGGCGCAAGCCTTCACGAGCGGGACGTTTCATTCCTACGGGTCCGGAAAGCGCGGCGACATGCAAGCGACGGTAGCGGCCATCCTGCTCGACCCGGAAGCGCGGCGCGGCGATTCGCCTTCGACCACGGTGGCGAGCGACGGCAAACTTCGCGAGCCCGTCGTTATGGTGGCCAGCATCGCCCGGGCCTTCCATGCGACCACGGATGGAACAGGATTTGAATATTTCGGCAGCACAATGTCCCAGGATCTTTTCAACTCTCCGAGCACTTTCAATTTCTTTCCGCCCCAGTCGCTGATTCCGCAAACCACGCTGAACGGGCCGGAATTCGCGATCTTCAACACCAGCACCAGTCTGGCGCGCGTGAACTTCATCAATTCCGCCGTATACGGGCAAATCAGCGGCGCCACCAAACTCGATTTCACGCCGGTGACTAGCGCCGGCACGACGGAGCAGATGGCAGCGTGGCTAAACACGCTGTTTCTGCACGGCACGATGTCCGGCGACATGCAATCGAGCATCAGTACGGCGCTCGGCGCGCTTTCGCCCACGGATACCAAGAACCAGGCGAGGGCGGCGATCTACCTGGTGACTTCGTCTTCGCAATATCAGATACAGCGCTGACACGACAGAACGCGGCGCTCCGGCGCCAGGGAGAATTGCAAAATGACACCGCATACGCGAAGAGACTTCCTAAGGCTGGCATGCTGCTCGGCAGCCACGGCCAGCATCGTTGGCGGCCTCAGCAAGTTCGGACTGGTCAGCGCCATGGCGGGCGGAACAGATTACAAGGCGCTGGTGTGCATTTTTTACTTCGGCGGCAACGACTCCAATAATTTCGTGATACCCATCGACACCGCGGGTTACGCCAATTACCAATCGGTGCGGGCGAATCTGGCCATCTCGCAGGGATCCATCCTTCCGCTGCAAACCGCATCCAATGCGAATTTTGGCTTGCACCCCAATCTTCCCGAGCTGCAGCAACTGTTCAACAACCAGAAATCGCTGGCGGTGCTGGCCAACGTGGGCACCCTGGTGCAGCCGACCACCCGCGCACAGTTTCAGCAGTACCAGAATCTGCCGCAAAACCTGTTTTCGCATTCGGACCAGCAAGATCAGTGGCAGACCACGCAACTCTCCGGGCTACCCAACTCCGGCTGGGCGGGGAAAGTGGCCGACAAGCTCAATCCCACATTCAATAGCGCCGCGGTTTTCCCACCAATCCTTTCCGTGGCCGGCAGCCCTATCTTTTGCACAGGAGATGTCACTCGCCCTTTCTCCATGAATCCGGGCAGTACTCCCGGAGTACAAGGGATCGACAGCTCCGCGGCGAGCCAGGCGCGCTTCCAGGCGATGCAGCAACTGCTGACGTTCGATAGCGGCTTGTCCTTGGTGCAGGCGGCCAGCACTGTGACCGGCCAGGCCATCGAGGAAGGAGTGGTGCTCGCGCAGGCCCTGAAAAACATCACGCCAATCGAGACGGCCTTCCCGGCCAACAACGGTCTGGCTTCTCAGCTAAAGCAAGTCGCGCAAGTCATCGCGGCGCGCGGCGCGCTGGGTGTGAACCGGCAGATCTTTTTCTGCTCGCAGGGTGGATTTGACACCCACAGCGCGCAACTTCCGACACAAGCCGGTCTCTACGCGCAGGTAAGCCCGGCGATCGCCGCCTTTTATCAGGCCACGCAGGAACTGGGGGTAGCGAACAACGTTACGACGTTCACGCTGTCGGAATTTGCACGGACATTCCAGCCCGGATCAAACGGCGGCACCGACCACGCCTGGGGCGGGCACCAAATCATCGTGGGCGGCGCCGTGCAGGGCAACAAAATGTACGGTACCTGGCCAACATTGGCCCCCGGCGGGCCGGATGATACGGGAAGCAACGGGCGATGGATTCCGACCACCTCGGTTGATCAGTATGCCGCGACCTTGGCTTCGTGGTTCGGAGTGGCGGCCGCCGACTTGCCGAGCATTTTCCCCAACCTGGCTAATTTCAAAACCAGCAATCTTGGTTTCCTGGGCTAGAGGAGAAGAGTTTTCAGCGCTAGGCAAACTTCGTCGACCTCTTCAGGCGCGAGGCGATTGAAAAACGGCAAGGCCAGGGTGCGCTCGGCCACCGATTCCGTCACCCGTAAATCCATCGCGCGGTGGGGAACGCCTGCGTATGCCCGCTGCAGATGAATGGGCGCAAAGTATCGGCCGCAGGCAATTCCGCGCTCCGTCATGAGCGCCGCGACGCGATCGCGACCGGCAGCTTTAAAACGCTCCGCGAGTCGCAGGACATAAACGAACCAGCTGATCCTGCCCCGGGCGACTTCGAGCCGCGGCAATTCAAGATCCGCCGTTCCGCGCAACCTGTCGTTGTACATCGCCGCCAGGGCCGCCCGTCGGGCAAGAATCTCGTCGATGCGCGCCAATTGCGCGAGACCGAGAGCACAGTTTATTTCCGAGATGCGATAGTTGTAGCCGAGTTCCTGGTGCTCGAACCACTCGCCGGACGCGCTGCGGCCCTGGTTTCGCAGCATGCGGGCATGCGCTGCCATGCCGGCGTGGTTGGTCACCAGCATGCCCCCCTCTCCGGTGGTGATCTGCTTGTTCGGATAGAAGGCAAAGACTCCGACGTCCCCGAACGATCCGAGCTTGCGGCCGCCGTACTCGCCGCCGATGGCCTCGCAGGCATCCTCGATGACCCGCAGGTTGTGCCGCCGGGCAATCTCGAGGAGTTCGTCCATAGCCGCGGGGGCGCCAAACGTGTGTACCACGACCATCGCGCGGGTTTTTCCGCTGATGGCCGCTTCGACCGCGCCCGGGGCGAGATTCAGGCTCTCTCGATCGATGTCCACAAAAACGGGAATGGCTCCTACGTAGCGCACCGCGTTGGCCACCGCGATAAACGCAAACGAGGGCACGATCACTTCGTCGCCGG
>JBEKSZ010000172.1:0-12218 GCA_049516615.1 Candidatus Acidiferrum sp. | reverse complement strand
GAAGGGTTAGTGAAGCGCAAGGGCGTCGTCGCGAGGCGAGGTCTGAAAGAAGCGCGGAGCAAACGCGCGAGCCGATGGACAAGAACTGGATTTGAGGCCTACGGTGCCGGGCGAGCGAGCCAATGATCGCGAAGCCCACATCCATCAAAGACACTGGTGGTAAATCCGGCGGTTGTGCGTGGAAGGCGATCGAATTTACCTCGGGAGATCTGTTGCATGTCGCGGAAGCGTGACTGAGGGTGGAGCCATTCACTCTGACCGTGCGGCAGAAGTCAGCAGCGGGCATATTAGTCGCGGAAGCGATGAAGGCCCAAACAGCAGGGAGCGACAAGTAGGACGCAGGACTCGATGAGCGACAAGCGGCAGAAGAACCAGCTAGTGCTGGCCTTTACTGAGGAGGGGCGGAGTGAAGCTCCGAAGGCTTTTCAGGAAGGGACCGAATCGCTTACGGCGAAATGCGGAACCGAACGTCCAGCTCGTCACGAGCAGTTGATGGAAGAAGTCTGCGAGCAGGAAAACTGCTGGCAGGCGTACAAGCGAGTCAAAGCGAACAAAGGAAGTCCGGGAATCGACGGCGTGAAAGTCGGAGAGCTCTCGGGTTACCTGCAGCAGCACTGGCCCTCGATACGGGAACAGCTGTTGCGTGGGACCTACCAACCACAACCGGTGCGACGGGTGGAAATCCCGAAGCCGGACGGCGGGGTGCGAAAGCTTGGCATCCCAACGGTGCTGGATCGCTTGATCCAGCAAGCAGTGATGCAGGTTCTACAGCGCAGATGGGACCCCACATTCTCCGAACACAGTCACGGGTTCCGGCCGAAACGCTCGGCGCATCAAGCGGTAGCCAAAGCGCAGCAACACATCGCTGCGGGCCATCGCTGGGTGGTGGACCTCGATCTTGAGAAATTCTTTGATCGGGTCAATCACGACAAACTGATGGCGGCGATTGCCCGGCGGGTAACCGACAAGAGAGTGCTCCGATTGATCGGAGCGTTCTTGAAAGTGGGTGTACTGGAGAACGGGCTGGTGAGTCCGGCGGAAGAAGGGACACCGCAGGGTGGACCACTCTCTCCGCTTCTATCGAACATCGTGCTTGATGAACTCGACCGCGAGCTCGAACGGCGCAAGCATCGCTTCGTACGGTATGCGGATGATTGCAACATTTACGTCCGCAGCCAAGGAGCGGGGCAGCGAGTGATGACGAGTATCACTGGTTTCCTGACACGCCGATTGAAACTCAAAGTAAACGAGGCCAAGAGTGCGGTGGCTCGACCGGAAGCGCGAAAGTTCTTGGGGTTCAGCTTCAGCAACAACAAGGAACCGAAGCGGCGCATAGCGCCGAAGGCCCTGTTGCGCGGCAAGCAGAAAATCCGGGGACTGACGCGACGGACGCGAGGCATCAGTCTGGAGCAAATGCTGAAGGAACTAACGGCCTACTTAAGGGGCTGGAAGAGCTACTTCGGCTTCTGTCAGACGCCCTCACTGCTGCAGAAACTGGATAAATGGATCCGCCATCGTCTGCGATCCATGATCTGGACGCAATGGAAACGTGGCACAGCGCGATACGCGAAGCTCCGGCAGCTCGGGATCGATAAGGATCTCGCCGCACAAACGGCGGGCAGTCCTCACGGCCCGTGGCGACTGGCGAATAGCCCCGCTCTGCAATGCGCGTTACCCATCGCTTACTTTGACGCGCTCCGTCTTCCTCGACTCTTCGATGGCCTTGTGTAACCCTCTGAACCGCCCGATGCGGACCCGCATGTCGGGTGGTGTGGCAGGGGCGAGCGGGCGACCGCTCCCCCTATGCCGATTGTGCCGGGGATGTTCGATAGCGTCGATGTGAAAGTCCTCTACTCATCCTGATGGGAGAAGGGTTAGTGAGGGGCGAGGGCGTCGCCGCGAGGCGAAGTTTGAAAGTAGCGCACGACTGCACTATACGTCCGCAGCCGAGGAGCCAGGCAACGAGTGGTCCCGCACGCTGCGACGGCGGAGCCAGAAGAGTCGGATGCCCTCGGAACGTTTCGGTCCGCTTGTCGCTCGGTGGGTCCCGAGTGCTGTGTCCTGACTCCGCGTCCTGCTATGCGTTTCAACGCCAGGCATCTGAGGTAAGAACCGTATGCAGCAATCCCGCCCGTACGGCACTGTGCGCGGGGGGCGCGGGGTTGACTCGCATCCCTACCGCGACTGTGGCGGAGGAGCGTGGCGACCACTCTCCCTATGCCGATCTGCTCACTCTGCGCTTCTCCATCCCGCGATTCTTGGGCAATAAATTTGCTCCATGAATGGGGTCAGCCCCGGTAATTTCGGGCCTGCTTCCCCCCCCATCACTTTTCTTTATCCATTGCATCACCACAACATCCCTTGACACTCCAGGCGCCTTGTACTAAAACTCTCCCACTTTCGTTTTCAGCGAGTGGTTGGGATTTAGGTTGCCGGGGCGTAGTTTTTCTTTTTTCATCTCTGTTGCCCTGCAGGTTGCGGCTTCCGGTGCGCATTCAAGCGCACGCATTTCCTTTCCACTCCAAAACTTGAGTTGGTGCGCGAAAGGAACCGCTGATGCGTTTTTACGCCATTGTTAAGAGTTCTTTGCTTTCGATTCTGTTGCTACTGATCACCGCAGGTCTGGCCCACGCGCAGCTCAGTACCGCCTCTCTGCGCGGCACCGTGCTCGACAAATCCGGCGCAGCAATCGGCGGCGCCCAAGTCACCCTTGCCGATTCCCACACCGGTTTAGCTCGTACCACCACCACGGGCGCCTCGGGCGGCTACGAATTTCTCTCGCTGCCTCCCGATACCTACAGCCTGACGGTCGAAAAAGACGGCTTCCACAAATACCAGCAGCGTAACTTGCAACTGCAGGTCAATCTCCCGGCCACACAGGATGTCACTTTGGAGGTCGGCTCCGGGCTGCAGACCGTCGAAGTCAATGCCCAGCTGGAAACGCTGAATACCACCGACGCCTCTCTTGGCAATGCCTTTACCGAAGACCAGGTCAAGCAGCTGCCCCTTGAAGGCCGCAACGTCGCGGAACTCCTCAGTTTGCAGCCCGGCGTGGCCTATCCGAGCAGTCGTAGCGACATTCCCGACTTCGATACGCGCAAGGGCGCGGTGAATGGCGCGCGCAGCGACGAAAGCAACGTCACCGTCGACGGCATTCCCTCGAACGACGAAGGCGGCGCGGCCTTCACTTCCGTCCTGCCGGTAACTCTGGATTCCGTGCAGGAATTTCGCGTCACCACTTCCAATTACAACGCCGATGAAGGCGTGGCCTCCGGTGCCCAAGTCTCTCTGATCACCAAAAGCGGCACCGACAACTACCACGGCTCGCTCTACGAGTACAATCGCAACACCTTAACCAGCGCCAACGACTACTTTGTAAAGGCCGCCCAAATAGACAATTGCCTTGCCAACAGCATCCCGCTCTCTGACGGCCAGTGCAACAAGGCCGACAAACTCATTCGCAATATTTTTGGCGGTTCCATCGGCGGTCCTATCAAGAAAGACCGTCTCTTTCTATTTTTGAACGTCGAATCCACGCGGCGCGCGGAAGCCGTCAGCCAGACTGCGACGGTCCCTTCCCAGTCGTTGCGCGACGGGGTGTTGCAATATCAGTGCGCGCCCATACTGGACGCGAATGGAAACGTGATCGAAACCGCCGTTCAAGTCTGCCCGGGGAACAACGCCACCGGCGTGGACGGAAAGAGTTTCAGTGCAGCTCCAGGAAATTACGCAATGTCGTCTTCTACCTTGTCGGGCATTGATCCATTGGGCCTGGGCGCGAACACCGCCGTACTCAAATATCTCCAGAGCTATCCGATTTCCAACACCAATTCCGTTGGCGATGGTCTCAACTACGTGGGCTACAATTTCAGCGCTCCCATTTCTGACAACGAGAATGTGTATATAGCCAAAATGGATTACAACATCACCCGCGATGGCAAGCAGCACATTTCCGTTATGGGCGCGCTGCGCAATGAAAACTACGCCATGCAGCCTTATCTTCCTGGCGAACCTTCGGAAAACGATTTCGTCTATTACAATAAGGGAATCGTCGTCAACTACAACGCTGTCATTACCAACAACTGGCTCAATACCTTCCGCTACGGTTTCGTGCGCCAGAGCGTCGGCGACAACGGCAACTCCGATCAAACCGTGATTTACTTTCGCGGCTTGAACGACCAGACCGGAGCTGTCACCCGCACCTACGATTTCCAGCGCCCCATCAATAACTACACGGATGACGTCTCCTGGATCCATGGCAAGCACACCTGGCAATTCGGCACCCAGGTTTCCATCATCCGTACTACCAGCCAGAGCACCTCGACTTCCTTCAGCGATGGCAGCGCCAACGCTTCCTGGACCGATACTTCGGGCTATGCCGGGAGCTCAGGTTCCCCGCTAAACCCCAGCAATTATTGCCCCGGCGGCAACTGTCTTCCGGGCGTGGACCCGAACTTCGCCAACTCGTACGATTATCCCATCACCACCCTGCTCGGCATGGTCACCGAGGACGACGCCCGTTATAACTTCAACCGAGCTGGCCAGGCTCTGGCCCAAGGCGCGCCCATTGATCGCCGCTTCGCCATCGATGGCTACGAATTCTATGCGCAGGATGTTTGGAAAGTTAAGCCCTCGCTTACTCTGACCCTGGGTCTCCGCTACAACCTGTATTCTCCGCCGTGGGAAACCAACAAATTGCAGGTTTCGCCCACCGTGGACATGGAAAAGTGGTTTGAGAATCGCGGTTTGGAGGGTCTTAATGGCCTCCCGTCGAGCGACGACCCACTTGTTGGTTTCAACTGGTCCGGCCCCGCCAATGGCACTTCCGGTTACTACAACTGGGATCCCAAGGATTTTGGTCCGCGTCTGGCCTTCGCGTGGGCGCCCCGCTACAGTGACGGTCTCCTGGGCGCTCTTTTTGGCGAAGGCAAGACCTCCATTCGCGGTGGCTTCAGCACGATCTATGACCGTTTCGGTCAGGGCATTGCCGACGACTTCAGCCAGTACGGATCCTTTGGCCTTTCGACGGAGTTGTCCAACCCCGCCGGCTTTGAGACCGTCTCTTCTGCTCCGCGACTGACCAATGTCAATAGCATTCCAACCACCGACAACAACGGTCAGACGATCTTCCTGCCCCCGCCCAGCGCTTCTTACCCCCAGGTCTATCCGACCGGAACCTTTTCGATTGGTTCCACCATCGACCACGACCTCAAAACCCCATATGCCTTCACCATGGATTTTTCTATCTCTCACGAGATCAAGGGTGGCTTCGTACTCGAGACCGCCTACGTTGGGCGACTCGGCAGGCGCCTCCTGCAGCAACTGGACGTTGCCACCCCACTTAATTTTACAGACCCTGGCTCGGGAGTCAGCTATTTCACGGCCGTCGACGCCTTGGCCAAGCTCTATCGTTCCGCCGCCCAAGGTGGAAAAGCCATAAACGATCTGACCTTTAACAATTCTCTGTTGCCGGCCAACGTTGTGAAATACTGGCAGGACGTACTTTCTCCCGTGGCACCCGGCGACCAATACGCGCTTGGCAGTTCGGGCGGCTGCCAGCCTCCATCTCCGACCGTCGGCCCCACGATGACCACCAACCCGGTTCTCGCCGTCTTCGACCTCTTCTGCGGCAGCAACTTGAACGAGACCACCGGACTCCTAGACCTGGATTACTTCGGCATCCCCGGGGTTTCCGGAAACTCTTACCTGCCCGCCACAGGCCAGTTCACCTACTACAACCCCCAGTTCGCAACCGCTTACATGTGGAAGTCTAGCGGTCGCTCAAACTACAACGCCATGCAGGTCTCGTTACAGCACAAAATGTCCCACGGCGTGCAATTTGACTTCAACTACACGTTCTCCAAGTCCATCGACCTTGCGTCCGATGCCGAAAGAGTTGGAACCATTGGCGGTACCGGCTCGCAGATCATCAACGCCTGGGATCCCAACCAATTCCGCGGTGTCTCCGATTTTGACGCCACCCATCAGTTCACTGCCGATTGGGTTGTCGAACTTCCTTTCGGCAAAAATAAAACGTTTGGCAGTTCCGCCAACGGCTGGCAAAACGCCATCATTGGTGGCTGGCAACTGTCTGGTCTGTTCCGCCTGACTAGCGGCTTTCCCTTCAGCGTCTTCAATGGTGCGCAGTGGCCCACCGACTGGGACCTCTCCGGCAACGCTTATCAGACCGCACCCGTCACCACCGGGATTTTCAAGAGCGCCGGCGACCCCAGCGTGGTGAACGCCTTCGGGCTCGGCTCCGCCGCTCAAAATAACTTCGTCGAACCCCTTCCCGGCCAGGCGGGACAGCGCAACAATCTACGCGGCCCTGGCTTTTTCGGCATCGATATGGGCCTCGGAAAACGCTGGATCATGCCTTGGTCGGAACATCACAGCCTGCAGTTCCGCTGGGAAGTGTTCAATGTCACCAACCACGTCGGTTTTGACGTTCAGAGCATCGACGACTCACTCGACAGCTCCGGCTCGGAATTTGGAAACTACTCGCGCTTGAACACCAATCCCCGCGTAATGCAGTTCGCGCTGCGCTACGAATTCTGATTCGCCCAACTCTGTTTCTTCGCCCACCGGCCGGGAAGCGTAAACTTCCCGGCGACTCCTTTTGCACAGAACACGTTAGGGCACGGCGAGACTGTCCCGATTTCTGTCCCACCGGCGGCAAACTCTACGGCTTTCCCCGGCACACCATCCGGAACCGCCGGAGTTTCTGCGTCAAACCTTCTTCCAACTCACGCTTCCCAAGCCGTTTGCTCGCTGCCACCCTCAACTACCACGGCGCGGATGAAGCCGCTACAGTTGCAAACACAAATCGCCACAATCGCCACATGCTCCCGTGGTCTGCCTGCCATTGCTGTGCTATTCTAAGAACGTCGGCCAGCCATCAGTCATCGCTCGGCCGTTTCTGTCGGGGCGTAGCGCAGCCTGGCTAGCGCGCCTGGTTCGGGACCAGGAGGTCGAAGGTTCAAATCCTTTCGCCCCGACCATTTTTTCCTTCCCTCTCATACACTTACGCATTTGCGACGGAAACGTGTTCTACAGATTCTGTAGCGCACGTAGCGCAATTAACGCCTGCGGGCGTTTCTGACGCTTGCGACTTTGGCTTCGACGCCTGCGGAAGCTCGAAGCCGAGTCCTACCTTTTCTGCCCACACCTTCCGGTACATCACGTCCTCAAGAAGCTGGCGTCCGTACCGTGCGCTCATGTCGGGATTCTCGTGCCCCATCCAATAGTCAATCAGGACTTGGCGACATTCCGATCTGAGCAGGATGGATTCACGGAATCGGCGGAACGCAGTGAAACCGACACGAGTCCTCCCCATCCGTTTGAAGATGGTCTTCAACCCGTCACGGTAGAAGCTCTCGGGTGAAAGCATCTTTCCGCTTCGGGTCTGGAAGAGGAAACCCTTTTTGCGATCCCCAATATAGCCGTCCAGCATTTTGGCAAGTGCTGAGCAAAGGTCGATGTCACGATAGGCGGCGTCGGTCTTTAACTTGAACTTGACAATGTTTCCTTTTTTACAACGTTGATGGCGAATAAATATAGTCGTCCGGTCATCGGATACGTGCTGCTCGATCCGCAAAGCGAGAAGCTCGGATAACCGAACACCGCTGCCAGCAAATAGGGCCGCTCCTACCTGGTATCTACCCTTCGCTTTGGCAACGATGTGCGTCACCTCTTCCCCCGATAGCGTGGGACGATGCTGCTTCCGCTTGTTGACCTTGGGAACGCCGATGTACGCAAAGTCCCATTCCCGAGGATAAAGTGGCTTTAGCTTTTCATCCCGCGCCGACGCGACGACCTCCCGGAAGACCCTGAAATACTCTGAAATCGTCTTTCCTGAATCCCCGAAGCGTTTCGAACCAGTTGGCTTGGTCTCGGATTTCATTTGTGCCACCAAGTCTCGCGCCTGAGGGTTGTCGAGTGCGGTTAAAGGCTGTCGCCGACCACTCCATTCAGATAAGCGATCGCCGTCGAGTAGTAATCAATGGTGCGTTCGCCGATTAGCTCTCGCGTCTTCTTATTGAGGATACGCTCCGCTTTTATCTCCCGCATCCACCACTCCGCTTGCCTGCGGAAGGGTGTTGCTGGGGTGATGCGTTCCCGAATTTTCTCCGGGTCGAGCGCACCAGCCTCTTGCATTAGTCGGTGGAGTTCAAGCTCGGCGCTCTTTTTATCCCGGCGAAATCCAAGCGGAACCCGAACTTCTTTTTGCCTGGGTTCTCCGGGTACGTCAACTCGGTAGAAGCCGTAGGCCCTTTTTTCGGGAATCCACGGGTCTGTCTTTTTCTGTCCTTTCTGATAGACGCAACCACGTTGCCTGATTTCAGGCTCCGTGTGTCCTGCTGAGACGATAACTCGACGCGACATGGATTTTCTCCGTGGCGCTGTTGAATCGACCGCCCCTGTGCATTTGCGCAGTCTAGTAGGGGGCGCACTTGAAGGCAAGGGCGTGCGCTTTACGGGTATTTTTTCCTGCTTCGTTCCATTTGATTCGAACTGCTTGGCGGTTATAGCGGAAGGGTTGTAGCGCCTCAGCACCTCATCGTATGGATCAACATTGTTGACCTCCTATGGTCGAGGAGCAAGGCTCCAACGACATCACGACCGCCCCAGTCAAGCGGCGGCCTTTCTTAGCTCCGCTTTTTGTTCGACGTTTTCACAGCCCTGCGAGACCCCTTGCACGGAACATCGATGTCTTCCGCCATCAAATCGTGGTGGGTGATGACGACTCCGTTTACGATCTTCTGGTGCTGCCGACAGAATGGACACTTGATGAGTTTTCCGGCTTTGATCTGCTCTTCGTCTCGTATTTTCGCTAGACGGAGACGCTCCAGTATTTCTTCCCTGGTCATGCTGCACGCTCCTCTCGTACGGAATAGACATACCGTCCAAAACGTGCGTTGCCGTCCCACCTGCGCTCGGCAAGTCCCTCTTCGCAAAGGCGCCGAAGGCTGTTGCGGAGTGTCCCCGTGCGGAATCCAGTCCATCGCTGGAGATCGTCGATTGATTCCCATTCCTCAGAGGAAAGACGACGCAGTACTTCATCGTCGATGTCCAATTTATATGCTTTTCGATATGCCATAAATTTATGCCTCTGCCTGCTCCTCCACAACGGTTACGGAACAGCCCCGGCGGCAGTGGTACGTTCCTGCGGGAGCACCCGCCTCCTCCAGAACCTTCTCGACAACCTTGGTTTTAGCCCCGTGAAAACCCCGGCAACCGAGTTCATACGCCTTGCGCACCCACAACTCTCCGTGACCTTCGTCTTTAGGGCAAAGCGCATGGGCGATCTCGTGCCGGAGCGTCTGTTCTACCTTATCTGCGTCGTAGTAGATGGCGGCGGCGTGCGACGGGATGAATCCGATTTCCTTCTGACTCTCGCTGCAATATGCCAAATATGGCCCCTTGAGCCCGTCCTTGCGAATCACGATTTTGTAGCCGACGAGAAAAAGGTGCTTGTCCATGAGCAGCTTGCAGAACGCCCGGAGGTCAGCGAGCATCTGTGCCTGCTCTTCGGACGTGAAGGATTCGAATTTCCAATTCCAATCGGGCTGCGCCTGTAGCTCCTCACGCTTGGCGGCGTCGAGCTTGCCCTGGCGCTCCGAGCTGCGCCAGTGATTGCGGAGCGCCTTGCCCCGGGTGTCGGGGGCGGGAATCTCCCTGACGCTCCGCTCGATGCCGCCTTCCGGAACGCCAAGCCTGGTGAGCCTGCCGT
Organism: Candidatus Acidiferrum sp.; assembly: GCA_049516615.1. GTDB lineage: Bacteria > Acidobacteriota > Terriglobia > Acidiferrales > UBA7541 > Acidiferrum. The sequence continues at coordinate 2,485 of JBEKSZ010000172.1, read as the reverse complement.
AACTATCGAAGTGCGGCTTAACAGTGGCGAACATGTGCGCCGCTCCATGGACGTACTTGGGAGTCCCCACGCCCTCGTAAACGGCTTCCTCCCACTTCTTCGATTCGTGCCAACACGGGCTACCGAGCCAAGCTGTCTCGTACCAGATTTTGACGAGGTACCTTTTTCCGATGATGAGTTTTTGATTCATAACTTTCTTCATCCACGCCTGCTCTCCGCAGGGCTTACTGACCAGATATATCTTTAGATGAGAGACACTGGGCTCTTGAATTTCATCATCCGAATTATTAAGGTTCATACTTTCAATGGCTTGCACGACTTTCGCTTATTCTTCCGGCCGAGTTTTGGACGGCCGCAGTTTTGGTAGGCTCGGGCTTGACGACGGTCTCGCAATCAGCAAAAGTATTCCCTCCTGCCTCTGCCGGAAAAGAGATTCCGGTGAAACGCCAAGAGTTTATTTCTAAGCTCCAACAAGAACTTCGCAAACATCAAAAGGATTATTTTTGTAGCGAGGAGCGGTCAATGGCCGAGGGCGGCACCGGAGTCATGGCCCCTGGGTGCATGCTTTGCAAGGTTCGGCTCAATACCAGCGGACAATATCTGGAGCATTTGCTGGTAGACGTGTTGCCGCAGGCCGTGGAGAGGATTCTGAACGACGCGAGAGCCAGCGGATGACGGCGGCATTTAGCGTTGCGGCAGCAATGTATCAACGTATCGGAATTTGAATTTCTAGCTAATATCTTTACGGGGCGGGATTTCGGTTTTCTCAAAAATGCAACCCCGTCGCCACACCAATGGGCAGCGGCCACGCTCCGCTAGAAGCTGCGTACGCCTTGGGTCTGCGCCGCTTCGACGAGCCCACTCTCTCCACCTGGGGATGGACACCGACCACCAAAGCCAGCAGAGGATGAAGCCGAGGATAAAGCAAATATATCCGCCAAAGGAACCCCCCAGAGCGATTCCGATGAAAGGCAGCGCGGTGATGATGACCATCTGTGGAACCGTAATACGCAGATGCCCTACCCGTACGGCCCGTTCCGGAGTCAGGGGTGGTTGGGGAAGGGTCGTTGGTTGTGATTTTTTGCCCATACCTTGCAAGCCCTACGATATCAGAACCCCGAATCGATGAGCCCACGTGCGGCCCCAGTATTTAAGTACAGAAGGACGGAGACTGCGGACTTGTCACTCGCATGTTCTCAAGTTTGCCGACTAGCAGACCCCTTCTATGTACGCGGCGGTTCACCGGAATCGCAAAACGGTGGGGACGGGTTTTCACTGACCCTGTTTCCCGTCCCTTATCACCTCGCGGAGAACGGGTCGAAATTTAAAAACACGGGGTCAAAATGGACGTTCAATTCCCTAAAACAACTTCTTTGGATTTCTCTGAGATAGAGCATCTTGCAGATCAGCGCATGATCTTTGTCGGCTGCCAATTGGGTATGAGCAGTTCTCGCTGGGGCGATTGGCAAAATCTCGCCACAGGCAACAAGCTGACACTAATCGATTGGCTGAAAGACGGTCATAGCTTTGTGACAGTCGCCAAACGAGGGCATTCTTTCGTCCTCGATCTTGACGACCCGGATGCCTGTGAGGCTCGGGGACTCAAGCCGGAATGGTTGGATGGCTACTATTGCGTTGATACGCCCTCGGGCGGCACCCACCATCACGGGCTGCATGACGCCGAAACGGACGGGTTAGGGAACCTGATCGATGTCTACCGGGTAAAGGGCGATAGGAGTTCCGGAAAAATTCTCGAACTCAAACTCCATAACCAGAGTGTGGCCGCCCCTACGGCAGAGCGATTTGCAGACGGCAAAAAATGTGGTGGCGTTTACAAACCCAGAGTGCCCGGATCGATGATGCGGATAGGGATCGCCCCTGAACTGCTGGCATGGATTAAAGCGAACGGCGAGACCCCAAAGGTTTATCAAAAGTCCGAGGCGACCCGCACCGACTTCCATCCAGACTTTAGTATGGAGGACTTTCTGGAGTCCAACGACTGCTGCGAGAACAAAACGGGCGTTGTCGGTGGCGTCTTGCATGTTGTCGTTGACGATTGCCCCTTGTGCCGCAAGGAAGCACGGAAGAGCACTCTAGCTGCCGGGATTACGAAATTTATTTTCAGTGGACAGGGATACGGTTTCGTTTGCCACGCCTGCGGAGTTAACAGTCGAATCGAATTTGAAGAAATGATGCAGGAACAATCTCCAGACTGGGAGCCCTGGGACAGCTACATCTACCGACAAGACGATCCGGTGCTCCTCCTCAGTGATCCAGCATTTGATATTGAGCAGGTGGTTGACAGCGATGAACCTGCGTCCGACGACATTGCACATGTGAGCGCAAAGCCCCAGAACGAAGAGTTTAGTTTTGAAGACCAAGACACGGGCAACGGCGAACGCTTAGTAAAGAAATTTGGGCACCTGATTCGCTGGGTTAGCGAGACCAACGAATGGATGGTCTGGAGCGAGAAGGGCTGGCAGAA
>JBEKSZ010000171.1:0-12233 GCA_049516615.1 Candidatus Acidiferrum sp. | reverse complement strand
GTGGGTGAATACGGCGGTGTTGTTGCTCAGCAGCCTCACGCTCGAGCTGGCACGGCGGCGACTGGGGAATGATGATCTCCGGGGGTTCCGTGCCCTGTGGACGGGAACCACGTTTCTCGGCCTGCTGTTTTTGGTCGGGCAGGTGGTGGCATGGCGGCAGTTGTTGTTGCAGGGAATTTTTGTAGCCAGCAATCCGGGGAGCAGTTTTTTTTATGTCTTTACAGGGCTGCACGGACTGCATCTGCTCGGTGGTGTTGGTGCCCTGCTGTATGTGGCCCTAAGGAACTTTGAGAAGGCCAAGGTATCGCGCGCGGTCGCGGCCGAGATCGTTGGGCACTACTGGCATTTCATGGACGCGCTCTGGGTATTTCTGCTGGCGCTGTTGTATCTTGGCAAGTAGCGGGAGGAGCCTCAAACGGCAATCGCGTTCTTGACCGTTTCGGGTGACCAGTAATTCAGACTGCGCGCAATCGTAGTTCGAAAAAAACAAACCCAGTCGAGCTTCTTACCTGCAGAAACAACGCTCGCGCTGACGGGACGTTTCCTTTGTGACGCAGCGCACAGGATGCGAATCCTGTGCGACGGAAGCAGGTTCTCTGTTTGCGAATCGAACTAACTGGGATTTGACGCCGAACCCGCTGAGCATGGCCCTGGCCGAGCGTCGAGCAGCGGGCAAGCCAGTGCTGGATTTGACCGTGTCGAATCCCACAGAGTGCGGGTTCACCTTCAATAGCGACGCGATCCTTGCAGCGCTGAGCAATCCTCTGTCGTTGACATATGAGCCGGAGCCGCTCGGCCTGCTGCCCGCGCGCCAAGCGGTTTGCGAGTATTACGCCGAGCGCGGAGACAGCGTTTCTCCGGATAGCGTGGTGCTGACCACCAGCACGAGTGAAGCTTACTCGTTCGTGTTTCGCCTGCTGTGCAACGCGGGCGACGAAGTGCTGGTTCCACAGCCCAGTTACCCGCTCTTTGATTTCTTGGCAGATCTGGCGGATGTGCGCCTGGTCCGCTATCCGCTCTTCTACGATCACGGCTGGCAGACGGATTTTAATGCGCTCGGGCAGGCGCTGTCAGACCGCACGCGCGCCGTAATCGTGGTAAATCCCAATAATCCCACGGGAAATTTCTCCAAACCGCAGGAAATGGCGCGCTTGAATGAGATTTGCGCCGCGCGAGATATGGCTATCATCGCGGACGAGGTGTTCCTGGACTACGCCTTTGCGGACAACGTGCCGCACATAGCGACGCCGCACAGAGAGAGGGCGCCGTTGCACCAATCGTTCGCGACGAATGCCCAAGCGCTGACGTTCACGTTGAGCGGCGTCTCCAAGATCTGCGGGCTTCCCCAGATGAAGGCCGCATGGCTCGTCGCCGGCGGGCCAGCGACTGCGAAACGCGAGGCGCTAGCGCGGCTGGAAGTCATCGCCGACACATACTTATCGATGAACGCGCCCGTGCAGCACGCGCTTCCGGCCTTATTGTACGGCCGCCACAGCTTTCAAGAACAACTCCGCGGCCGCATACGGCAGAATTTGGACGAGCTCGACCGGCAGCTAGCCCCGGACCACGGCCTCTCGCGGCTCTCAGTCGAAGGCGGATGGTGCGCGGTTATGCGATGGCGGCGGGCGCTTGGCGATAACCCGCGCGCGGAGTTCGCCAGCGATCTTCTTAATGCCGAGGGTGTGCTCGTGCATCCCGGGCACTTCTATGACTTGGCCTCAGGCGGCCATGCGGTCGTGAGTCTTATTGTTTCTGGGGAAGTGTTTGCGAACGGAATTCGGAGTACGCTGCGATTCGCTTTAAGCTGATTTCCCTCGTACCGAGAAAGGCGTACCGGGTACGAGTTCGGCGACAGCGACCTTCTCGTCAAAACTCGGCGGCGAATGTCAGCTGTCTAACCACTTTGATACCTAGGCGGTCGTGAAGCACAGAGCCGGTCGCGACCGGCTCCCTGGTTGTCTCGGGTCTAAAAGTCGAAGCGCAGGGAGAGCTGCAGCACGCGCGGGGAGTTCTCTTGTGAGGTGAGGACACCGAAGCCGCCGGTGTTGAAGCCGTTGCCGGGAGTGGCGAAGCTCACGTTGTTGAAGACATTGAAAGCGTCGGCGCGGAACTGGAGTCTCTGCTTATCGGACCAGGGCATGGCGAAGTTTTTGAACAGTCCCATGTCCACGTCGGAGTAGTTGGGGCCGCGAAGGGCATTGCGGGAGCCAGTGCCACCACCGAAGGGATAGGAGAAGGCGTTGTTGGCGGCGGTCGGATCAGCAAAGAATTGGACCTGGCCATTTTCGGTATGAATGCCGGGCTTGATGGCTTGCGCGTTGCCGTCAAATGCGGCTGGAGCGCTCATGGTGAAGTCGATCGGGAAGGTGTTGGAGTTGGCGGAAAAGGGGTAGCCGGAGTGCCACGTGATGATGCTCGAGACTCCCCATCCGCCGACCAACTCATTTAGGGCTTTGCTTGCTCCTCCAAGAAAGCGCTGACCCGTGCCGATTGGCAAAGTATAGATATAGTTCGCGTTAAACGTGTGGCGGGCGTCGAAGTCGGAGCTGGCGCGGCAGACGTGGAGATTGCGGAGATCGCAAATCAAGCCTTCGCCAGAGGAAGTAAAATCCACGAAGCTATTGTTAATGTCCGAGACATTGTCGATGGAGTGGGCGAATGCGTAGTTGAAGTCGGCGGTCAGGTTGTGGGAGAACTTCTTGCGGATGGTGACCAGCAAAGAGTTGTAGCTCGAGTTCCCGTAGTTGCCGATGTAGCCGGCGGAGCCGGTTTGGGCGTCAAGACCGCTGTTGGGAGGTAGAACACCAGTCTCCGCGAGGGTCAGGATGGCACTCGAAACGTCGCCGACGGGGAAATATGAGGAGGCCAGTTGGGCGGCCAACTGAGTGCAGTTGCCCGAAGGAAGGCCAAAAAGCGGACCCGTGGCTGGGCAGGTTAGACCGTAGTTGGCGAGCTGACCGGAAAGCTGGTCTTCGAACCATGGCTGGGCCGTCACGGCTCCGGGAGCGACGCCACTCTGTACCTGTTTTTGGACGTTCGCAAAAGCGTTGTAGAGGAATTGCCCGGAAGCGGCATCTTTAAAGTTCACTGTCTGGGCCGCGTCACCGATGGCGGCAAGCCTGCGACCGAACCTCCCGAAGTAATCGACTTCGAGGATGACATTGCCGGGAAGTTCGCGCTGAACGCCAAAGGAGGCGGTGATGGCGTAGGGAGTTTTTAAATTCTGGTTAAAAGAGAAAAAATTGGGAAAGCCGCCCAAGCCGGCGAGGCCGATAGGATTGCCCGAGCCGTCCACGTTTGGCGTATAGGGCCGAGGGATGGGCGAGGCCGTGACCACTGGAGAGGATGCGATACCCGTGAATCGAGGGTCGGTGGCCAACGATGTGGTGGGATCGCCGCCGGTTCCAAACTCCTGCGGGACGCTATTGCTGAAGAGAAAGTTTTCCTCGTCCAGTTCGAATTCGAGAGTATTGAGGATGCGATCATAGACGATGCTCCCGCCGGCGCGAACCACGGTTTTGTGGTCGCCAAAAAGAGCACCGAGCAGCCCATCGGTAAACGACGGGGAATAGGCGATGCCGAGCTTGGGAGCGAAGTCTTTGTAATCGGGGTGGTAGTAGCCGGGGCCGCCATTTTTGGAGCCGGCGAGGATATAGCTGACGAGCGGAGCGGCGGTGTTGCCTTCGTTGCCGGCGAGAGCGGCGTCGTAGCGGGCCGTGAATAGGTTGTTGGCGTCAATATTGGCGATGGATTCGAAGCCGTTTTGCTCGTACGGGACGGCGTGGTACTGCCAGCGCAATCCAGCGGTGATGGTAAGGTCCTTACGAATTTTGAAAGTGTCCTGAGCAAAAGGTTCGTATTCGTTGTAGACGTAGTTGCGGTTCGCCGGACTGCCGACGGGGAGAGGATTGCCGGCGACGTCGTAATTGTAGTTAGCGGAGGTGGAAGCGAAACGGCCAAGGAGCAAGGGAAAGAAACCGTCGTACTCGTTGATGGAGACCTGGTCTTGGTTGATATCCGCAGGACGCAGGTTGGGACTGAGCTCATTGATAAGGCCGCCCATGCCGATCGTGGGGAAGTTGAAGCTATTGTTGAGCTGAGAGAATTCGCGAATGAACTTCATGTCGATGCCGAACACCATGTAGTGGCGGCCCTTCGACCAGGACAGCTGTTCGCGGACTTCGGGGACGGCAACGTTACGGGCCTGAGAGCTGAAGCTGCCGTATGGAGCGGTTAAATCAGTGTTTTGGCCGAAACCGAAGGAGTTGGGAAACGAGGGGGCAAAGTCGGCGGGGAAGCTGAGGAGTTGTCGGGTGAGGCCGGCATACACGTTGTTGAGCAGGTTCGGACTGAGTTGGTAGGTGTAGCCGACGACGAAAGAACGGTTGTGATTGATTTCGCCGATGAGATCGGTGGGATCGCCGGGGAATTGTTGACTGGTTTCGGTGTTATTGTCGCGATCCCAGGTCCCGCGCGCGAAGATGGTCTGTTTGGAGGTGAGGTTAAAGTCGACTCTGCCGACGAAGGTATTTTCGCGGAGGAGTTCGGGGGCGTTGAAGAGATAGCCTTCGGTATTGACACCATCGCCCGCAGAGGGGTCGTTGGGAAGGGGATAACGGGAATTGAAGAGGGCGAGAAGTGCTGGATCGGCACCGATGCCCTGGGGGTCGAGGGTCGCGACTTGCGAGGCAGTTAGAGTGGTGATGCAGCTGGGGTCGGTATTCAAACGCGCCGAGGAAGTGCAGCCCGGATTGCTGTTGATATAGTTCAGGCCGCCAGCGCGCACCGCAGCCACAGGCACATCTTGGATTGTATGGGCGTTGGCGTTTTGCTTGAGGCCCACATAGTCAAAAAAGAAAAAGAGCTTGTCTTTTTTGATGGGACCGCCGACATTGCCGCCGTACTGGTTACGGACCAGCGGGGCGCGAGGAACACCGTTGACGTTGTTGAAGAAGGTGTTGGCGGTCAGGTCGGTATTGCGGTTGTATTCGCTAAGCGACCCATGAAACTCGTTGGAGCCGCTCTTGGTGACCAGGTCGACCTGAGCGCTACTACTGCGGCCGAAGGTGCTGTCGGAATTGCCGACGATAACGCGGACTTCTTGGATAGAGTCGACGGGGGCGCGGCCGACGGTGGTGAAGGCCTGGCCGATCGTTTCGTCGGTGACGTCCAGCCCATCCACGGTGATGTTCTGCTGGTCGGCGCGTGCACCCGTGACCGATCCGTATTGGTCGCCAGCGGCGCTCGAGTCGGCTTGCACGCCGGGCTGCAAGGCGAGCAGGCCGGCGGCGTTGGTGCGGATTTGGATCGGGAGATCCTGGACTTGTCGGGTTTCAATAACTTGACCGATGCTGGCGTCGGTAGTATTCAGGGAACCTTCACCCTGCACGGTGACCTCGATGCGCTGTTGCGCGGAGCCAACGACGAGATGCACGTCTTTGGTCTCCGTAACGCTGACACCGAGCGCCAACTTGTCCAGCGTGAGGGTGTTGAAGCTGTCTTTTGTAAAGGTCAGCTGATATCCGCCGCCAGGAGGCACTAACCGAAACTGATAGATCCCCTCGTCATTCGTGGTCGTCCGCGCTTCAAATCCCTTCTGCGGGTTTGTTAGCGTGACCTGCACCCCGGAGATCGATGCTCCAGATTGATCCGTAACCACGCCGGTAACGCCGGAGGTCGCCTGGCCCATGGTGCGATGCCCTGCGAGCGACAATAGAATCGCAACGGCCAGCACGAACACGCGAACAGTCATCAATCTATTGTGCGCTTCCCTCATTTCATTCCCCCGTTGCGGCGTTGTCATTTGATAGCACGAAAACCACATTCCCTGTGGAAGCCAATTCCTTCGCGTTCGCGCGATGCTTGTATCTCTGCCGATCAGCCCCGACACCCTCCGGCCCCTGGGCCGAACGAGATCCTGCGAAATCCCGTCGCCGATGATGCACGCCAGCAACCAAAAAGTGTTTGATCGCTATCCTGCACAAAGCAAAGTCCATAGCTGCAGGCGTGCGAACTACGAGGCGCTGATTTTCCTAACGTTATATTAAATCTGGTATCCACATTTCAGATTGCGGAACTTTATCGTGGATGTAGCAATTTGACAACAAGTTCGGAAAGTTCGCGTGCCTGTGGCCGCGCAGGGTCGCAGGACAGGTCTTTAAATTGAACGGCTGGGCGTGACCAAACGCCTGAGGATTTTCAGCGAGGGCAGTGCGACGCCTAGATCCTCCGCATCTGGGTGCGGAGGGCTAGGCGTTCACCGGACTCCGCATAGCGCTCTTTAAGTGGGCCAAACGAAACGGCGACCCGAGATTCTGCCGCAGGTCGATCCAGTGCTGGTCGGGAATGGACAGGAACACGTCCACAACCTTAGGGTCGAATTGCGTCCCGGCGCAGCGGCGAATCTCTTCCCGGGCGTGGTTCATGGGCAGAGCTTTGCGATAAGGTCGGTCGCTAATCATCGCGTCCAGCGAATCGGCCACGGTAAATATGCGGGCACCCAGCGGAATTTGCTCTTCCTTCAACCCGCGCGGATAACCCGTACCATTAAAAAACTCCTGGTGAGCCAGCACAATCTCCGCAGCGTCGCGCAAGAACGGAATACGAATCAGCATGTCATAACCGATCTGGCAATGCCGGCGCATTATTTCTTTCTCGGCATCATCGAGCGGTCCGGGTTTGCGCAAGATGCCGTCGGGAATGGCCATCTTGCCGATATCGTGCAGGAACGCGGCGCGCGCCAGCACTGGTAAATAGGGATTCGGCACCGCCATGGCTTTCGCAATCGAGATCGTAAACGCCGTCACCCGCTGGCAGTGACCTTCCGTCTCGGCGTCTTTCAAGTCCAGCGCGCTACCGAGCGCTTCCAGGGTGTCGTCGTAAGACTGCTCGAGTTGCGAGAGCGCCCCGCTCAACTGCGCCGTACGTTCTTCGACCTGCTGCTCAAGGTTGCGCTGATAATTGCGGTTCTCGGCCACCAGCCGCCGGTGCTGCAGCGCACGTCCGACGCCGAGGAACAGCTGATCCTTCTCAAAAGGCTTCAGGATGTAATCGTAAGCGCCGCGGCGAATGGCCTCGAGCGCGGTGGAAATGTCGTGAATCGCGGTGACCATGATCACCGGAACTTCCGGGTCGTAGTGCCGGATCCAGTCGAGCAACTTGATCCCGTCCATCTCCGGCATGATCATGTCGCTCAGCACCAGGTCCGGAGTGACGCGCTTCACCTGATCCTGCGCCGCACGACCGTTGCTCACCGCCGTGCAGCGATAGCCTTTCGATTCAAGCATGGTGGAAACCACTTCACGAATGGCTTCTTCGTCGTCCACGACCAGAATGTTTTCCATCTCCACGGGGGCACTCCTGTCAGCCATTATACGGGAGGTCACAGCCAGCCGCTTGGGCACTTGCCCATTCAGAAAACAGCATGTTAGCGTCGGGACAGGCTTAACAATCCAGTTCTAGCAGCATTCTCGTCAACGTTCTCGCAGCCCTGCTCGACCCCGTGCGACTGGGCGGTTGCGGATGGATCATTCTTGCTGGAGGCGCCGCACCTTGCTGGACAATCAGGGCTTGCTCGGCAGCGCCTTTTTTGAGGCCACCGCGTCGATCATCTTGCTGGTGCTCTTCGCGCTGCTGCGCCGCGATCACGATTACCGTTATTTTCGTCTGTGGCTTGCCGGATGGGTGTGCTACACCTGCGCCTCCCTGGCCGAGGTGGCCGAGCTGTCTCGCAACATCCCCGAGCTCAACATCGCGGCCGTTCTGCTCCGCGGGGCGGCGCTGTTCTTCTTCCTGCTCTCGGTGATTGACTTGACCGCCCGGCCCGGCCGCAAAGGCTGGCCGCTGATCTCCGCGGTCGGTGTTGCGCTGGCGGGAATTTACTACTGGGAACGCAGCGGCAGTGCGGGCTTTGCCGCCGTCCACTGGGGAACCAGCATTCTGGAAAGCGTGGCTTGCCTCGCTGGCGGCTGGCTGATGTGGCGCTGGGCCGCCCGCCGCCCCGGTCATGGCATGCGGCTGCTAGCCGGGCTTTTTCTTTTGGCCGGTCTGCACGGCCTTGACCGGACCTCGTGGCCGGAGCACCCCCTGTTTATTTTGCGTGTCGCGTTTGACCATTTGCTGGGTGTTGGCTTGGGTATCTCCATGGTGGTAGTGGTGCTCGAACGCGCGCGCGCGCGGACCGAGGAGATCAACGACAAGATGCGCCGCTTGACCTTGCTCACGGCCGCCAGCGCGCACACCGACTCCGTCGACCAAGCCCTGGAAGGGGTGCTGCAACATTTGGTCGAGAGTCTCGGCGGCACGCACGGTATCGTGCGCCTCCTTGAGGATGAAGGCAGAACCTCGGTGCTCACCGTGCGTGCCTCGGTTGGCTTCTCGACGGAGTTTCTGACCAAATATGCCAAGCTGCCGCGTGAAGAGGCTTGGGCCAGAAACGTCCTGAAGGAAGATTGCCAATGCGTGCGATTTGAAGATGAGCAGGATCCCGCGACGAGAGACCGCATGGCCGAAGCCGGCATCAAGGAGATGGTGACGCTGGCCTTGCGCGGCAAGGAAGGTCCGCTCGGGATTATCTCCGTTGGGGCTACGCGGGCCGTGGAATTTCTGCCGGACGAAATTTCCTATCTCGTGAACCTTTCCAATCTCCTCGGTCTGACCCTGCAAAACATAAAACTGTTCGAACAGGTCGCCAGCGCGGAGCAGCAGTGGGCCGATACTTTCGACGCCATTGGCGATCCCATCGTCGTTCACGACCGCACCGGGCGAATTCTGCGCGTAAACCAGAGGCTGGCTCAACTGTTGGCGCGCGACTATCGCGCGCTGGTCGGGCGCAACGTCGCGGATGTTCTCCCGCGCAGGGAGACGGCCTACGACAAGTGTCCCTACTGCGAGGGCCTGGCCGGTGAAGCCGAGGAGCGCGATCCCTGGCTTTCCGGCTACTTTCTGGCATCGAGCGCGACCTTCAGAGACCCCGCCGCGGCCTCAGAACGCGTGGTTCACGTATTGAAGGACATCACCGAGCGCAAACGCGCGGAAGAGAAGTACCGCACGCTGGTGGCCAGCGTGCAGGAGGGCGTGTTTATCTCCACACCCAACGGCAGATTTCTAGATTTCAACGACGCCCTCTTGCGCATGACTGGTTACGACAGTCGGGAAGAATTGATGGCTCTGGATATCTCCGAGCGTTTGTACGCCAACTCGTCGGAACGCGATCGCCTCCGCCGTTTGCTGCACGAGCATGGCTCAGTGGCCGACTTTGAATTTGAGATGCGCCGCAAAGACGGCGAAATTCGCGTCATGCTGGAGTCTTGCAGCGCGGTGCGCGACGGAGCCGGACAAGTGACGGCGTATCAAGGCTTCATTCTCGACATCACCGAGCGCAAGAGCGCCGAAGGCGAAATCCGGCGGCGCAATCGCGAACTGCTGGTGCTCAATTCCATCGCTCAAACGCTTACCGAGTCCATGGACCTCGGCGATTCCTTGGCGCGCACCCTGCGGCAGATGATCGAACTGTTCGGGCTGGACGCTTCTTCCATCTATCTCCTCGAAGAAAAAGATAGAACTCTGCGCCGCGTCGCCGCCGTGGGCCAGCGTTCCGAGTATGCCCGCTCTTTCCCGGGGGTTACGTTGCCATCGGAGATTCTGCAGCAGATTACCGCCGTGCACGCCACGTTTCTTTCGGTGCAGGGCCTGCCGCTCCCTTCCTTGTTGCGCGACTTGATGCGCAAGGAAGGCATTGCCTCGGCGTATGTGGTCATTCTCTGGGCCAAGGACCGCATTCAGGGTGGCCTGGTGGTGGGTAGCCGCACCCCGCGGGAGTTTTCCCCGGCGGACGTGAATCTGTTGATCGCCGTGGGTAGTCAGATTTCCAGCGCCATGCAGCGCACCTTATTGTACGAAGAGACCCGCCAAGCCTACGAAAATCTGCGCCGCACGCAGGAACAGCTGCTGCACAGCGACAAGATGGCGGCGGTCGGGCAATTAATTTCCGGCGTGGCCCACGAACTCAACAATCCGTTGACCGCTATCCTCGGCTACAGCCAGCTGTTGACCTCGAGCGGACAGACCGGACCGCAAGGCCTCGAGTATGCGGACAAACTCTACAAGCAAGCGCAGCGAACACATCGCATCGTGCAGAATCTCCTGAGTTTTTCGCGCCAGCACAAGCCGGAGCGCGTACCGGTGCGTCTCAATCAGTTGCTCGAAGAGACTCTGGCGTTACGCGATTATGACCTGCGCATGAGCAACGTTCGCGTGCACCTTGAACTAGACCCCGAGCTGCCCCCGACCGCCGCGGACCCGCACCAGTTGCAGCAGGTGTTTCTGAACATGGTCAACAACGCCGTCGATGCCATCCTCGAACATTCCCGGGACGGCGATCTCTGGGTGCGTTCTGGAACGGACGGGGAAGTGCTGTTTGTCGAATTTACCGACAGCGGACCCGGGGTCCAGGATCCCTCGAAAGTTTTTGACCCGTTCTATACCACCAAGCCGGTCGGCAAGGGCACCGGACTAGGCCTGAGTATTTGCTACGGAATTGTTACCGAGCATGGCGGTACGGTTCGCGTGAAGAACGTGCCGCCGCGGGGCGCATCCTTCCGCATCGAATTGCCAATGAGGGCCAAGGAAGTGGCCGAGGGCGCAGACGCGCGTTCAACCGAGGCCCACGTCGCCCCTGTCGGACGCTGAGGCCATCTCTGCAGCCAGCGCGGCGCGTTCGCCGAGTTCCCGCATAGCCGTTTCCATGCGGACAGTGAGCCGGCTCACGAGATCGCTCACTATATTCATTTCCAGCAGGGGCCGCGCTCCAAACGCGAGGCGCATGCGAATGGCCTCCAGGCGGCAATGGAAAACGACACTCAGTCGGATCCGCTCAAACTCCTGCAAGGCTTCGACATCCGGCGAAAGCGAAGCGATCACTCTGGCCAGGCGCATGAGGTAGTTGAACTCTTCGTCGAGCGCCTTCAGGAACTCCAAGGCCACGCCGCGGCGTTCGCGGTACACCGCACGAGCTAGTTTTGCGCCGGCGTTGTTTATCAGAAACTGGCGATCCGTATCTCCGAGTGCCTGGTGAATCTGAGCGAAATATTGCAGGTTGTGGCGCTTCGAGTCGTCTAAGGAATGGCCACTCTCTCGCGCGTCCGAGGTGTCGCGCAGAGCCCAGAACAACAGCACCAGCAAAGCCGCGGATGCGGTCCCGAGGATATAGAGAATCGCGCTCATGGCCGTTTCACTCCAGCCAGCCGGCTCAGCCGCTCATTGAGCAACCGCAAGCGCGAATTTACTGCCGGGGAGAGCGCTTGATAAACATCGGCCGGGAGCAGTTCCGGCCTGAAGGCCTCCTGCGGATAAGCTCGCCGTAGCGCCCAGAACCACACGACCTGGCTGGCGATGAAGGCCATGACGCCCAGAAAGTTCCACAGCTGCGCATAGCTGCCCATCCACTTTTCTAGGATCGTGTCGTTGAGCGTCGAAAAACAGGAATAAAGAAAAAACCCTATGGCCATCGCGCGAATCGGTTCGCGCGCCTGCACCTTGTAGTACCGGGCCGCCAGGAAAAGTCCAACCACGGCCGACGCCAGGGCGAGGCCCATGCCTTCGTCGGCAGACAGAATTCCCAGGCCCGACTTGTAGGTGCCAAACAGCACGGCGCAACTTGCCACCAAGGTAACCAGCACGACGAGTCCTCGCGAGATCACCACCCAGATTCCGCGATAGGCCTGGAACACCAAGCGGCACAATTCCAGAATGGCCAGCAAGCGTAAAATGATGATGAGGCCCTGCACTCCCCAGGAAATATAGATGGTAGACGCCGACTTGAAGCCCCAAATTTCGTAAATAGCAAACTGAGCCACGCTTTGCAGTAAAGTCGCCGCCACGTAAATGGTGAATGCGGGAAACCGCCGGTCTTGGCGGCGATAAAATAAAGTCGCCAGCAGCGAAAATTGCACCGTGACGCTTGTTGCCCAAGCCGCCAAATCGATGTTGCTGATGCCGTTCATTACAGACGGGATGCTAGCATATAGTAACTGCGCCGTCACTAACCAAACGACTATCTAGCAGTCCTGGAACTGTCAGCGCCTCGGTAAGGAGCCTCGAGAACCCCGGGGGACGCCAGAGCCTTGATCCTTCCCGCCCGCACGGTTGCGCCGCTACCTTCCGTGCAACCGTGTCTTTCGACCGCGTCAGGCGACCACGTTGGGGTCAGGAATGGGCACCGGCAGTGGGCAGCC